>NZ_JBFAMH010000016.1:0-172311 GCF_040656475.1 Streptomyces sp. NPDC049915
ATGGCGGGGGAGTAGACGGCGCCGCCGGCGCAGGGGCCGACGACGAGGGAGATCTGGGGGATGACGCCGGAGGCGTGGGTGTTGCGGCGGAAGATCTCGCCGTAGGCGCCGAGCGAGGCGACGCCTTCCTGGATGCGGGCGCCGCCGGAGTCGTTGATGCCGATGACGGGGCAGCCGGTCTTCAGGGCGAAGTCCATGACCTTGCAGATCTTCTGGCCGTAGATTTCGCCGAGGGCGCCGCCGAAGACGGTGAAGTCCTGGGAGAAGACGGCGACGGGGCGGCCGTCGACGGTGCCGTAGCCGGTGACGACGCCGTCGCCGTAGGGGCGGTTGTTCTCCAGGCCGAAGTGGGTGGAGCGGTGGCGGGCGAACTCGTCCAGTTCGACGAAGGAGCCCTCGTCGAGAAGGAGTGCGATGCGCTCACGGGCCGTCAGCTTGCCCTTGGCGTGCTGCTTTTCGACGGCGCGTTCCGAGCCGGCGTGCGTCGCTTCCTCGATACGGCGCTGCAGATCCGCGAGCTTGCCCGCGGTCGTACGGATGTCGATGTCGTTCACTTCTCGCTCCACCAGGACTTTCTCTCGCTCCACCGGGACTTGGGCTGATCAGAACGTGTCGTGCGGGACGTGCACACCCCACACGTCGCGCAGGGCGTGGGACACCTCGCCGACGGTGGCACGCAGGCGCAGCGCCTCCCGCATCGGGGGCAGCACGTTGTCCGTGCCGCGCGCGGCGGCCCGCAGGTCGTCCAGGGCCCGCTCGACGGCGTCGTTGTCGCGCTCCGCGCGCAGCACCGCGAGGCGTTCACACTGGTCGATCTCGATCTGCGGATCGACGCGGAGCGGTTCGTAGGGCTCCTCCTCGTCGAGGACGTACTTGTTGACCCCGACGACGGTGCGCTCCTGGTGATCGATCTCCAGCGCGATGCGGTACGCCGACTTCTCGATCTCGGACTTCTGGAAGCCCTGCTCGATCGCGGCGACCGCGCCGCCGCGGTCCTCCACGGCCTGGATCAGTTCCAGGGCGGCCGCCTCGATGTCGTCCGTCATCGACTCCACGACGTAGGACCCGGCGAAGGGGTCGACCGTCTTGGTCACGTCGGTCTCGTAGGCGATGACCTGCTGTGTGCGCAGGGCGAGGCGTGCGGCCTTCTGCGTGGGCAGGGCGATGGCCTCGTCGTAGGAGTTGGTGTGCAGGGACTGGGTGCCGCCGAGGACCGCGCCGAGGCCCTGGAGGGCCACCCGGACCAGGTTGACCTCGGGCTGCTGGGCGGTGAGCTGCACACCGGCGGTCTGGGTGTGGAAGCGCAGCATCTGCGACTTGGGGTTCTTCGCGCCGAACTCGTCGCGCATGATCCGCGCCCAGATGCGGCGGGCGGCACGGAACTTCGCGATCTCCTCCAGCAGCGTGGTGCGGGCGACGAAGAAGAAGGACAGGCGCGGCGCGAAGTCGTCCACGTCCAGGCCGGCCGCGAGCGCGGCGCGCACGTACTCCTTGGCGTTGGCCAGGGTGAAGGCGATCTCCTGAACGGGCGTCGCCCCGGCCTCGGCCATGTGGTAGCCGGAGATGGAGATGGTGTTCCAGCGCGGCAGTTCCTTGTGGCAGTAGCCGAAGATGTCGCTGATCAGCCGCAGGGACTGCTTCGGCGGGAAGATGTAGGTGCCGCGGGCGATGTACTCCTTGAGCACGTCGTTCTGGATCGTCCCGGTCAACTGGTCACCGGATACGCCCTGTTCGGCCGCGACGAGCTGGTACAGCAGGAGCAGCGTGGAGGCGGGGGCGTTGATCGTCATGGACGTCGACACCTTGCCCAGCGGCAGGCCCTGGAAGAGCGTGCGCATGTCGTCGATGGAGTCGATCGCCACGCCGACCTTGCCGACCTCGCCGCGGGCGATCGCCTCGTCGGAGTCGTAGCCCATCTGGGTCGGCAGGTCGAAGGCCACGCTCAGGCCGCCCGTGCCCGCGGCCACCAGTTCGTGGTAGCGCTCGTTGGACTCCTTCGCCGTGCCGAACCCGGCGTACTGCCGCATGGTCCACGGGCGGCCCGTGTACATCGTCGGATACACGCCCCGGGTGAACGGGAACCGGCCCGGCGCGCCCAGCTTGGCGTCCGCTTCGGCCTGCGACAGGGCCGGCCCGTCGTAGACGGGCCGGATCGGCAGACCGGACTCGCTCTGTGCAACGGAATCCACGCCGGAACCTCCTCTGGTACTCGATATACACTAAACGGTACTCAGTGCCGTTGGCGGGGGCAAGAGCCGTCCGGCCATCGGGACGGGAGAGGATGTGGGGTCATGAGCAAGCCACCCGCGCGGATCCGACTCGCGGACGCCGCCTTCGCCCTCTTCGACGAGCGCGGATACGAGCAGACCACCGTCGACGACATCGCCGAGAGGGCCGGAGTGGGACGGACCACGTTCTTCCGGCACTACCGGTCGAAGGAAGCGGTGATCTTCCCCGATCACGACCGGCTGCTCGACCTGATCCGGGAGCGGCTGGCCACCTCCAGCCACCGCACGGCGCTCGTCGCGGTGTCGGACGCGGTGCGCCTGGTGCTGCTGCACTACCTGGAGGAAGGGGACCTCGCGCGTCGGCGGTACGCCCTGACCAGCAAGGTGTCCGCGCTGCGGGACCGGGAGATCGCCAGCGTGGCGCGCTATCAGCGGCTGTTCCGCGAGTTCATCGCGGAATGGATGGGCGACCCCACGACGGCGGCGTCCCTGCGGGCCGAACTGATGGCGGCGGCCGTCGTCGCGGCCCACAACCACGTGCTGCGCCGCTGGCTGCGCGGCGAGTCCGCCGACCCGGTCGCGGAGGTCGACGAGGCGATGGGTGAGGTGCTCGCCCTGTTCCCGGCGCCCGCGGCCGACGGGGGCGGCCCCGAGGGCGGTACGACGGTCGTCGCCTTCCGCAGCGGCCAGGACCTGGAGGCACTGCTGCCCGCACTGCGCCGGCTGGTGGAGGGCGGCTCGGCGAACTGACCAGCGGCGGGTCCGGGAACACGCCGGAACAGCGCCCGCCGCCTCCTTCGCGGCGAGCGCCGTCCGGCGCGATTCGGCGGGGCTACAGCCGCGCGCTCCGGTGAGTCGGGCGGCCGTCCAGCACCGTGAGGACCACCGGCAGCTCCGGCAGGTCCGTGGCGGCCGTGGTGAGCGGGTTGTCGGCGAAGACAGTCAGGTCGGCGCGGTGGCCCACGGCGAGCAGGCCGGCGCGGTCCTCCTCGCCGGCCGCGTGGGCCGCGTTGACCGTCATCGCCTGGAGCGCCTCCAGGGCGGCGAGCGCCTGCTCGGGGCCGTGCGGCGGCTGGGACAGGTCGCGGGTGGGGCGCCGGTGGCGGGCGCCGGACATCACGGTCAGCGGGGGGAAGGGGGCGATGGGCCAGTCGGAGCCCAGGACGACCCGCGCGCCGGCATCCCACAGGTCGCGGCAGCGCCAGGCGCGGGCGGCGCGTTCCTCGCCGAGCCGGCGCGACCAGTTGTCGGTGTGGTCGGCGCGGGTGTAGTCGCAGCAGTGGGTGGGCTGCATGGAGGCGATGACGCCCAGCTCGGCGAAGCGGCGCACGGTGTCGTCCGGGACCGGCCTGGAGGAGGTCCTGCCGGGCTGGTTCACGCCCGTCTTCCTGTGCGCCCTGGTCCTCGGCACCGTCGCCATCAACGCCCTGACCGGTTACAGCGCGGGGCTCGCCCTGCAGGCGGTCGGGCTGCGCATCCGCCGGACCATCAGCGTCCTGTTCGACGGCACCGCCGCGGTCGCCCTCACCCTGTACGCGCTGCTGGTCTCCGACTTCCTCGACACCGTCAGCCAGGTCCTGCAGCTGACCGTCATCCTGCTCGGCCCCAGCATGGCCGTCTACGCCACCGACATCGTCCTGCGCCGCAACCGCTACGACGGACTCGCGCTGATGGACGAGACGCCCGCGAGCCCGTTCTGGTACCGGGGCGGCGTCAACCGGGCCGGGGCCGGCGCCCTCGCCGCGGGCGTCACCGCCGGGGCCCTGTGCGTCGACACTCTCTACACCGGCCCTGTGGCCGGCGCCCTCGGCGGGATCGATCTGTCCCTGCCGGCCGGCATGATCGTCGCCGCGCTGGTGTACGGGCTCACCATGCGCCGTTCCGCCGGTGTGCGCGCGGCCCGGGAGGTGGCGTGAACCGCGTCGGCGTGCTCAACATCTCCGGGGGCTCCCCGAAGCAGCGCGGCTACGACCGCGGACGCCTGGCCCGCGCCGGGATCGCCCGCTCCTGGGCCGTCTACGACCGGCTCTTCACGACCCTGGCCGCACAGCACCGGCGCACGATCGACGTCCCCGCGCTCGCCGAACGCTCGGCCGAGGCCACGAGGGCCTGGGCACCGGAACTGGTCGAGGAGATGGAAGGCGTCGCCGAGGGTGCCGAGGTGCCCTTCTGGACCATCGCCGCGCTCAACGCGCGCACCGAGATCCTCGCCGAGGCCGGCGCCCCGCGCACCGGCGAGTGTTCCACCGTCGTCCGCACCGGCACCCCGGCGACCGGTGGTCAGTGCTGGGACTGGCACGAGGAACTGGCCGACGCCTGGCACCTCCAGACCGTCACCGGCGGCGCACACGGCTTCGCCGGCATCACCGAGCACGGCATCCTCGCCAAGATCGGAGTCAACGACGCCGGGGTCGGCGTGCTCTTCAACATCCTCGGACACCAGGACGACGGGGTGGGCGGGGTGCCCGTCCACCTGGTCGCCCGGCGGGTTCTGGGGGAGGCGGGCTCCTTCGAGCACGCCCTCGCCCTGCTCGCGCACGCACCCGTCTCCGCCTCCACCGTGCTCACCGTGGTCACCGCCGACCGGGCGGCGTCCGTCGAGCTGAGCCCGGCCGGCAGCGCGGTCGTCCACCCCGACGCGGAGGGATGGCTGGTGTGCACCAACCACTTCCTCGCGCCCGGCCTCGCCGCCGGCGAACTGCGCGGCCGGCGGGAGCCGGAGACGTACGACCGCCACCGCGTCCTCAGCCGGCGTGTGCTCGGCCGTGCGGCCCCCGCCGGCCCCGGCGAGCTGGCCGAACTGCTCACCGCGCACGGCGACGAGGACGGCGCCCAGGTCTGCTGCCACGCCCCGGACGGCGGGGAGCCGGGCAGCCGCTGGGCGACGCTCGCCACGGTCGCGCTCGACGTCGCCGGGCGGCGGCTGGCGGTGCACAAGGGCGGACCCTGCAGTGCGGGACCCGCCACTTGGACGTCGGTCACCGCGACGACGCGCTGACTGGCAAGCCGCCCCGGCCGGTGCGGGGCGGGGGCCGGGCCCGGCGGCGCGAGGAGCGTCATGGGCGGGCGGCGGCGCGAGAAGCACCGTCGGGCGAGCGAGGGGTGCGGGAAACACCGTCGGACGAGCGAGGGCGCGAGAAGCGTGGTCGGGCGAACGGGCGAACGGCGGCGCGTGACACGCCACCGGACGGACGAACGACCGGCCTCGCGCCCAAGTCGGTCATACCGTGCCACATATGATGAAACGCCACTTCTCCTACCTGGCCTGCACCGCTGTGCTCGCCGGCGCCGGAATCGGCGCGGCCCCGCCCGCGCCCCAGCCGCACACGCACGTGGTGCATCCCGGGCAGTCCATCCAGAAGGCCGTCGACGCGGCCCGCGCCGGGGACACCGTCCTCATCGCCCCCGGCACCTACCACGAGAGCGTCACGGTGCGCACGGCCGACCTGACCCTGCGCGGCATGGGCCGCGACACGGTGATCAAGCCGGCCGCCACCAGGGCGACGACCAGCTGTGCCGCCAACGGCAACGGCATCTGCGTCATCGGCAACAAGCACCACAACCTCAAGGGCGTCACCGTCGCCTCCCTCACCGTGACCGGGTTCCCCAAGTCCGGGGTGTTCGCCATGGCCACCGACGGACTGACGGTGCGCCGGGTGAGCGCGGTGAAGAACGGTGTCTGGGGCATCGCCCAGGAACGCTCCGTGCGCGGCGTGTTCGTGCACAACACCGCCCGGGGCAACGGCGACGCCGGCCTGTTCCTCGCCAACACCATCACGGCCGAGGCGGGTGCGACGAACACCCAGGGCACGGTCGTCGAGTACAACCGGCTGCAGGACAACCGCATCGGCGTCACCGTGCGCCGGCTGCGCAACCTGGCCGTCGCGCACAACGGCATCAGCGGCAACTGCGCGGGCGTCTTCGTCGTCGGCGACGAGAACAAGCCCAAGGCCGGCGACCTGAGGGTGGCCGACAACCGCATCGCGGAGAACAACAAGTCCTGCCCCAAGACCGAGCGGCTGCCCGCCCTGCAGGGCTCCGGCATCGTGCTGACCGGTGCCGAGAAGGTCCTGGTGACCGGCAACGAGGTCACGGGCAACTCGGGCGCCTCGCCGCTGTCCGGCGGCATCGTGCTCTTCAAGAGCATGGTGGGCGTCACCAGCGAGCGGAACACGATCAGGGGCAACAAGTTGTCGGGCAACGCCCCGGCCGACCTGGTCAACACCGACACCGCCAAGAACAACACCTTCACGGGCAACACATGCGCGGCCTCCCGGCCCGCGGGCCTGTGCTGATCCCAGGACGCGACGTCCGGTGAAATCCGGACAGGAAGGAAGGCGGCGCATGACGACCGCACAGACCGCCCCACCGCCGCCCATGCGGCTCAGGGAGCTCGTGTTCGGGGCGGCGTGCGCCGCCGCCCTCCGCGCGGCCGCCCGGCTGGGCGTCGCCGACGCGCTGGGGGAGACCCCGACGGCCGTGGAGGACCTCGCGGCCGCGGTGAAGACCGAGCCCAAGCCGCTGCGGCGCCTGCTGCGGGCCCTGACCTGCTACGGCGTCTTCGCCGAGCAGGCGGACGGCACCTTCGCGCACACCGAGATGTCCCGGCTGCTGCGCGAGGACGACCCGCACAGCCTGCGGGCCATCACCCTGTGGTGCACCGAACCGTGGACCTGGGACGCCTGGCCCCTGCTCGACGAGGCCGTGCGCACCGGTCGCAACGTCGTCGAGGAGCTGTACGGCAAGGAGTTCTTCACCTATCTCCACGAGGACGCCCCGGAGTCGGCGGCCGTCTTCAACCAGGCCATGACGACCTCCAGCCGCCAGTCGGCGCAGGACGTCACACGACTTCTCGACCTGTCGGGGAGCAAGTCGGTGGCCGACATCGGCGGCGGCCAGGGACACGTGGTCGCCGGCTTCCTGGAGAAGTACCCGGCGATGCGGGGCACCCTGCTCGACCTGCCGGGCGTGGTGGAGAACGCCGACCCGCGGCTGCGCAAGGGCGGCGCCCTCGCCGACCGGGTGGACATCGTCGCCGGCGACTGCCGGGTCGCCATCCCGGTGCAGGCGGACGTCTACATCATCAAGAACATCCTGGAGTGGGACGACGAGAGCACCGCGCGGTGCCTGCGCAACGTCGTCGAGGCCGGCGGTCCCGGCGCCCGGGTCGTGGCGATCGAGAACCTCGTCGACGACACCCCGTCGATGCGGTTCAGCACCGCCATGGACCTGCTCCTGCTGCTGAACGTCGGCGGCGCCAAGCACACCACCGACAGCATGGTGCGCCGGCTGACGGCCGCGGGGCTCGTCATCGACGACATCAGCCCCGTCAACCCGTATCTGCACGCCTTCGACTGCACGGTGGCCGGCTGACCGGCGGGCCACACGGCACACGACGGAGGCGGGACCGCTCGGGTCCCGCCTCCGTCGTGTGGGTCGGCCCGCGTCACTCCTGCGGCGAGCGGCGGTCCGTGATCGGCTCCATCCGGGCCAGCGCCACCACGTGACGCAGGTCCACGCCGTCGGCCACGGCGCCCTCGCCGTCCAGCAGCGTCGTCAGATCAGCGACCTGCCGCGCGTCGGTGAGGCCGAGGACCCGGGCGGGGTCGGCCTCCAGACCGCCGCGCACGTCGAGCAGCCGGACCACGATCTCGTCGCGCTGGAAGATCGTGGAGCGCAGGACCGGGCTCTTCGGGTCCTCTGCCGCCGCCTCGTCCCGCTGCGCGAGCAGCTGCGCCAGCCGCATGCCCTCGCCCGGCCGGGCCGGGTAGTACAGCGCGTGCCGCTCGCCCTCCGCCTCCCGCAGCCCCTGGTCCGTCGTGACGTGGTGGACGGCCGGCAGCCCGGCGCGGGTGAAGAACACCCGTGCGGAGTCCGGGTCGTCGAGGTCCCGGTCCTGCTCCAGATGCGGGTTGATGGCCTCCTCCACCGCCCGCACCTGCGGCTGGCGCGCCACGTGACGCAGCGCCGCGAGCAGGTCGCCGCGCACCTCGATGGCCCGCACGACCCGGTTGCCGTGCATGAACAGGGACGTGCGGCACAGCCGGGTGGTGTCGTCGACGCGCGGCTCCGGTGAGGCGTAGTCGGCGAGGATCTTGGCGACGACCTCCTCGGTGCCCGGCTTGACCGTGAAGGTCAGCGCGTGCCGGATGATGCCGTCACCGATCCGCGGCGAGGCCTGCAGCTGAGCCGTGGGAGCAGCGACGGCCGGCTCGGCCCCGGTCTCGCGGACGACGTGGAAGCGCAGCGAACGGGTGTCCCGGACGCAGCCGTGCAGCGGCCGCACCATCCGCACGTGCTCCTCGCTGTTGACCCAGGCGAGGAACGGCGGGGCGCTCTCCCACTCGCTCGTGATGAGCCACTGGGAGGGGTTCTCGATCGACTGGCACAGCTGCTCGCTGCGGTGCCCCGGCACGGACGCGACATGGCTGCACAGCTGTTCGTAGGCCTCCAGGAACTGCTGCTGGGCGCCGTCGTTGACGTCCACCAGCAGGACGACCCGCAGTCTGGAGCCGTCGAACACGGACTGGGAGACCCGCTGCGACACCTGCCGTGCCGGCGGTCGTTCTGAGGTCGTGGTCATCCTGCGCACGTCTCCTTCGCGGGACAGCGGAAAACGGGGAATCTGCGTCCGATCCTGTGCCGCTCCCGGCACCGCCGCGACTCGTGCGGACCACGCGGGTGAGTGCCCGGCGCGGCGCCGACCCGGGAGGTGAAGAGAAAGGCCCGGAGGGTACTCGTCGCGCGTCCCACCCGCTCGCGGAGGTGTACCGTGTCCCGACCCGCAGACCGTGTCCAGGACCCCTGGGGGACCCGGACCCCCTTTGCGCCCGGCAGCCCCTGGCCGCAGCGCACCGACCAGCACCTGGCCGATGGGATCACCGAGGACCAGGTGGAACGCTGGGTTCCCGCCGCCTCGGTGCTGCACTCCAACGGTGACGCCATGGACATCGCCGTGGCGCAGGGCCGGATCGTCGGGGTGCGGGGCCGGCCCGGCGACCGGGTCAACCGCGGTCGCCTGGGTCCCAAGGACCTGTACGGCTGGCAGGCCAACAACTCCCCGGACCGGCTCACCCGCCCCCTGGTGCGCCAGGGCGGGCGGCTCGTCGAGACGGACTGGGACACCGCGATGGAGCGCGTCGTGGCCCGCAGCAAGGAGCTGCTGGCCGACAAGGGGCCCGGCTCGATCGGCTTCTACACCACCGGCCAGCTCTTCCTCGAGGAGTACTACACCCTCGCGGTGCTGGCCCGGGCCGGCATCGGCACCAACCACCTCGACGGCAACACCCGGCTGTGCACCGCCACCGCCGGGGAGGCGCTGAAGGAGACCTTCGGCTGCGACGGGCAGCCCGGCTCCTACGAGGACATCGACCACTGCGACACGCTCGCGCTGTTCGGGCACAACATGGCCGAGACGCAGACCGTGCTCTGGGCGCGTGTCCTGGACCGCCTGGAGGGTTCGGCGCCGCCCCGCCTGGTGTGCGTCGACCCACGCCATACGGCGGTGGCGCGCAGGGCCGAGATCCACCTCGCCCCGCGCCCCGGCACCAACGTGGCGCTGCTCAACGCCCTGCTGCACGAGATCATCCGCACCGGCCGCATCGACCGCGACTACCTCGCGCGCCACACCGTCGGCTTCGAGGAACTGGCCGCCATGGTCGAGCCGTGCACCCCGCGCTGGGCCGCCGGCATCTGCGACGTACCGGCCGCCGCCATCCAGGGCGCGGCGGAGATCCTCGGCGGCGCCGAGCGCCTCACCTCCACCGTCCTGCAGGGCGTCTACCAGTCCCACCAGGCCACCGCGGCCGCCGTCCAGGTCAACAACCTCCACCTGATCCGCGGCATGCTCGGCCGCACCGGCTGCGGACTGCTCCAGATGAACGGCCAGCCCAGCGCCGAGAACACCCGCGAGTGCGGCGCCAACGGCGACCTGCCGGGCTTCCGCAACTGGCAGAACGACGAGCACGTCGCCGAGCTGGCCCGGCTGTGGAACGTCACCCCCGAGACGATCCCGCACTACGGGCCGCCCACCCACGCGATGCAGATGTACCGCTACGCCGAGCAGGGCTCGATCCGCATGCTGTGGATCTCCGGCACCAACCCCGCCGTCTCCCTGCCCGAACTTGCCCGCATCCGCTCGATCCTGGCCCAGGAGCGGCTGTTCGTGGTCGTGCAGGACCTGTTCCTCACCGAGACCGCCCAGCTCGCCGACGTGGTCCTGCCCGCGGCGACCTGGGGCGAGAAGACCGGCACCCTCACCAACGCCGACCGCACCGTGCACCTGTCGGAGAAGGCCGTCGAACCGCCCGGCGAGGCCCGCCCCGACCTGGACATCTTCCTGGAGTACGCGCGGCGGATGGACTTCCGTGACAAGGACGGCGGCCCGCTGATCACCTGGCACGACCCCGAGTCGGCCTTCGCGGCCTGGCAGCGGTGCAGCGCCGGACGGCTGTGCGACTACACCGGCCTGAGCTACGACCGGCTGCGCGCCGGAGGCGTCCAGTGGCCCTGCACCCCCGACCACCCCGAGGGCACCGCCCGCCTCTACACCGACGGCTTCCCCTTCGCGCACCCCGAGGCCTGCGAGAGCTTCGGCAAGGACCTGGTCACCGGCGCCACCATGGAGCCGGTCGAGTACCGCTCCCTCAATCCGGACGGCAAGGCGCTGATCAAGGCCGCCGAGTACGTCCCACCGCACGAGGGCACCTCGCCGGAGCACCCGCTGACGCTGATCACCGGGCGCACCGTGTACCACTTCCACACCCGCACCAAGACCGGCCGCGCCCCCGAACTGAACGCCGCCGCCCCCGACGTATGGGCCGAGATGAGCCCCGAGGAGGCCTCCCGGCAGGGCCTGGGCGACGGCGACCTCGTCCAGGTCACCACGCCGCGCGGCGCGATCCGCGCCCGGCTGCGCACCACCGCCATGCGCGACGGCACCGTCTTCGTGCCGTTCCACTACGGCTACTGGGACACCCCGCAGGGCCACCGCCCGCCGGACGACGGACCCGGCCGCGCCGCCAACGAGACGACGATCACCGACTGGGACCCCGTCTCCAAGCAACCGCTGTTCAAGACGGCCGCGGCCCGCGTCACCCTGGTCGCCCGCCGCGACACCGCGGAGCGCGCCCGCACCGAGGCAGGGAGCAGGACATGACCGGCATCAGCGTGACACTGCGCGCCCTGCACGACGGGGAGCGCGACCTGGAGGAAGCCCTGCTGGCCGCCGCCGAACGGCACCGTACGGAACACGAGTTCCGCCATGTGGCCATCGACTGCGCCCGCTGGTCGCGCGAGCACAGCACCCGTCTGGCCGCCCTCGGCCACCACTACGGCCTCGACCTGCCCGGGCCGCACGACCATCCCACGCCCGGCGCCCTGGCCACGCTCAGGGAGAAGGCCGCCGAGGCGCTCGGCCGGCGCCCCGAGACCGGGCTGCTGCTCCTGAACGACCTGCGCGATCTGCACCTGGCCGCCGGCCGCAACTCCGTCCACTGGGAGATGCTCGGGCAGGCCGCACAGGCAGCCCGGGACGAGCGCCTGCTCGAACTCGTCTCGTCCTGCCATCCCCAGACGCTGCGTCAGATGCGCTGGACCACCACGATGATCAAGGTGCTGTCACCGCAACTGCTGCTGAGCACCTGACCGCGGGCCGGTCAAGAGCGCCGGCGCCCGCACGGCGGGCGCCGGCGCTCAGGCCGACCGCACGGGCATCGGCTTCAGCCCGTGTGGGTGAAGGTCTCTCCGGTCTGTCGGGCGCGCAGGTCCTCGAGGGTGCGCTGCTGGCGCGCGGCCCGCTCCAGGAGTACGTCGAGGCGGGCGGCGTCCAGGCGCGGCTCGACGTCCGTGAGGCGGCGCAGCGACTGCCAGCCGGACGCCTTGCCCTCCACCGCCATCCGCAGCATCTCGAGCTCCAGCAGCGTGCTCAGCGGGGAGCGGCGCACCAGGCGGCCGTTGGTCTTGAGCCGGCCCGCCTTCTCGCCGAGCCAGCCCGCGTACGCCTTGTACCGGCGCACCGGAACGTCCACCGCCCGCATGATCTCCACCAGGCTCCGGCGGTCCTGGTCGATCTCGGCGGCGACCGGACGCAGGGCCGCGCCGAGCTCGGTGCCCTGCTGCGCACGCGTCAGGTACCGCACGCGTTCCACCCCGGCAGTGGCGCCCGCGAGGTGGTCGTTGAGATAGATGCCGAGCAGGCCCCTGTCCACGGCACCGGACGGTCGGTCGTTCATCGTTCCTCCTCATCAGGGCCGTCTCCGTGCCCCGGCTCGGCCATCCTGCGGTGCACCGCGGCCTTGGCCGCGTCGGGCAGGACCTTGTCGGCCACGCCCTGCGCCTTCGTCTTCAGGGACCCGGTGACGACCTTCTTGCTGCCCTTCATCACCGCCTCGAACGCCTGCTCGGCGACCTGTGCGGGATCGTCCTTCTCCGCGCTGCCCACCCGGGTGTCCGTCATGCCGGCGCGACGGAAGAAGTCGGTCTCCGTCGGTCCGGGCAGGAACGAGGTGACGGTGACGCCGGTGTCCTTCAGCTCCTCCTGCAGGGCCTGGGCGAAGGACTGCACGAACGACTTGGAGGCGTTGTACACCGGCTGGAAGGAGCCGGGCATCATCGCCGCGATCGACGACGTGAACAGCATCCGGCCCACCCCGCGCGCCACCATCTGCCGCAGCAGCGGCTTGGCCAGCCGGACCGTCGACGTCACGTTCAGGTCGATCACCGCCTGGTCGTCGGCCAGGTCCGTGTCCACGAACGCGCCGCCCTGCCCCACGCCCGCGTTCAGCGCGGCCACGTCCACCTCCAGACCCGTCGTCGCCGCGACCAGCCGGTCGACGCCCGCCGGGTCCCGCAGATCCGCGCGCACGGCCCGCACCGAGACACCCGTCTCCCGCAGCCGCTGCGCCGCGTGGTCGAGGCGGTCGTCCTCGGCGTTCACCAGCAGATCGAAGCCGGCCTGCGCGAACTGCCGGGCGAGTTCGAATCCGATGCCGCTGGAGGCCCCGGTGACCAGGGCGAGCGGCCGTGTGTCAGTCATGCCGACCAAGTAACCGTGCCCCGCCCCGCCAACCGTCCACCACCCCGTGTTCGTCCAGCGGCCCCACCGTCAGGCCCGCCTGCCGGCAGCGGGTGACGATGTCCGGGAGCGCGGCGAGCGCGGCCCGCCAGCAGCCGGGGGCCGAGGTGACGTCGGAGTCGTGCAGCAGGATCGTCCCCCCGCCGCGCAGCTGCGCCGTCACCGTCGCCCGCACGGAAGCGGGGGTCGCGTCGGCCGTCCAGTCCCGCCCCCAGGCGCTCCACAGCACCGGCCGCAGCCCGGCGGCGCGGGCGGCCGCCCAGCGTCCGGAGGTGAGGATGCCGTACGGCGGCCGGTACCAGCGCGGACGGCAGCCCGTCAGGTCCCGCACCGCCGCGACGGCGGCCCGCACGTCCCGGGCGTCACGCACCGGGGTCGGCAGCCAGGGTCGGGTGTGGGCCCAGCCGTGCACGGCGACCTCGTGGCCCCGGCGGACGGTCTCGCGCACCACACCGGGGTGCGCGGCCGCCCGCGCGCCCAGCACGAAGAACGTCGCCCGCACCTCCAGCTCGTCCAGCGCGTCCAGGAAGCGGGGAGTGGACACCGGGTCGGGGCCGTCGTCGAAGGTGAGGGCGATGTGCCCCGCACGGCCCACCCCGGCCAGCCCCGGCAGCCAGCGCCGCCGCGGCCCGGGCAGCCACGTTCCGGCGGGCCCGACGTGCGCGAGCGCCAGCCCGACGGCACCGAGGACGGCCGTACGGCTGAGGGCGGCCTTACGGCTGAGGGCGGCGGGGTTCATGGGCGCTGCGCCTCCTCGCTCGGTTGCCGGGGGCTGTCCCAGGCGCCGGAGACCGACGGCGCCCGTGCCAGGCCCACGCTGCCCAGACCGATCAGCGTCACGCCGATCAGTTCCGGCACGATCCGCACGCCGAGCGCGATGTGCTCCTGGAACAGGGCCCAGCCCAGTGCCACGCTGGTCAGCGCGTCGCCCAGGGTCAGCGCGGGCTGCGACGCCGCCAGCGTGCCCGCCCGCAGCGCCCCCTGCAACAGCAGGAACGCCGTGAGTCCGGCGACGACCGTCGCGAACGGCGGCCACTGCTGCAGGACGGCGCCCACCCCCTGCGACAGCCGGCCCATGACCTCCTTCAGCAGCGCGGCCGTACACGCGAAGGACACCGCCGACGCGAGGCCCAGCAGGGCGGCGCGCGGCGCCCCCGCCACCGTCCGGGCCAGCAGCGCCAGTGCGGCCACCACGCCGAGGGCCACCGCCCCGGCCAGCAGCCAGCGCCCCGGCGAGGCGGTGGTGCGCCCCCCGGACGGCGCGGCCGCGCCAAGGAACAGCGCCAGCCCGGCCGCGAGCGCCGAGAACGCCAGCCAGGTCCGCCGGTCGGGCCGGTGCCCGAAGACCACGCTGCCCACCGCCAGCGTGAACAGCAGCTCCGCGGTCAGCAGCGGCTGCACCAGCGACAGGCCGCCCCCGGCCAGCGCCGCCGCCTGCAGCACCGTGGACGCGAGCAGCAGAAGCGAGCCGGCCAGCCAGTACGGCCGGCGCAGCAGGTGGGCGAACAGGCGCAGCGCACCGCGGGCCCCGACGCCGTGGGCGCGCTCCTCGGCTGCGGCGCGCCGCTGGAACACGGACGCGGAGGCGTTGGACAGCGCCGCGAGCAGCGCGAGGACGACGGTGAGCGCGGTCACCCGGCGCTCTCCCGGAGGTTCGTGCGCAGGCTCGTGCGGTGACTCGTCCCGCGGTTCATCCCGCGGCACACTCCGCGGTTCATCGCGCGGCTCACTCCGCGGTTCATCCGAACCGGGCGGCGAGCCGCCGGTACAGGCCCGGAGCCATGCCGTGCACCCGCACGGGCAGCCGCAGCCAGCCGGGGACGTACACCTCGTCCAGGTCCCGGCGCACGGCCCGCCACACGGCGTCCGCCACCCGCTCCGGCGGGACCGGCTTGGGCCACGCACGCCGGTAGGGCTCTCCGCGGCGTTCGAAGAACGGGGTGTCCACGACCCCGGGGACCACGTGGCTGACCCGCACTCCGCTGCCGTTCAGTTCGTAGCGCAGCGCGTCGGCGAAGACGCCGAGCGCGGCCTTCGCGGCCGAGTAGACTGCCTCGCCGCGCACGCCGACGGCGCCCGCCAGGGAGCCGACGAGCACCACCCGTCCGGACCCCGCCCGGACCATGTGCGGCACCATCTGCCGCACCAGGCCGATGGTCGCGGTGAGGTCCACCTCGATCACGTCCTGGATGGCGCGCGGCGGCATGGTGCGGAAGTCACCGGCCCAGCCGATGCCCGCGCCCGCCACCAGCAGGTCCACCCGGCCGGTGCGGTCCAGCACGAAGTCCGCCAGCCGTCGGTCGGTGCCGGGCGCGGTCAGATCCGCCGGGAAGACCGCACCGGACGCCTGCCCGGCGACGCGCTCCAGACGCAGCATGTCGCGGCCGTTGAGCACCAGATACCAGCCGCCGGCGGCGGCCAGCCGGCGGGCGACGGCCGCACCGATGCCCGAGGACGCGCCGGTCACCACGGCCACGCCCCGGTGCGCGGGCCGGCCGTCGGCGCCGAGCAGCCCGGGATCGGCGACCCGGCCCGGCACGCCCGCGGGCGTCTGGTGGGCGGATCGGGCGCTGAGCGGGGCACGGGGCATGTCAGGTGACCTCGAAGTGCGACGGAGAACGCCGGAGAGGAGTATCCCTTCTCAAGCTTGCCAAAATGCCAACGAATCGGGGCGGAACGGATGACATCGGGCCGGGAAGGGCCCCGGATCCTGCCCGTCCGGGCGGCCCCCACGGCCCCGGCCGCGGGGGCTTGGCTGTGCGGGTGAGCAGGGCGCAAGGGCGGCCGCGCGCGTGGCACCGTTTGGGTGGTGGCGGCGCGGGGGACAGCCGGAAGACGTGAACGACACCTCCACCGCCGGTACCGGCGGACCCCGGCGCATCCTGGTCGTCAGCGCGAGCATGGGCGCAGGCCACGACACCGTGGCCGCCGAACTCGTGCGCCGGGCGCGGGAACGCGGCCACCGGGCCGACGTCGTGGACGTCCTCGGCCTGCTGCCGCACCCGCTGGGCGGGGTGGTGCGCCGGACCTACCGGTCCTCCGTCCTGCACGCCCCCTGGGCCTACGAGGGCGTCTACCGCGCGCTGCTGCGCCGCGGCGACGGGCCGCGCCCGAGCGGGGTGCCGCTGGCCCGGCTCGCGGCCGGACGGCTCCTGGAGCGGGTGGAGCGCGCCGACGCCGACGTGGTCGTGCCCGTGTTCCACCTCGCCGCGCAGCTCACCGGCCATCTGCGGGAGCGCGGCCTGCTGCAGGTGCCGAGCACCGTGTGCCTCGTCGACTTCGCGGTCCACCGCCAGTGGCTGCACGCCGGAAACGACCGCTACTTCTGCCTCACCGAGCAGGCCGCCCGCGAGGTCCGCGAGGACATCGGCACCCCGGCCGAGGCGACCGGCCCCGTCGTGTCCCCCGCCTTCTTCGCACCCGGGAACGACTCACCCCCGGCCGCCGCCGGCAACGACTCACCCCCGGCCGCCGCCCGGGACGGCACGCCGACCGGCGCGGCCCGTTGGCGCGAGCGCTTCGCCCGGCACGCCCATGGTGACCGGCCCGTCGTGCTGTCGGCGGGCGCCTGGGGTGCCGCCTCCCGGCTGCCGGGCACCGCCCGGCTGCTCGCCCGAGCGGGCTTTCTGCCGGTCGTCCTGTGCGGCCGCAACGACCGGCTGCGCGCCCGCTGCGCCCAGCTGCCGGGCGTTCTGACCCCGGGCTGGGTCCAGGACATGCCGGGGCTGCTGCACACGGCCCGTGCGCTCGTCGACAACGCGGCGGGCCAGACCGCCGTGCAGGCCCTCGCCGCGGGGCTGCCCGTCGTCGCCCACCGGCCCGTGCCAGGCCACGGCGCGGAAGGGGTGGCGCGCATGGCGGCGCTCGGCCTGTCCGAGGCGCCCGCCGGCGAAGCCGCCCTGCTCGCTTCACTCGAACGGCTCACCGCCGACGGCCCCGAGCGCGCGGAGCGGATCGCGCGCGGACGCGCGCTGTTCCGGCAGGACGTGCTGGCCCGCGTGGCCGAGAGCGCCCGCACCGTACCGGCGTGAGCCGCCGCGAGACACCGGTGTGATCACAGGGACACGTGTTCCGGCCCGGCCACCGGGGCACCCGGCGCGCATGAACGTCACCGACCGCATCCTGCCCGACCGCACCCTCGCGGCCCTCGCCCAGGGCTACACCTGGCTGCCCGGCCTGCTGCGCCACGCCCCCGGCGGCGCGGCGGCCACCCGCGTGCTGGGCCGCCCCGCGCTCGCCGTACGCGGACCGGAAGCGGTGCGGTTCTTCTACGACGAGGACCACGTGCGCCGCTCCGGCGCGCTTCCCGGCCCCGTTCTGAGCACCGTGTTCGGGCACGGCGCCGTCCACACCCTCGACGGTGACGCCCACCGCGCCCGCAAACGGCTCTTCCTGCCCCTGCTGCACGCCGACCGGATCACCGCCCTCGTCGAGCACGCGATCCCCGCCTGGGACGACGCCGTACGGGACTGGGGCGCCGCCGAACAGGTGGTGCTGTTCGACGCGGTGGCCGAGGTGCTCACCCGCGGCGTGTGCCGCTGGGCGGGCGTTCCGGTCGACGAGGCCGACGGTGAGACCGAGCGACTCGCGCACGACCTGGTGGCCATGGTCGACGGCTTCGCCACCGCGGGCCCCCGGCACTGGCGGGCCCGCCGCGCCCGCAGCCGGCAGGAGCAGCGGTTCACCCGGCTGGTCGAGGACGTGCGCGCCGGGCGCACCGACGCCCCCGCGGGCTCGGTGCTGGCGGCCGTCTGCCACCATCGCGAGGCCACCGGCGAGGAGTTGGACGCGCACACGGCCGCCGTCGAACTGCTGAACGTCGTCCGCCCCACGGTCGCCGTCGCCTGGTTCGTGGCCTACGCCGCGCACGCCCTGCACCGGTGGCCGCAGCACCGGGAGCGGCTGCGCGGCGGCGAACTCTCCTACGCGGCCGCCTTCGTGCACGAGGTGCGCCGCTTCTACCCCTTCGCGCCCTACCTCGGCGGCGTGGCCGTCCGTGACCTGTCATGGCAGGGGGTGGCGGTGCCGGCCGGCGGGCTGGTCCTGCTCGACGTCTTCGGCCAGAACCACGACGCCGGGCTGTGGGGCGATCCGTACACCTTCCGCCCCGAGCGGTTCCGCCGGCACGTCGTCGACCGCGACGAACTGATCCCGCAGGGCGGGGGCGACCCCGCCACCGGTCACCGCTGCCCCGGCGAGGGCCTGACCATCGGGCTGCTCGAAGCGCTCGCCCAGCGGCTGGCCGCCCTCGACTACACGGTGCCGCCGCAGGACCTAAGGATCTCCCTGCGCCGCCTCCCGGCGAGGGTCGCCGACGGCTTCGTGATGCGCGACGTCCACGTCCCGGCGGCGCCTCGCACGGTGCACGCCGCCTGACTCACGCCCGGCTGCCGTCGGCCGCGCCCACCACGAAGCCGCCGCGCCCGTCGAACCGCACGTCGTACACGGCGTCGAAGCCGTGGGCGGCCCCCGGCCGGCACAGCCGCCGCAGCGTGGTGTGGATGCCGACGTCGGGCACCCGCGCGCGGCCCGTGCGCACCTCGTTGCGGCGCAGCGAGCCCGCGAGGTCCGGCGGGAACCAGTACGCGACGGCACGTGCCCCCTGCGAGCGCGCCGCGGCCACCAGGGGGCGCCACTCCTGTGGCGAGGGGTTGGTGTTGTCCACCACCACCGACCGCCCGGCGGTCAGTGCCTCCTCGACCAGCCGCATCTGCCGGGCCTGCTTGTGCCGGGCCGAGCGCGGGAAGCGGTCCTTGCTCACCAGCACATGGTCGCTCAGGCAGCGCCGGCAGAACGACGTCTTACCGGACGCCTGAAGCCCCACCAGCACCGCCAGCTCGGCCACCGCCCTCAGCCCTCGGCGTTCTGCTGCGCCCACGTCCACGCGTACTGCAGCAAGTCCGCCGCCGTGACGGCGGTCAGCCCCGCGCACACCAGCCGGGTCCCGCGCGGCGCGACGGCATAGGAGCACACCAGCGCGCCCGCCACCCACGCCGAGGTGCAGAACGGGCACGACACCAGGTCGCCCACGGCCCGCTGCGCCCCACCGCCGCGCGGCTCGTCCATCACCTCACTGCCCTCACCCTGGCGGGTGCGCCGGGTGAACGGCGCCCGCAGAAAACTGGTGATCTTGTCCCGGGTGAGCAGCCGGGAGGCCTTGAACACCGCCATACCCATCAGGGCAACGTCCCACGGCGGCACCTGCTCGGGCGGCCGCACACCCCGGCGGTGCGCGACCGCCGCGAAGAGCGCGGCCCCTGCGGTGAAGGTCGTCGCGAGCGCGGCGTACCCGCCGAGAGGAACCTCGCCCTCGTCGTCGTAGCGGGGTACCGTCATGAAAATCCTCCCTGGTCGGCCGGTCGGGCCGGGCCCGAGTGCCCCGTCGCGCGGGCGGCCACACGCGCCCGCACACTGAACACATCGCCCACGCCTCGCGGGTACCCGTGTGCGGGGTGCGTTTTCCCCGGGCGGTGCAGGCAACCCGGTGCCGACGGCACGACCAGTGCGCCCGGCGGCCTGTCCCGCCGTCGCGTTCCGAGGAGGTCCGGATGACCATCACCGAGCCCTCGCCGCCCGGCCGGGGCGGCCCACGCATCGGCGTGCTCGGCTCCTACGGAGGCTTCAACACCGGCGACGAAGCCATCCTGACCTGTGTCCTGAGCTGTCTGCGCGCCCAGCGGCCGCAGGCGCGGCTCGTCGTGTTCAGCCGCGACGCCGAGCACACCCGCGCCCACCAGGGGGAGGCCGACGAGGTCGTCGACTGGGAGGGCGTCCCGCAAAAGCCGGTGCTCGACGTGCTGGGCCGCCTGGACCTGCTGGTGCTGGGCGGCGGCGGCATCCTGTACGACGGTGAGGCCCGCCGGTATCTGCGCCTGGTCGGCGCGGCGCAGGCCAGGGGCGTGCCCACGTTCGCCTACGCGGTCGGCGCCGGGCCGCTGAACGAGGCCGAGGACCGGGCGGCGGTGCGCGCGGTTCTGCCGGTCATGGCGGAGGTGGTCGTGCGCGACGAGGAGTCCCGGCTCGTCCTGGAGGAGGTCGGCATCGACCGCGACCTCACCGTCACCGCCGATCCGGCCCTGCTGCTGCCCCCCGAGCCGTTCACCGAGCAGATGATGCGGCAGGAGGGCGTCCCGGACGGGGTACGGCTGGTGGGCATGTCGGTGCGCGAGCCGGGCCGGGCGGCGGAGAAGCTGGACGAGGGCGACTACCACGCGCTGCTCGCCGACGTCGCCGACTTCCTGGTCCGCCGGCTCGACGCGCACGTGGTGTTCGTGCCGATGGAACGCCAGGACGTCCGGCACGCACACGGCGTGCTGTCCCGGATGACCGCGCCCGACCGCGGGCGCATCCTGCACAACACCTACAGCCCCGGCCAGGTCCTCGGCTTCATGAGCCACCTCGACCTGGTGGTCGGGATGCGCCTGCACTTCCTGATCTTCGCGGCGCTGGCCGGGGTACCCGTGCTGCCGCTGCCGTACTCCGGCAAGGTCTTCGACTTCGCCCGCCGACTGGGCGCGCCCGCGCTGGTCGGTGTGGCCCGTGAGCAGGCCGGGCTGCTGCTGGCCGAGGTGGACCGGCTGTGGGACGAGTTCCCGCAGCGGCGCCCGGACTTCGACGAGCGGGTCCGCCGACTGCGGGAACGCTCGCGCGACACATGTGTGCGCTGCGGCGTGCTCCTCGACACGCTGCAGCCCCTCCGGACCGACCCGGCCGGTCTCACCGGCGACGACCCCCTGGCCGCGGACGATCCCCCGCCGCGGGCCCACACGGCCTTCCCGGTCTGACCTGCCACCGGGCCGCCGCCCCTGCCGAGCACCCCGGAACCAGCCGACGGGAAGAGGACATGCCCCTCCTGGAACCGCCCCGAGAACCCCGTACCGTCACCCTGCCCGCGCGCCCGGCACGCCACGGGGGCCGCACGGACGTCCTGGTCGTCGGTGGCGGACCGGCCGGTACCGCCGCCGCCCATTCCGCCGCGCAGGCCGGTGCCGACGTCGTCCTGGTGGAGCGCTACGGCTTCCTCGGCGGCAACGCCACCGCCGCCCTGGTGATGCCGCTGATGTCCTTCCACAACGAGCAGAAGCAGGCCGTCTTCGACGAGGCCGGACAGGACGGCCGGCTGCTGCCCTCCGACCACGGCGAGGGCGAGGCGGTCGTGGCCGGGTTCCTGTGGCGGCTGCTGGACCGGCTCACCGCGCGCGGCGGCTGCATCCCGCCCTCCCTGGACACCGGCTACACGGTGCCGTTCGACCCGGAGACGTTCAAACTGGTCCTCCTCGACCTGCTCGACGAGGCCGGCGTACGGCTGCTGCTGCACTCCTTCGCCTCCGCCGCGCTGCCCCTGGACGACGGCTGGCGGGTGGTGTTCGAGACCAAGTCCGGACCGGTGGTGATCGACGCGGACGTGGTCGTCGACGGGACCGGGGACGGCGATGTGGCGGCCGCGGCGGGGGCGCCGTTCGAGGTGGGGCGGCCGGAGGACGGGCGGGTGCAGCCGATGACGCTGATGTTCCGCGTCGCCGACTTCGACCCCGAGGGCTTCGCCGGGTACGTGCAGGCGCACCCCGACCAGTGGCGCGGGGTACACGGGCTGTGGGACCTGGTGGAGGAGGCCACCCAGGCCGGTGAACTGCGGCTCGCCCGCGAGAACATGCTCTTCTTCGGCACCCCGCACCCCCATGAGCTGAGCGTCAACAGCACCCGGGTCACCAGGGCCCTCGGCATCGACGTGTGGGACCTCACCCGGGCCGAGTGCGTCGCCCGCCGTCAGCTGGAGCAGATCGACCGCTTCCTGCGCACCCGCGTGCCCGGCTTCGAAACCGCGTACGCCGTGCAGAGCGGCACCCAGATCGGGGTCCGCGAGACCCGCCGGATCCTCGGCGACTACCACCTCACCGGCCACGACATCCTCGGCGCCCGCTCCTTCCCGGACGTCGTCGCGCACGGTGCCTACCCGGTGGACATCCACAACCCCCGCGGCACCGGCACCATCCTCAAACGCGTGCCGCGCGGCCGCTTCTACGACATCCCACTGCGCTGCCTGCTGCCCCAGGGCACCGAACGCCTCCTGGTCGCCGGGCGCTGCATCTCCGGCTCCCACGTGGCGCACTCCTCCTACCGCGTCATGCCGATCGCCATGGCGACGGGCCAGGCCGCGGGCGCCTGCGCCGCTCTCGCCGTACGCCTCGGCCGCCCCCCACGCAGGGTCCCCGCCGAGCTGGTCCAGCAGGAACTCCTCCGCCAGGGCGCCCGCCTGCAACGCGCGGACGACGGACGGGCCCAGGCGGCCGGAGGCTAGCGGCCGTTTCGGGCACGGTTGCGGTCGGGCTGCCGGAAGGGCCGGGCGCGGCGGGCGAGCGAACGCGCCGGGCCCAGCGGCGCCGTCGGGGCGTCGCCCGGCGCCGCAACGTCCGCCGCGGTTCACACTTCGTTGTCCCTCCAGCGGCCGCCCTGGGGTGCCGCGTCGTAGCGGGTGGAGCGGTCCGCGTTGCCGGTGAAGTCGTTGTCGGTGACACGGCCGCCCTCCCAGTGGCCGTCGGCCGTGATCCACAGGGCGTGGTTCTGGGTGCGCGGCTCCTGGTCGTCCCAGAAGCGGTTGCCGTGCACATGGGGCCGGGTCAGCGCGGCCGCCACGGTGGGGCCGGCGCGCGGGGCGGGGGAGTCCGGCAGCCGGTAGGCGGTGCCCGCCGGGGGCGTGCCGTCGCTCCAGGCGGTGTCCGCGCCGGGACGGCACGGCGCGAGGGTGAGCGCCGTCGCCGTGTTGCGCAGCACCACCGCGCTCTGCCCGCCGACCGTCACCCGCTTGCCCTGGTGGCCGTCGGCCGGCCACTCGGCGTGCTCGTCGATCACCGAAAGCGCAAGACAGCGGACCCCGTCCCCGCCGCCCGCCGCCGCGGGGGCGGCCCGCCGCCCGTTGTCGCGGAACCGGTTGCCGAGGAACGCCGCCTCCCGCAACCCGGCGTCCACCCGCACCCCGTCCAGCGCGTTGCCGCGGATGTCGTTGGACTCCAGGACGACGTCCATGGCCGGCTCCTGGTCGCCGCCCGCCAGATTGTGCTCCCAGTACCCGTACCGCCCGTTGTCGCTGATCCGGTTGCCGCGGAAGGCGTACGGCCCCGGCGTGTTGCCGAACCCGATCCCGTCGCGCAGGTTGCCGTCGATGACGCAGCCCGTGACGACCCCGCCGCGCCCCCCGATCCCGGACGTGCCCTGCGAGGACACGTCGAACCCGGCCTCATGGTTGCCGATCATCGTGCAGTTGGCGACGAGCAGCCCGTCCGCGCCCCAGTCGGAGATGCCGAACCGGTTGTCCTCGGCGTGGCACGCGGTGATCCGGATGCCCCGCGGCGGCGTCCACCGCGTCTGCTGCAGCTCCAGGAAGATCCCGTTCGTGCCGTTGCCGATCGCCGTGCACGCGGTCACCGTCAGCCGCTCCACGTCCCCCCAGCCGCCGATCCCGATCCCGATGCCGGCGCCGCCCATCTTCTCCCCGGGGTCCTGAGCCCCGCAGCGCTCGGCCAGCACCCCCTCCACCACCGTGTCCTGCAGGAAGTCGCAGCCGAAGCCGGTGGCCGCCGCGTCGTGCACATACAGGTCGCAGAAGCGGCCGCGCAGCACGTACTGCAGCCCGAGCCCCTTGGCCAAGGGGTGGTAGTCCGTCGTCCGCGCGCCCGACGCGTCGACCTCGAAGTGCGCGAAGGTGACGTCGGCCAGGTGGTTCTCCGGGCCGGCACCGTGCTGCTGCGCGGTGAACCAGGCCAGCGGCACCGGATCGGTGGGGCGACCGGGATTGCGCAGCACGAAGCAGGTGGCGCCGCGCCCGGCGCCGATCAGGGACACTCCGCTGCGCCACACCACCGGCTCGTCCTGGATCAGATAGCGGCCCGGCGGGACGAGGATCCGGCGCGGCAGCCCGTCCGCCGCGCGGGCCGCGCCCAGCTCGTCCACCAGGACGGCCGACCGGTCGTCGGTGGTGCCGTCACCGGCCAGCCCGTAGGCGCGCGCGTCGACCGTCAGGGATGCGGACATCGCGTCCTCCTCTCCACCCGGGAGGTGCGGGAGCCGAGTACCGGCGTTCCGCGTCTCGCATGCGCGCCCGGGCCTCCGCACCCCTGGCCGGCGGTTCGCCCGGAAGCCGCCGGGTACCCGTGAGCTCGGACAGCACAGAGTGCGAGGAGCGAACGATGGCTTCGCAGGCACGCACGACCCCGTCCGGCCCCCGCCGTGACGGCCCGGCCCGGGCCCGCCCGTCACGGCGCCGCGACCCGATCGGCGGACTCGACGACGAGCCGGATCTGCTCGGCCAGTACCTGGCGCAGATCGCGGCCACCCCGCTGCTGGACGCCGAGCAGGAGGTGCGGCTCGCCCAGCGCATCGGGGCCGGCGTCGAAGCCCTGGAGGAGCTGGAACAGGCCGACGCGGGGGAGCGCCGGCCGACCCCACGGCAGCGCGCCGCACTGGAGGCCGCCGCGCGCGACGGGCTGGCGGCCAAGGACCACATGGTGCGCGCCAACCTGCGTCTGGTGGTCTCGATGGCCAAACGGCACGCCCACCGCGGCCTGCCCCTGCTGGACGTCATCCAGGAGGGCAACCTCGGGCTGATCCGTGCGGTGGAGAAGTTCGACCACACCAGGGGCTTCAAGTTCTCGACGTACGCCACCTGGTGGATCCGTCAGGCCATCGAGCGCGGCCTGGCGAATCACGCGCGGACGGTACGGCTGCCGATGCACGTCGTCGAGCAGCTGCACAAGCTCGCCAAGGTGGAACGGCGCCTGCAACTGGCCCTCGGCCGCGAGCCGACCCCCGAGGAGGTCGCCGAGGAGGGCAAGCTCGCCCAGGACAAGGTGGTGTGGCTGCGTCGGGTGGGCCGGCAGTCCCTCAGCCTGGACACCCCGGTCGACGAGAGCGGCGAGACGGTCGTCGGCGACCTCATCCCGGACACGGACGTGCTGCAGGCCCCGGAGGTCGCCGAGTACCAGGCGCTCGCCGAGGAACTGCGCGACGCCATCGGCACCCTCGCCCCTCGCGAGGCGATGATCCTCAGCCTCCGCTACGGCCTCCACGACGGCCGCTCCCGCACCCTGGACGAGGTGGCCCGGCACGTGGGCCTGACCCGCGAGCGGGTGCGCCAGCTGGAGAAGCAGTCACTGGCCCTGCTCCGCGAGCACGAAACGGGCGAACGCCTTGTGGAATGGGCGAGTTGACCCTCCGTCCGATCCGGATTCTCACGGGACGATCACACTTCCCCCATCTCCTTGCCTAAGTCAATCAATTGTCCTACCTTCGTGGGCCGTATCGATGCGCGCTGCCCTCACGGAGGCCCGACAGCCATGTCCCACGCTCATCCCCGGCCCGCCGAGGAGGTGACCGCTCCCGGGCGGACCAACCTCGTGGTGGCGGTGCTGGCCTTCGGCGGGATCGTCGTCTCGCTCATGCAGACCCTGGTGATCCCGATCGTCCCGGAGCTGCCCAAGCTGCTGGACGCGTCCGCCTCCGACGCTGCCTGGGCGGTCACCGCGACGCTGCTCGCGGCCGCCGTCGCGACCCCGGTGATGGGCCGGCTGGGGGACATGTACGGCAAGCGGCGGCTGCTGCTGGCCAGCGTGTCGCTGCTGGTGGCGGGCTCGGTCACCGCGGCGCTGAGCGACAGCCTGGCGCCGATGATCGTGGGCCGGGCGCTGCAGGGTCTGGCCTCCGGTGTGATCCCGCTGGGCATCAGCATCATGCGCGACGAACTGCCCGCCGAACGCCTCGGCTCGGCGACCGCGCTGATGAGCGCCTCCCTCGGCGTCGGCGGCGCCCTCGGTCTGCCCGCCGCCGCCCTGATCGCGGACCACTTCGACTGGCACATGCTCTTCTGGACCTCCGCGGTGCTGGGTGCGGTGGCCTTCGTCCTGGTCCTGGCCCTGGTGCCGGAATCGGCGGTTCGCACGGGCGGCCGCTTCGACGCCCTGGGTGCCCTCGGGATGGCCGCCGGCCTGATCTGCCTCCTGCTGGCCGTCTCCAAGGGCGCGGACTGGGGCTGGGGCAGCGGCACCACGCTCGGCCTCCTCGCCGCGGCCCTTGTGGTCCTGCTGCTGTGGGGCGTGTACGAACTGCGCACCGGGGAGCCGCTGGTCGACCTGCGCACGACCGCCCGCCGCCAGGTGCTGGTCACCAACCTCGCCTCGATCGCGTTCGGCTTCTCGATGTTCGCGATGTCCCTCGTCCTGCCGCAGCTGCTCCAGCTCCCCGAGGCGACCGGGTACGGCCTCGGCAGGTCGATGCTCGACGCCGGTCTCGTGCTGGCGCCGACGGGCCTGGTGATGATGGCGATGGCGCCGGTCTCCGCTGCCATCTCCCGCGCCAAGGGCCCGAAGGCGACCCTGATGCTAGGCGCGGTGATCGTCGCGGCAGGCTACGGGCTGAACATCTGGCTGATGAGCGCGGTCTGGCAGCTCGTGCTGGTGTCCTGTGTGATCGGCGCCGGCGTCGGCTTCGCCTACGGCGCGATGCCCGCGCTGATCATGGGCGCGGTCGAGCCGTCTGAAACGGCCGCCGCGAACAGCCTCAACACCCTGATGCGGTCCATCGGCACCTCGGTGGCGAGCGCGATCGCCGGGGTCATCCTGGCCCATCTGACGACGAACCTCGGGCCGGTGGCGCTCCCCAGCGAGAACGGGTTCAAGGTGGTGATGGCCACCGGCTGCGGTGCGGCGGTCCTCGCCCTGCTGGTCGCCGCGTTCATCCCGGGCCGGCGCCCGGCCGCCGTGCCCGCCCCCGCTCAGGAACCGGCACCCGCCACGCCGAAGGAGACCGCACCGGCCGTCGCCGAGGCGGACGAGGAGGCCGTCGGCGCGGCGGTCGCCGTACCGCTCGCCCGGGCGGTCGCCGAACTGGTGGCGACGGTCCCGGGCCTGGCCGGCGACGAACCGGCGCCCGCTGGAGCGGAGGTACGGGGCTGGGTGCGCGGAGGCGAATCCGCGCCGGTCCCGGGGGCCGCGCTGACCCTGATCTCCCTCGAGGGGCGGCAGTTGGGCCGCGCGGTCGCGGACACCGACGGCTCCTACGTGCTGCCGGCGCCCGGACCGGGGACGTATGTGCTCATCGCGGCCGCCGATGGCTGCCGTCCGCAGGCCACGACCCTCGTCGTCACCGACCGCGAGGTCTCCCACGACGTGCTGCTCGACGGCTCCGGCGGGCTGAGCGGTGTCGTGCGGTCCGCGGACAGCGGGGCGCCCGTCGCCGACGCCGTCGTCATCGTCACCGACGTTCGCGGCGACGTCCTGGCCACCGGACGCACCGACGCCCTCGGTGAGTTCACCCTCACCGACCTGGTGCCCGGCCCCGTCACCCTCGCCGTCAACGCGCCCAAGCACCGCCCGCTGGCCCTGCACGCCGAGATATCCGCCACCGGCGTCACCCGCGTGGACGTCGACCTCACCGCGGGCGCATACGTTCGAGGCACCGTGCGCGGCGCCGGCGCACCGCTCGGCGACGCCCGGGTCACGCTGGTGGACGCCGCGGGCAACGTCGTCGGTACGACCACGACCGGCGCGGACGGGGCGTACGCGTTCTCCGACCTCGACAGCGGCGCGTACACCGTGATCGCCACCGGCTATCCGCCCAAGGCGACCGGGATCACCGTCGCCGGCGGGGGAGACGGGAAGCACGACATCGAACTGGCCCACCCCGTGGCGTAGGCGGGTGGGATCCGAACCGCCCCGGCTCCGGAAAGGTCCGTCTCACGTGCCCTGTTGAGGTCCGCGGTCGATCGCTAGGCTGGCCGCGGACGACGAGTCGGGAGGAGCACGGACGTGGCGGAGAGCACCATCCAGCAGCAGCCGCTCACGGGCTGGGACAAGCCGGAGCTGGACCTCAGCAACGCCCAGTGGCAGTCGAGCAGCCGAGGCCTGGGGGATGTCCAGATCGCTTTTGTCGAGGGGTTCATCGCGATGCGCAACAGCCGCCGCCCCGCGAGCCCGTCCCTGATCTTCACACCCGCGGAGTGGGGCGCGTTCGTCTCCGGCGCACGGGAGGGCGAGTTCGACCTGACCTGAACCGCTCGCCCGCCCGCCGCTGCGATGCGGCGGTGACGATCACCTACGACCGGCGCGGCGACCTCACCGACCAGCGCCGCGCTGGTCGCCGAGGCCGCCCGCGCGGCCGGGGCGGCGGGCCGCGCCCGGCTGCACGTCGGCTTCGAGCCGGGGCCCTCTGCCTCGGTGCCCGCGGCCTCAAGCCGACCACCGCCGGCCCGCTCGCCCTGTGAGGCCCCCTCGTGACGAGGGCCGCCCGCGTAAAATTCCTCCCCTTTTCCGGACACGCGACCACGGAAACCGCTCCCGGGACGCCGCCTGCGCCAGGCTGGCCCCAGGATGAGGAAGGTCTTGTTCCGGAGGTGAGGGACGCATGAGCACACTGCCGGTCATCGCGGCGGTCGACGGCTCCGAGGACAGCCTGCGCGCCCTGGACTGGGCCGCCGACGCGGCCCGGGCGCGCACGGCACCGCTGCAGGTCGTCCACGTGCGGCAGTACGTCGCCTGGGCCCAGCCCGGCGCTCCCGTGGTCCTCCCGCCCCCGCCGGAGGAGGACCCGGTGCTCACCGACGCCGCCGCCCGCCTCGAGGCGCGCGGTCAGGCACCGGCGGCGGCGTACATCGGCATCGACGGCGCACCGGCCGCCGCCCTGCCGGAACTGGCCGCGGACGCCCAGCTGCTCGTGCTCGGCTCCCGCGGCCGCGGCGGTTTCGCCAGCCTGCTGCTCGGCTCCAACGGCATGACCGCGGCGCGCGACGCCCCGTGCCCTGTGGTGGTCGTGCCCCGGCCCGACCGCACGGTCGAGGCCCCCCTGCCGGCCGAGCCGGGCCCCCGCGTGGTGGTCGGTCTCAACGCCGACGGCCCCGACGCGGCCACCCTCGACTTCGCCTTCACGGAGGCCGAGCTGCGCCGGGCCCTTCTCCAGGTGATCGCCGCCTACCCGTGGCCCGCCCAGACCTGGACCACGCACGGCGAGATGCTGCCGCCGGCCGTCGACCAGGCGGCCGTCGAGGCCGAGACCCGCGCCCTGACCGACGGCTTCCTCGCCCCCTACCGCGAACGCCACCCAGAGGTGCGGGCCGAGCCGTCCGTTCTTCCCGGCGACGCGGCGGGCAACCTCGTCGCCGCCTCCCAGGGCGCCGACCTGCTCGTCGTCGGCCGCCACCGCCGCCGGCTCCTCGCCCCGCGGCTGCTGGGCTCCGTCACGCACGCGGTCCTGCTGCACGCGGTGTGCCCGATCGCGGTCGTCCCCCCGCATCCGCCGGAGGAGTGACCCGCAAGGGCCCGGCCCTATCATCGGCCGCATGCAGGACCCGATCAGCCCGGACACCCGGCTCGCCCTCGACCTCGCGCTGACGCTGCGGCACGACGGACACGGCGGCGTCACCGACGACCTCGCCGACCGGGAGGGGCTCACCGCGTGGCTGCGGGCACACCCCGCGCTGACCTCCGACGCCGACGAGACCACCCTGCTGGCGGTGCGCGAGCTGCGCGCCGCCGTCCGCTCCCTCTTCGCCCGCACGGTACGCCCCGCCGCCCCCAGCCCGGCCGACGCGGACGTGCTGCCGCCCGTGGCGCAAGCGCTGCGCACGCTGAACGCGGCGGCCGCCCGCCGGCCCGTCGTACCGGTGCTGACCTGGGTGCAGGACACCGAACCCGAACGTGAGTACCGGCCCGCCGCCGGCCCCGACGATCTCGTCGCCCGCCTCGCCCGCGCCGCCATCGCCTTCCTCGCCGGCCCCGACCGGCACCGCCTGCGGGCCTGCCACGCCCCGCGGTGCGTGCGCTACTTCCTCAAGGACCATCCCCGCCAGGAGTGGTGCAAGCCGTCCTGCGGCAACCGGGCCCGCGTCGCCCGCCACCACGAACGCCACCGCAAGATCACCTAGGTGGCGGCCCGCACGACGCCGAGGCGCCCCGGGCACGTACCATGGCCGCATGTCGTTCCTCCGTCGCCGCAGCGCCACCCCCGCCGGCCCCGACTTCGACGTGCTGGCCATGGACCCGGGTGACTGGCCCGGAAACCTGGGCGCCGGCCTGCTGCCCGCCCCCGACGGCACCTGCCAGGGCGTCTACCTGCGCTACGACCTCTTCGGCGGCCGCGGCCCCGCCATGATCATCGGCAACCTCCCCGAGGGCTCCCCGGCCCGCGAGGTCGACGAGGGAGAGGTCCCCTTCGAGGTGGCCCAGCTCCTGCTGGCGCTGGAGAACGACGAGGAGGTGACCGTCGTCGGCACCGAGGACGTGCCCGTCCTGCAGGGCGACAACCTCCTCATCGTGCGCCGGCTGAAGCTGTCGGAGTCCCGCATCTCCTGCGTGCAGTTCGACCGCAGCGACAACGTCCTGGTCACCATCGCCGCCTGGGACCGGCCCATCACGGACGACCTGTACGCCCTGCTGAAGCCGCTCCCCGCGGAGCTGTTCCAGCAGGGCTGAGGCCCGCCGCGGCTACTCGGCCGACTGCGCCACCCGCACGTCGGCCGCCCGCACGAACGCCACGCGGTGGCCGTACTGGATCTCGTAATACAGGTCCTTGCCGACGACCACCCGGTGCGAGCCCTCGGTGAAGGTCACCGCGTAGTAGTACTCACCCGGCACCTTGTCCCCGACCACGTAACTCTGGCCCGCCGGCACCTTGTACGGCAGCGGGGACACCGACTGCGCGGGGACGCCCGCCGGGTAGGCGGAGGCCTCCGGGTACGCCCTGCCGTACACCGGGATGCTCGCCGCGCCGGCCTTCGGGGTCACCACCAGGCCCGCCGCGGGCACGGCCGCCGGCTTGCCCTTGGGGTTCTTGAACCAGGCTTTCTGACCCAGGTACCAGATCGCCGTCCAGTCGCCGTTCTGCCCGGCCACCGCGAACTGCTGGCCGGTGGAGACCCGCGAGGACAGGTCGTTGACGTCGTTCGTCGGCGTCGTGCCCAGACCGATGTCCTTGATCAGCGGGGAGTCCTCGTCCGGCTGCGAGTACAGCCGCACCTCGCTGGAGCCGTGCACGGGGCACGGCTGGCCGCCCTTGGCGCAGCCCGTGTACACCGGCTGGTTCGCGGCGTAGTCCGGCCGGATCGTCACCAGGCCGCCGCCGCTGCGCGCGGTCCGCTTCACCGGGTGGCCCAGCAGCTCGAAGTAGTGCCGCCAGTCCCAGTACGGGCCCGGGTCCGTGTGCATGCCCGGGATCGTGCCGGTCGTGGGGCCGGGCACCGTGTCGTGGCCCAGGATGTGCTGCCGGTCCAGCGGGATGCCGTACCGGTCGGACAGGTACTTCACCAGACGGGCGGAGGAACGATACATCGCCTCCGTGTACCAGGCGTCCGGGTTCGCCAGGAAGCCCTCGTGCTCCAGGCCGACCGACGCGCCGTTGATGTACCAGTTGCCCGCGTGCCAGGCCACGTCCTTGGCCTTCACATGCTGGGCGATGTGCCCGTCGGTGGAGCGCAGCGTGTAGTTCCACGACACATACGTCGGGTCCTTGATCAGGTTGAGGACGCCCTCCCAGCCGCCCTCGGTGTCATGGACGACGATGTAGCGGATGCGCTGCGAGGCGGGCCGGTCGCCCAGATCGTGGTTGCCGTAGTCGTTGTCGCCGAACTCCTCGTACGGCGCCGGCACCCACTCGCACGACACCGACGCCGGGCACTCGGTGTTCGCCGCCGACGACCGGCGCAGGCCCGTGCGCGTCAGCTGCCCGGTGTCGGGGGCCACGCCGGGCTGCGCCGCGAGCGCCACCCGCTGGCCCGCGTCCGTGAAACGTTCCTGCCCGGTGTGGATCACGTCGAACACGTCGTCCGCGTACGCCGCGGCCGTCGCCGTGTCGTCGGCGCCGGAGAACCGGGCGACGGCGCCGTACCACTCGGCCGGGTCGGAGCTGAGCGGCTCGCCCAGATCCTTCTGCGCGGCGGCCAGCAGCGCGGCGCCGCCCGCGATGTTCGCGGCCGCGTCGGAGCGCAGTTCCGCGTCCGGGATGCCGGTCAGCTCGGCGGCCCGCGTGAGGGTCTTCAGCCGCGCGGGCAGCGCGCTCTCCGCGGGGAGCTTGGCCTCGGGACGCAGCGGCGGGCGGGCCTCGTCGCCGCGAGCGTCCTCGGTGCCGTCGCTGTGGTGCGGCGAGGTCGCCAGCGCGGTGCGGGCGTCGGTGAGATGCATGGGGCCGTAGCCGCCGGTCACGCTCGGCGCGCCGGCGTGCGCGTCCCAGCGGGACTGCAGATAGGAGACGCCGAGCAGCACGCTCTGCGGCACCCGGTACTCGGCCGCCGCGGAGGCGAAGGCCCGCTGGAGTGCGCCCGCCGAGTCGTCGGCGTGGGACGGGCCCGCGCCGAGCAGCGGCAGCAGCAGCGCGCCGGACGCCACGGCGACGGCGCCCCGGCGGGCGAGGCGTCTGTGGCCGGGGGAGTGGTGGGGGTCGGTGACGGAACCGCGCAAAGCTGCCTCCAGAGACGTGCGGTCATGACGGGGCGTGCGGGCCGAACCCGGTCAGTGGTACCGGCTGGCCGACGATCCGTCAATCATGCGGTCACAGAGGCGATTTCCCATGTCAAGCGGTGGGTGGGGCGGGTTTCGCGACGGGTGGTTCACCCGCCTGCACGGCGTCAGTGGCCCATACCAGTGGTTGCGGTCCGCCACCCGGCGGCCGTCCGGGGTGCGCCGTCGCGCCGAGCGCACCGCGGGCCGGCGTCCCGGCCGGTGAGCACCGACCGGCGTGGGAGGGTGCCGGCGCTCGGCGGCCGGTGTATCAGGCCGGTGGATCCGGCCCACCGTGGCCGACCGCATCGCAGGGAGGCCTTCGGTGAGTGCCGCGCCTCAGCCCTCATGGGCCGTCGGCGAGCGCGGCACCCTCGCCTCGCCGCGGTCGTCAGCGCGTGCCGACCGCAGCGCGTACCGCTCGGCGGACCAGCTGGCAGTCGTCGTGCAGGCGGCGCAGCAGCAGGCGCAGTTCCTCACCGGAGGGCGTGGCACCCGGATGGGCCGCGCCCGCGCCGGCCGGGGGTGCGTCGTGCATCGAACGCTGCACGGCCGTCTCGTAGGTGCGGATCTCCCGGGTGAGCACCAGCATCAGGTTCACCAGGAACGCGTCCCGGGCCGCCGGTCCCGCCTGCTGCGCGAGCTGGCTGATCTGCCGCCGGGCCACCGGCGCGTCCCCGATCACCGACCACAGGGTCGCCAGGTCGTAGCCGGGCAGGTACCACCCCGCGTGCTCCCAGTCGACCAGCACTGGACCGGCCGGTGACAGCAGGAGGTTCGACAGCAGGGCGTCGCCGTGGCAGAACTGGCCCATGCCGCCCCGGCCCGCCGCGTGCGAGATGCCGTGCAGCAGCTTCTGCAGGTCGCCCAGGTCGCGGTCGGTGAGCAGGCCCAGTTCGTGGTAGCGGTTGATACGGGCCGCGTAGTCCAGCGGGGCACCGAACGTCCCGGCCGGCGGCCGCCAGGCGTTGAGCCGGCAGATCGCCGCCAGTGCCGCCCGTACGTCCGCCCGCGGCGGTGCCTCCAGGGGGTGCCGCTGGAGTGCCGCCACCCGTCCCGGCATCCGCTCCACGATCAGCGTGCAGTTGTCCGGATCCGCCGCGATCAGCCTCGGCACCCGCACCGGGGGGCGGTGCCGGACGAACGTGCGGTATGCGGCTATCTCCTGCCGGTACCGCTCGGCCCACTCGGGGGAGTGATCGAGTAAGCACTTGGCGACGGCCGTGCTGCGACCGGTCGTGCCGACCAGGAGCACGGAGCGTCCGCTGCGGCGCAGCACCTGCACCGGGGCGAACTCCGGGCAGATCCGGTGCACCGACGCGATCGCCGTGCGCAGCTGCGCTCCCTGAGGGCCGGACAAGTCGAGTCTCCCGCTGAGCGGTTGTGTGCCGGCCCCCGGGCCGCGCCGGCTGCGGCCCGCACCGAGCACGGGGGCCGCCCCACGCGCGGGGGCCAGGTAGGGGCCGCTGGCGCCCACCGCGGGGCGGGGGAGCAGCGGCCGGGGCGGGGCGGACACGGAGGACGATGCTGCGTACATGGGCGAAACAGATCCCTTCGTGTGCCTGTGACGTCAAAGCGCCGTCCGGCCCGGCCGCCGTGCTGCACCCTGGGGAGTGCGCCCGTCGCGATGACTGCGAGCGGGTGGCGACCGGGTCGGGGTGGCGCATATCTACCTGACACCCGGCGGCCACTGGCACACCATCTGGCGGACCCTGGCGAACCCTGGCGAATAGTCGCTCGGCAACTCGCACCGGGCTAGTGTCAACTCAGCCGAGAACCTGGGGGCTTGAGTGAGCGGACAACCCAACACCCGACTCGCGGATCTGTTCGGCATGGCCGGCTGGTCCAAGGGAGAACTCGCGAGGCTGGTCAACAAGCAGGCGGCGGCCATGGGCCACCCCCAGCTGTCGACCGACACCTCCCGGGTGCGGCGGTGGATCGAGACGGGAGAGATCCCGCGCGATCCGGTGCCGCGGGTGCTGGCGGCCCTGTTCACCGAGCGTCTCGGCCGTGTCGTGACCATCGAGGACCTCGGTCTGGTCAGGCACGGGCGCGCGGGGAAACGGCAGGGCGACGGGAGCGTGGAGCATCCCGACGGTGTGCCGTGGGCGCCCGAGCGGACCGCGGCGGTCCTCACCGAATTCACGGGAATGGACCTCATGCTCAACCGACGCGGCTTGGTGGGCGCGGGTGCCGCGCTCGCCGCGGGATCCGCACTCAGCGGAGCCATGCACGACTGGCTGCACACCGACCCGACCCTCTCCGTCGACGCCCCCCACACCGATCACCCCCTGCACGCCGACCCCGCTGGGTTCGACCGCTACGAGGCCGCCCCCATCGGGACGCAGGAGGTCGAGGAACTCGAACGCTCGGTCGAGGTCTTCCGCGCCTGGGACGCGGCCCGCGGCGGCGGGCTCCAGCGCAAGGCCGTGGTGGGCCAGCTCAACGAGGTGGGCGGCATCCTCGCCTACCACCACTCGCCCGGCATCCAGCGCCGCTTGTGGGGCGTCGCCGCCAACCTCGCCGTCCTGGCCGGCTGGATGTCGCACGACGTGGGTCTGGAGCCCACCGCGCAGAAGTACTTCCTCATCGCCGCCCACGCGGCGCGCGAGGGCGGGGACCGGCCGCGCGCGGGCGAGGCACTGTCCCGGGCCGCCCGGCAGATGGTGCACCTGGGCCGCCCCGACGACGCGCTGGACCTGATGAAACTCGCCCAGTCCGGCGCCGGCGACCGGCTGCTGCCCCGGACCAAGGCGATGTTCCACACCATCGAGGCCTGGGCGCAGGCGTCGATGGGCAAGGGCCAGGCCATGCGCCGCACCCTGGGCCAGGCCGAGGACCTCTTCGTCTCCGACAAGGCGGACGAGGAGACGCCGGACTGGATGCAGACCTTCAAGGCCGAGGATCTGTACGGCATGCAGGCGCTCGCCTACCGCACCCTGGCGGAGTTCGATCCCGGCGCCGCCGCGCACGCCCAGTACTACGCGCAGAAGGCGCTGGATCTGCGGATCGACGGCCGGGAGCGCTCGAAGATCTTCGACCACCTGTCCATGGCGTCGGCCTGCTTCATCGCCGATGACCCCGAACAGGCCGACCGCTACGCCCGGCTGGCCCTGATGTCGATGGGTTCGAACTCCTCCCGCCGCACCTGGGATCGGCTGCGCCAGATGTACCGGCTCACCGCCCAGTACGCCGGCTACCCGGGGATCCAGGAGTTGCGCGAGGAGATCGTGCAGGCCCTGCCGAAGGGCAAGAGCGGCAAGGCGAGGGGCAGCGCACCGGCGTAGGAAGCGGGCGCTGTCGGTTGAGAAACGGGCGAAGGGCTACGACTCCACCCGGGCCACCAGGACGCACGCGCCGTCCTGGCGCTCGGCGGTGTCGAACTCCGCCACGACCGCGCGCACGCAGTCCTGCGCGTCGGCGGCATCCGCGATCCGCGGGGCCAGGTCGAGCAGGGCGTCGGAGCCGTCCGCCCCCGCACGGCCGGGCACCAGGCCGGCGGTGTGCAGCAGGAGCAGGTCACCGACCTCGAGGGTCTCCTCGGCCTGGCCGTAGGCGGCGGTCGGGGTGGCGCCGAGCAGGACGCCGTCCGGGGGCGCCAGCCTGCGCCCTGTTCCGGCGCGGTACAGCACGGGGGCCGGATGCCCGGCCTGCGCCCAGGTCAGGGTGCGGTCGGCCGGCCGGTAGCGGCAGCAGACGGCGCTGCCGAGGGCCGGCCGGCCGGCGGAATCCAGTAACCGGTTGAGCAGCGCCATGAGCTCCCCGGGCCGGGTGCCCGCCATCGCCATGCCGCGCACCGCGCCCAGCAGCATCGCCATGGTGGACGTCACGACCGGTCCGCGGCCGGTGAGGTCGCCGACGCCCAGCAGGCTCTCGCCCGCGGGCAGTTCCAGGGCGTCGTACCAGTCGCCGCCGATCAGCTCGCTCGCCGGGGCGGACAGGTAGTGGGCGGCGATGTCGAGGGACCCGGCGCCGCGGCGCGGGAGCCGCAGGGAGCCGTGCCACGGGGGGAGCACGGCTTCCTGCACCTCGACCGCGACCCGGTGCTCGGTCTGCGCCCGCTGCCGGCTGCGCTGGAGCGAGTCACGGGTCTCGCTCACCGCCCGCTCGCTGCGCCGCAGTTCACTGACGTCGCGCAGCACCGCCCACATGGACGTGGTGCTGCCGTCGGCGTCGAGCACCGGCTCGCCCATCATGTGCACCGTGCGGACCTCGCGGTCCGGGCGCACGATGCGGAACTCGCCGTCGATCGGTTTGGCGTCGATCAGGCAGTCCGTGACCATCGCCGTGAGCTGCGGCCGGTCCTCCTCCAGCACGAGGGAGGGCAGTTCGTCCAGGGTGAGCGCCGGGCTCGCCGGGTCGCGGCCGAGGATCCGGTACAACTCGCCGGACCAGCTTGCCTCGTCGGTCAGCAGGTTCCACTCCGCGCTGCCGACCCGGCTGAGCAGCGGACCGCTCGGCGCCTGTGCGGCCTCGGCGGGCGGTTCCTCTGCCGCGGGCCCGGCGGGCAGCGGGCCGTCCCGCAGTTGCGCCAGGTGCTCGTCGAGGTCGTCGAGCTGGTGCAGGGCCAGGTCATACAGGGCGCGCTGCCAGCGTTCCGTGGGGTCGCTGCCGTCGCCCTGGGTGTCACGCCGTACCGCGTCCACGTCGCCCTTGAGCCGCCGCGCCTGCGAAATCAGCGCGTCCACCGAGCCGCGGGAGGGCGGCTGGGCGGAAGAGCGGTCCGCGGAGACATGGGACGGCATGACGCACTCCGATGCGGGACGGTACGGCCAGGCGGACGGGTGGGACCGGTTACGACTGTTGCACAGCCCGCGATGTCGTGTAAGGGATTTGGCACCACACGATACGGTGGTGCTTCTGGCATATGCCACAGTCTTCCCGGAGGGGCATCGCGGTACGGTCGGCGTAGGTCGCACCACAGCAAATCGTAGTCGCTATACGCGACTTGACGGACCGTCGAGCATTCCGCGCAGACATTCAGGCGGGTGTTCGACGGTCGCCTGTTCGGTCCTCTGGCCGCCTGCTGTTCATGTGCCGCCTCACCGCACGGATACGGACCCCGACCGCCTTACGGTGCACCCTTGCGCGCGGTGGTCGCGCGCGTTCACCGGCCGCCCGGCGACCGGCGCGCCCAGCGTCAGCGGCGCTCCTCGGCGTACAGCGGCGGGCGCGGGGCCAGGTCGACGCAGACCCGCCCGCCGTCCTCCAGGGAGCGCACCCCGGCCTCGGCGACCAGGGACGCGGCATAGCCGTCCCACGCGCCGGGCCCGGTGACCCGGCCCGCCCGGGTGGCGTCGACCCAGGCCTGCACCTCACGGTCGTAGGCGTCCGCGAACCGCACCAGATAGTCCTGCGGCACCTCGACGCCCGCGCCGCCGCGCGCGGTGACCGCCATGCCGTGCTCCTCGCCGATCCGCGCGCTGCCACCCTCGCAGACGGCCTCGCAGCGCACCTGGTAGCCGAAGCCGCAGTTGACGAACACCTCCACGTCCACCAGGGCGCCCCGCTCGGTCTCGAACAGCACGAACTGCGGGTCGGCCAGCCCCTCGGGAGCAGCGGCGCAGGAGCGTGGACGCAGCACGGTCACCGCGGTCAGCTCCTGCCCGAGCAGCCAGCGCGCGGCGTCGATCTCGTGCGAGACGGAGCTGTTGACCAGCATCGCGCTGGTGAAGCCGGGCGGGGAGGAGACGTTGCGGTGCACGCAGTGCAGCATCAGCGGCCGGCCGAGCGAACCGCCGTCCAGCAGCGCCTTCAGCCGCAGGTACTCGGCGTCGTAGCGGCGCATGAAACCGATCTGCGCCAGGCGTCTGCCGAGCCGCGCCTCCGCCTCGACCACGCGCAGGGCGCCCGCCGAGTCCGGCACCATCGGCTTCTCGCACAGCACCGGCAGCCCGCGCGCGAACGCCGCGAGCAGCGCCTCCTCGTGCGCCGGGCCGGGGGAGGCGATCAGCACCGCCGCCACGCCCGGTGCGTCCAGCGCGGCCTCGGCGTCCGTGTGCACGCTCACGCCGTCGATTCCGGCGGCCGCCTCCTTGGCCCGCCCGGTTTCCGGGTCGGCCACGGCGGCGACCCGCGCCCCGCTCACCACCCGGTCGAGACGGCGTATGTGGTCGGCACCCATGTGCCCGGCGCCCAGCACGGCCACACCCAGCGGCTCGGCCACGTCTCCCACGGCTCCTTCCCCGGTCGCGTGCGCGCGCCCGGCGGCGCACGCGAACCAGGGTGTCACGGCCGTCAAGGCCGCGCGGGAAACAGCACGGGAGGGTCAGAACCGCAGCACGCCCGCGATGCCCTCCGCGTCGCGCAGTGAGCCGTCGGGGACGAACCGCACGTCCGCGCCGGTCTCCAGGCACTGCTCGACGATCTCGTCGACGACGTCCTCGCGGGCGTCGAGTTCGCCGTCCGCGGCGGGCTCCAGATGGTCGCCGACGTCGCGGACCGTCACCTGGTAGTTCTCCTCGACGGCGAGCAGCCGCACCCGGGCCTCGCGGGCGCTGCGCCAGATCTCGTCGAGCCCGGCCGCGAACGCCCGCCGTCCGCGGGCCGCTTCGAGCTCCTGCGCCACCGTGTCGGCCGTCCTGCGCTGCTGTTCGGCCACGACCGGCCGTACGGCCTGCCACACCGCCTCGGGCGAGGCATGGGTGAGTCCCCCGTGCCGTATGTGCACCGCGCACTTGGCGACCGTGCCGACGTCGTCGAACAGGGACAGTGCGGCCTGATCGCCGGTGACGTAGACGGGCCGGGGGGCCTGGCGCAGCACCTCGGTCATCGCCGTGTCGGCCTCGCGCAGGAACTGGCGGGTGCCCTCGTCGCGGAACGTGCTCGGCAGGTCTCCGATGCGCTCCATGCGTTCGGCGTCGAAGTTGTCCCGGCTGCGGATCAGGGGGAAGCCGCCGGTGTGGTCCTCGGCCACCCGGTCGTGGCCGCCGCTCCACAGCGTGACGCGGTCGGCGGAGACCGACAGCACCCAGAACGGCCGGTCGGCGGCCTGGGCGGAGACCAGGTTGCGGGTCAGGAAGGTGTCCGACAGCACCACCCGTTCCGGCACGGAACGGGCCAGCGACCACACCTGGTGCTCACCGGGAGCGGCGAAGATCACCAGCCCGTCCTCGGTGTGGGTCAGGTCCACCTCGGCCATGGCCCGGTCGAGTTCGCGCGCGACCTCGGCGCGCCGTTCCCGGCTGACGGCCGGGTCGGCCTCCAGCCGGCGCTTGGCCTCGGCCACGACATTGCGCAGCCGGACCCGGTCCTGGGAGTTGTCGGGTTCGCGGCGATGGGTCGGCGTCAGTACGGACACCGCCGGATACGGCCGCGGCCGGCGCAGTTCGGCGAGAGTGGCAGGGCTCAGTGCATGCTCCATGACAGCACCATAGGGCTGATTCGCGTATCGGGCATTTGGGGTAACTCTGGCTGTTCGTGCGGGGATCTTCACAGCTCCACGGCAGTGACGCGCGACCTGCGGACGGTTACGCTACCCGCCAGTAACCGGACCGCTCCCCAGGAGACGCCCATGCCGCAGCTCGAGGTCGACGGCGCGACACTGACGTACGACGACGAGGGCCCCCGCGACGGCGCGGCGCCCCTGGTGTTCGTGCACGGCTGGACGGCCGACCGGCACCGCTGGGACCACCAGGCCGGCCACTTCGCGCGGCGGCGCCGGGTGATCCGGCTCGACCTGCGCGGGCACGGCGAGAGCAGCGGCGCGGGTGTGCGCACCATCGCGGCACTGGCCGACGACGTGCTCGCACTGCTCGACCACCTTCAGGTCGAGCGCTGCGTCCTGGCCGGTCACTCCATGGGCGGGATGATCGCGCAGACCATCGCCCTGTCCCATCCCGCGCGCGTCGAGCGACTGGTCCTGGTGGGCACCATCGGCCGCATGACGTACAGCCGGGCCAGGGGCCTGCTGATGGCGGCGTCCACGCTCGTGCCGTACCGGCTGTTCGTCGCCGCCAACATCCGGCGCGCCTTCGCCCCCGGACACCCGCGCGAGGAGATCCGCCGCTCCATCGCGGCCTCCGCCGCCACCCCGCGCGACGTCGTCATGACCCTCTACGGCGCCATGCGGGCCTTCGACGTCCTCGACCGGGTCGGCGACATCCGCGCGCCCACCCTGCTCGTCCACGGCGCCCGCGACGTCCAGTTGCCGGTCGCGCAGATGCTGCGGATGGCCACCGCCTATCCGGACGCCGTGGTCCGGCTGATCGACGCCGGGCACGAACTGCCCCTGGAGAAACCGCGGGAGCTGACCCGGGCGATCGACCGGTTCCTGACCGGACAGACCGCCTGAGCGCGACGCCCGGCACCGTCCCGCGTCCGAGGGTGCGCGACGTCAGTCCTCCTCGTCCGGCCCGCACGAGCTGCCGCTCACCGGCAGGGATCCGTACAGCAGGAAGTCGTCGACCTTGCGGTGCACGCACTTGGACGACCCGTAGCCCGTGTGACCGTCGCCCCGGTTGTCCAGCACCACCGCCGAGGAGCCGAGGCGCTCGGCGGTCTCCTGCGTCCAGCGGTACGGCGTCGCCGGGTCACCCCGCGTGCCGACGAGCAGCATCTTCGCCGAGTGCAGGTCCTTGACCTTCTCGCGGACGAAGTCGGTGCCCGCGGGCCGGCCGTAGCACATCAGCACCTGCGCCAGCCGGAACCGGCCGAAGACGGGTGAGGCCTGCTCGTAGGCGGCGCGCAGCCGGCCCAGATCCCTGGTGATCCGGTCGGCGGAGGGCCGGTCGGGATCGTCGGCGCAGTTGATCGCCATCAGCGCCGCCGGAGGGTTGTCCAGCGGGACGTCGTCGGCGTCCGTCAGCCCCGTGCCACCGCGATCGCCAGGGTCGCGGCGGACCGGCGGAGCGAAACCGCCGGAGGCGAAGCCCATCACGCCGTTGGTGTCACCGTCCTGGACCAGCTCGGCCAGCGCCCGCTCCAGCGAGGGCCACAGCTTCTTGCTGTACAGCCCCTGCCCGATCGCGCCCACCAGGTCCTGGCCGGTGAACGGCTTGCCGATACCGCTCTGCACCGGGTCCTCGTCCATCGAGTGGATGAGCTTCACGACCTGCTCGCGGGCCGAGCGCGCGTCCTCGCCGAACGGGCACGCGATGTCCTTCACGCACCAGTCGACGAAGTCGTCCAGCGCCACCTGCTGACCCTGCGCCCCCGCGATGCCCTGCTCGGTCAGCGGCTCGGTCAGTGTGTCCACACCGTCCAGCACCACCCGGCCCACCCGGTCCGGGAACCGGGCCGCGTAGACCGCGCCGAGCCGGGTGCCGTAGGAGAAGCCGAGATAGTTGAGCTCGCCTTCGCCGAGTGCCGCGCGCATCACGTCCAGATCGCGGGCCGCGTCGACCGTGCCGATGTGCCGCAGCACCGGACCCGAGTGCCGGGCACAGGCCACGGCCGCCTGGCGCAGCTGCTCCAGCGCGGCCCGCGGGTCGGCCAGTTCGTCCTGGCCCGCAACCGCAGCGAACGCGTCGTCCTCGCCCTCCCCGCAGCTGACCGGAGAGGAGCGGCCGACGCCACGGGGGTCGAACGTCACCACGTCATAACCGTTGGTGAGCCCCATGAAGTCCTTGCCGCTGTCGGCGAGCTGGGGCACCCCCGCACCACCCGGCCCGCCGAAGTTGAGCACCACCGAACCGCGCCGATGACCGGTCGCACGGTAGCGGGCCACGGCCAGGTCCAGCTTGCCCGCCCGGGGGTGTGCGTAGTCGAGCGGGACGGTGATCTTCCCGCACTGCAGGTCCCTGGGCATCCCGTCGCCCTGGCATCGGCCCCAGGTGATCTTCTGGTCGTAGAACCGGCTCAGGTCGGGCCCGGAACCGGCGTGCGCCGCCGGCACTCCCGTAGCCAGCAGGGCGAACCCGAGGGCTCCGGAGAGCGCGCAGCGGCGTATCGCCGCGGACCGCGTCGACCGCTCGGACAGCATCCTTGCCTCCCAGGGCGCCCCGTCGCGGACCGGAACCGGCGCCCTCGCTCACCATAAGCGGGCCGCGCACGCCCCGCCCGTCCGCGCACGGACCGGTGGGACCAGCCCCACCCCGCCGGCCCGGGGCGTGCCAGGGAGTCCGTACCCGGGCGTCCGGACCGCGCCCTGGATGTCACGGCCCGTGCGTCTTTACCGCTTGTTCGACAAACATGCCGCTCGATGGGGTGAAGAAACAATCAACATCCGATACGCCCATAACCCGCACCGGCGGGCCGCGTTCCAGTCGGTGCGGGCGAGTGCCCGTGTCCATGTCCGGAAGGCAGGGAACCTATGAAACGGGTTACCCGAAACGGCCTGATCGCCGTCGCCGCCGCCTCGGGCGCGATGGCCCTGACGGGGGCCGCGTACGCCGATTCCGCGGCGGACGGCTCGGCCGCCGGCTCACCCGGGCTGATCTCCGGCAACACCCTCCAGCTCCCGGTGCACGTGCCCGTGAACCTGTGCGGGAACACGGTGAGCGTGGCCGGTGTGCTGAACCCCGCGGCGGGCAACCGCTGCGTGAACACCTCCGGCGGCGGGGCCCCGGCACCGGGCGCCGGCGACTCGGCCCGGACCCGCTCCGGTGCCTCGGGCCCGGGCGGCTCCGGCTCCGGGTACTCCGGAGCGCGGGCCGACGGCGTCATGTCCGACTCACCGGGAGTGCTCTCCGGCAACGGCATCCAGCTCCCGGTCCACCTGCCGGTGAACGTCAGCGGCAACAGCGTGAACATTGTCGGCATCGGCAATCCGGCCACCGGCAACGCGTCCGTGAACCACTCCCGCGGCCACCCGGCTCCCGGTCCCGCCCGGCCCACCCCGCGTCCGGCCGCGCCCCCGAAACATCACCCCGCGCCGCACGTCCCGAGTCGGCAGGTCGTCACCTCCCTCGCGCACACCGGCGCGGACCTGGACCTGCCCGCCGCCGTCGGCAGCGCGGCCCTCGTCCTCGGCGGCGCCGCCCTCTACCGGCGCTTCCGGCCACAGACGGGGCGCTGATCCGGCCGCAGCGGCCACGGACGGCGCGCTGCTGCGGCGGGTGGCGCCGAGCATGGGGTGCTGATCCGGCGGCAGCGACCGGGGACGGCTCGCTGATCCGTTCGCAGCGGCGGCGGGCGGCGCGCTGATCCGGCGGCGGCGGCCGTGGACGCGGCGTTGATGCCGCGATGGCGCCGAGCATGCGCGCTGATCCGGCGATGGCGGCCAAGCATGGCGCGATGCCGCGGCGGTGGCGGCCCGGGTCCCGTCATGCCGCCCCGCAGGAAACCGCGCCACCGCCGACCGCGTCCGCGCTCAGGACGCGGTCGGCCCGGCTCGCCCCCGCGGGACCCGACCTTCGGAGCCCGTAGCTCCTTCGTCAGCTCCGGCACCTGGATCTCGACCGTGATGCCGCGAGCACCCCCGGCACCGGCATCAACACCGAGATCCGGCGTGAAGCGTTCCGTCGGTAGGAGATCCCACCGAGGTCCCACCGAGGTCCCGCCTCCCCGATGTCGAGGGAACGCGCGCTCTGTTCACCGCGCCGTCATGCCATGTACCTTTCAACTGTCTCCACGCGTGTAGAACACTCCCGCTCGGCTCTTCTCTACGCGCGGAGATCGGCGGCCCCCACCGCCTACTCTCCCCCCTCACCCGGAGGTTCGCCGGATGTCCGGATCGACCAGACCCCGCCGCACGGTCACCACCGTCCTCGCCGCCCTCGGCCTGTGCCTCACCGGAGCCGCGCTGCAGACCGGTGCCACGGCCACCCCGGCCCACGCGGCCACCCCCCACCGCGTCCTGTTCGACAACGCCCACGCCGAAACAGCCGGCAACGCCGACTGGATCATCTCCACCAGCCAGCCCGACCCGCTGGGCCAGGACGCCACCCCGTCCGCCGAGACCGACTGGACGGGTGCCCTGTCGTCCTGGGGCGTGGCGCTGCACAAGACCGGCGGTTACAACCTGAAGACGCTGCCCTCCGGCTCGAGTCTGAGCTACGGCGGCACCTCGGCGACGGACCTGTCCCAGTTCGACACGCTGGTGCTGCCCGAGCCCAACACGCTGTTCACCAGCGCCGAGAAGACGGCGATCATGAACTTCGTCAAGAACGGCGGCGGTCTGTTCATGATCTCGGACCACACCGGGGCCGACCGCAACAACGACGGCCAGGACGCCGTCGAGATCCTCAACGACCTGATGACGAACAACAGCGTCGATTCCACCGACCCGTTCGGCTTCTCCATCGACGCCCTGAGCATCAGCTCCGACCACCCGGCCGCGATCAGCGACGCCACCGACCCCGTGCTGCACGGCTCGTTCGGCACCGTCACCAAGAGCCTCATCGCCAGTGGCACCACCGCCACGCTCAAGCCCGCGGACAATCCGAGCGTCAAGGGCCTGCTCTACCGCACCGGTTACTCCGGCAACACCGGTGCCTTCTTCGCCACCAGCACCTTCGGCAGCGGCCGCGTCGCCTTCTGGGGCGACAGCTCGCCCATCGACGACGGCACCGGCCAGTCCGGCAACACGCTGTACGACGGCTGGAACGACACCAGCGCGACCGACGCCCCGCTCGCCCTGAACGCCACCGCCTGGCTCGCCGGTACGGGCACCACGGGCGGGGGCGGCACCGGCACATGCTCGGCCGCCCAGCTGCTCGCCAACCCCGGCTTCGAGTCCGGTGCCACCGCCTGGAGCGCCTCCAGCGGGGTCATCACCAACGACACCGGCGAGGCCGCCCGCACCGGCTCGTACAAGGCCTGGCTGAACGGCTACGGCGCCGCCCACACCGACACCCTCGCGCAGTCGGTGACCATCCCCGCCGGGTGCACGAACGCCACCCTCACCTTCCATCTCCACGTCGACACCGCCGAGACCACCACGACGACGGCCTACGACACCCTCAAGGCGCAGGTCGTGAGCAGCAGCGGCACGGTGTTGTCGACCCTCGCGACCTACTCGAACCTGAACGCGGCGAGCGGCTACACCCAGCGCAGCTTCAGTCTCGCGGGCTACGCCGGACAGACCGTCACGATCAAGTTCACCGGCACCGAGGGGTCCACCCTCCAGACCTCGTTCGTCCTCGACGACACCGCGCTCAGCGTGAGCTGACGCCGTGGAGGGCGGTCCGGCCGGACCCCCCTCCATGGGGACGATGCCCGGGCGGTGACGAGGGCGGTACGCAGGGTACGAGGTTCGCGCGGAGGTGCCCTCGGGGCGCACGCAGAGGGCCGGTCCGCGTCATGCGGGCCGGCCCTTGTTTGCCTCGCCTTCTTCTCCTGCGATGCCCCACCTGACGGGGAGGGTGTGGTGGTGATCCGGGTGTCACGGCCGGGGCGGCGCGCTCCTGGCCGCCGTACCGGCGCACAGCATTCCGAGCACGAGCGCCAGGGCGCCGATGACGATGTTGTTCACCACCACGCCCGTGTCCGGGCTGCTGCCGACGACCCACGGGGCGATGATCATCCAGATGCCCAGGGCGCACATGGCCCAGCTCAGGCCGTACATGCGCTCGGGGGCGCGGGTGAAGCCGAGGGCCAGAAGGCCGATCGCAATACCGATGATGAGGTTGTGCGTCACCAGCGGGGGCTGGCTGGTCGTGTAGTGAACGATCCACGGGGACACGGCGCAGTACAGGCCGAGCAGGAACACCGGCCCGTCCACGAGCGCCACATCACGACCGCCGAGCATGCGGGCGTACCGCGCCTGCATCTCGGAGACGTCCGGGTGAGTGGTGATGTCACCCCTGCCGTGCGAGAGGTTGGCCATGACTTGTCTCCTTTGACTGGCCGGCCGACCGTGTCCGGTGTGGTGAGCGGTCGGCGCCACCTCTGTTCAGTTTGCTCTTATTTCACCTTTATGTGTAGAGGCTGCAGGGGTGGGAGGCCCCCTGGGTCCGCGATGCGAGAACGACCGGGTTTTCCTTGACGGTGCTCCTCCGCTGCTGCCACGATCCATGGCATGACCATGCGACTGGACCTCACGCGGCGACGGCACGTCGACCTCGCGCGCGTCTCCAGCGCCTGCTGTCGCCTCGCGGCCTGACTCCGCCGCGCCTCTTTTCCTCACCAGCCGTCTGAATCGGCTTCCCGCCGCCTGCCCTGAACCGGGCGTGCCCGCTTCCCTGCGTGGTCGCGCGTCCCACTGCGCCGCCACGCACGCGTGCACGCCCGCCCCCGCGCGCCGCCGCAGCTCCGCCACCGGAGTTCCGTAAGAAAGAGGACCCATGGCCATCGTCCTGTCCGTCTCCGGCAGCCCCTCCGCCACCTCCCGCACCGCCCGTCTGCTGCGCCATCTCGACCAGCGGCTGGCCGCGCAGGGCCACGACGTCATCCCGCTGGACGTACGCACCGTCCCCGCCGAGGCCCTCCTCGGCGCCGACTTCCGGCACCCGGCGATCGTCGAGGCCACCGAACTGTTCGCCCGCGCCGACGGGGTCGTCGTCGGCACGCCCGTGTACAAGGCGGCGTACTCCGGCGTGCTCAAGGCGCTGCTGGACCTGCTCCCGCAGTACGCGCTGACCGGCAAGACCGTCCTGCCGCTGGCCACCGGCGGCAGTACCGCGCACGTCCTGGCGCTGGACTACGCGCTGCGTCCGGTGCTGAACTCCATGGGCGCCGCGCACATCGTCCCGGGCTGGTTCACCCTCGACAAGGACATCACCGTCCGCGAGGACGGCTCGGTGACCGTCGCCCCGGCCACCGCCGAGGCCCTGGGGCAGGTCGTCGACCACTTCGGGGCGGCGCTGCACCGCAGCCCCGTCCTGGCCGCGGCGAGCTGACCCGCCCCACCGCCCGGTCACCCCCCTGCCTCGCCCCCGGGCGGACCCCTGCGCCGGCCCGCCCGGACGGACGCCACCACGCGTCCTCGCGCCCCATGTTGGGCTCTCTCGAACGGAGAAACCCCGTGTCCCTCACCTTCCACTGGTTCCTGCCCACCAACGGCGACAGCCGCGATGTCGTCGGCGGCGGCCACGGCACCCCGGCCACCGCCTCAGGCCGGGACCGGCCGCCCACGGTCGGCTATCTGAGCCAGATCGCCCGCGCCGCCGAGGATCTCGGCTTCGTCGGCGCGCTCACCCCGACCGGTGCCTGGTGCGAGGACGCGTGGCTGACCACCGCGATGGTCAGCCAGAACACCGAGCGGCTGAAGTTCCTCGTCGCCTTCCGGCCCGGCTTCGTCTCCCCGACACTCGCCGCGCAGATGGCGTCCACCTTCCAACGGCACACCGGCGGACGGCTGTTGCTGAACGTCGTCACCGGCGGCGAGAGCCAGGAGCAGCGCGCCTACGGCGACTTCCTCGACAAGGACGCCCGCTACCGGCGCACCGGGGAGTTCCTGGAGATCGTGCGGGGTCTGTGGGACGGCAAGAGCGTCGACCTGGACGGCGAGCACCTGCGGGTCGAGGACGCGTCGCTCGCCCGGCTGCCCGACCCCGTCCCGCAGGTGTACTTCGGTGGCTCCTCGCCGATCGCAGGGGAGATCGCCGCCCGGCACGTGGACGTCTACCTCACCTGGGGCGAACCGCCCGCCCAGGTCGCCGAGAAGATCGCCCGGATCAGGAAGCTCGCCGCCCGGCACGGCCGCACCCTGCGCTTCGGCATCCGGCTGCACGTCATCACCCGTGACACCGCCGCGCAGGCGTGGGCCGAGGCGGACCGGCTGCTGTCCGGCTTCGACCCCGAGACCGTGCGGTCGGTGCAGTCCGGGCTCGCCCGCAGCGAGTCGGAGGGCCAGCGGCGGATGCTCGCGCTGCACGGCGGGGGCCGCGACGGCCTGGAGATCCACCCCAACCTGTGGGCCGGCATCGGCCTGGTGCGAGGCGGCGCCGGCACCGCGCTGGTCGGCAGCCACGACGAGGTCGCCGAACGCATCAAGGAGTACGCCGCCCTCGGCATCGACGAGTTCGTCCTGTCCGGCTACCCGCACCTGGAGGAGGCGTACTGGTTCGGCGAAGGCGTCCTGCCCCGGCTGGCCGCACAGGGACTGTGGCGCCACCCGACCGCCCCGGCGTCCCCGCCTGCGGCTCAGGTGCCGTTCACGAGCTAGGCGGCGCGCGGCGCCGGCACCGCCGAGAATTTTTTCCGGATCCCGCCGGCCCGGGTGTCGATCCGGGCCGCGGTCGTTCGTGTAGGAGGTGACACAACCCCACGAGGCCGAGGAGGCCGTCATGACGTACTACCTGCTCAGCGTGATGCAGCCGGTCGCTGAACCGCCCGCGCCCGAGGTGCTCGCCGAGATCGGAAAGAACCTCGAGGTCTTCCACCAGGAACTGCGCCAGGCCGGCGCCTGGGTGTTCGCCGGCGGCCTGCACGGACCTGAGTCCTCCACCGTGCTGCGCCCCGAGGGCGGCGAGGTGCTGATCACCGACGGGCCGTACGCCGAGGGCAAGGAGCACCTGGGCGGCATCTGCCTGATCAAGGCCCCCGACCTGGACGCCGCCCTGGACTGGGGCCGCAAGGCCGCCCTCGCGACCACCCTGCCGATCGAGGTGCGGCCCTTCATGGGCGAAGCGGACCGATGACCGCCGGCGTCGAGTCCGTCTTCCGCGCGGAGTACGGCCGCGCGGTCGCCGTTCTCGTCCGCTTCCTCGGCGACATCGACCTCGCCGAGGAAGCGGTGCAGGACGCCTTCACCGTGGCCCTGCGCACCTGGCCGGACAAGGGCGTGCCGCCGAGTCCGGCCGGGTGGATCATCACCACCGCCCGCAACCGCGCCGTCGACCGGCTGCGCCGCGAGTCCACGCGGGACGCGCGGCACGCCGAGGCGGCCCGGCTGTTCGCCGCCGACCCGCCGGCCGAGGAGGGCCCGGTGCGCGACGACCGGCTTCGCCTGATCTTCACCTGCTGCCACCCCGCGCTCGCCACTTCCGCCCAGGTCGCGCTCACCCTGCGGCTGCTCGGCGGACTCGGCACCGCGCAGATCGCCCGCGCCTTCCTCGTGCCCGAGCCGACGATGGCCCAGCGACTCGTGCGCGCCAAGGCGAAGATCCGCAACGCCCGCATCCCGTACCGAGTGCCCCGCGACGCGGATCTGCCCGACCGGCTGCGCGGGGTGCTCGCGGTGGTCTACCTCATCTACAACGAGGGATACGCGGGCGACCCCGAACTGTGCGCCGAAGCGGTACGCCTGGGCCGGCTGCTGGCCGAGCTGATGCCGGACGAACCCGAGGTCACCGGCCTGCTCGCGCTGATGCTGCTCACCGAGTCGCGCCGCCCCGCCCGCACCGACGCCTCCGGCGCCCTGATCCCGCTGCCCGAACAGGACCGCTCCCGCTGGGACCGCGCTCTGATCGGCGAAGGACAGGACCTGGTCCGCCGCTGCCTGCGCCGGGACCGGCCCGGCCCCTACCAGATCCAGGCCGCGATCAACGCCGTCCACAGCGACGCCCCCACCGCCGAGGACACCGACTGGACCCAGATCCGGCAGTTGTACGACCACCTCATGACCCTCGCGCCGAGCCCGGTCGTCGCGCTCAACCGCGCGGTGGCCGTCGCCGAGACCGAAGGTGCCGAGCCCGCGCTGGCCCTGGTGGACGCCCTGGACCTGGACGGCTACCACGTCCACCACGCCGTACGCGCCGACCTGCTGCGACGGCTGGGGCGGACGGCGGATGCCGTGCGGGCGTACGACCGGGCGCTCGCGCTCGCGCCCGGCCCCACCGAACGCGGCTACCTGGTGCGTCGCCGGCGGGAGCTGGTCCCGTGACCTCGATCACCCGCGGGAATTCATTTCGGTACCTGAAAGGTTGGCAAATGCATCCACCGAGGAGGCATTGTGAACCAGACCCCCGAGCAGATCGGCGCCACCGTCGACCGGCTGCGCGCCACCTTCCGCACGGGCCGCACCAAGCCCGTCGCCTGGCGCACCGCCCAGCTGCGCGCCCTGCGCACGATGCTCACCGACCGGGGCACCGAAGTGGCCGCCGCCCTCCATGCCGACCTCGGCAAGAGCGAGGCGGAGGCCTACCGCACGGAGATCGACTTCACGATCCGGGAGATCGACCACACCCTCGGCCACCTCGACGACTGGCTGCGCCCCGAGCCCGCCCCCGTCCCGGCCCACCTCGGCGCCGACGCCACCGCCTGGACGCAGTACGACCCCCTCGGTGTCGTCCTCGTCATCGCGCCGTGGAACTACCCCGCCCAGCTCCTGCTCGCCCCGCTCGTCGGCGCCCTCGCCGCCGGCAACGCCGTGGTCGTCAAGCCCAGCGAGCTGGCCCCGGCCACCTCCGCCGTGCTGGCCCGGCTGCTGCCCGCCCACCTCGACACCGACGCGGTCGCCGTCGTCGAGGGCGGCGTCCCGGAGACCACGGCCCTGCTCGCCGAGCGCTTCGACCACATCTTCTACACCGGCAACGGCACCGTCGGCCGTATCGTCATGCGCGCCGCCGCCGAGCACCTCACCCCGGTCACCCTCGAACTCGGCGGCAAGTCACCGGCCTTCGTCGACGCGGGCGCCGACCTCGACGTCGTCGCCGACCGGCTGGTGCGCGGCAAGTTCCTCAACGCCGGCCAGACCTGCGTCGCCCCCGACTACGTTCTGACCGACCCCGCCACGGCCGCCGCCCTCGGACCGGCCCTCGCCGCAGCCGTCGAGAAGGTCTACGGCGCCGACCCGCGGACCGCCCCGCACTACAGCCGCATCGTCAACGAACGCCACTTCGACCGGCTCACCGCCCTGCTCGACTCCGGCCGCGTGGTCGTCGGCGGCGACAGCGACCGGGACACCAAGTACCTCGCGCCGACCGTCCTGGCCGACGTCGACCCGAAGGCCCCGGTGATGCAGGAGGAGATCTTCGGACCGATCCTGCCGATCGTCACCGTCACCGGCCTGGACGAGGCCATCGCCTTCATCGACGACCGGGACAAGCCGCTCGCCCTGTACGTGTTCTCCGGCTCCGACGACACCCGCCGCCGCATCGCCGCCGAGACCTCCTCCGGCGGACTCGGGTACGGGCTGCCGCTCGCCCATCTCACCGTCTCCGACCTGCCGTTCGGCGGCGTCGGCGAGAGCGGCATGGGCAACTACCACGGCCGGTACTCCCTGGAGACGTTCAGCCACCGCAAGGCCCTCCTGAGCAAGCCGCTCTGAGGCCTGCCGCACGGATAGGATCCGCCGATGACCACGGAAACGATCACCGCAGACATTGCGGGCACCTGGAAACTCGGCGATCTCACCGTCAGCCGCGTCGGCTTCGGCGCGATGCGGCTGACGGGCAGCGCGGCCTTCCACCACGGCACCCCGAGCGACCGCAACCGCTCCATGGCCGTGCTGCGCAAGGCGGTCGAGCTCGGCGTCGACCACATCGACACGGCCGCCTTCTACTTCTCCTCCCTGCGCTCCGCCAACGAACTCATCAACAGCGCCCTGTCGCCTTACCCGGACGATCTGGTGATCGCCGTCAAGGTCGGCCCGTTCCGCACGCACACGGGGGAGTGGGGCACCTCCGCGCGGCCCGACGAACTGCGCGGGCACGTCGAGGAGAACCTGCGCCAGCTCGGCCGTGACCACCTCGACCTCGTCTACCTGCGCCGCATGCGGCAGGAGTCGATCAGCGAGCACTTCGGCGCCCTGGCCGAGCTGCGCGAGGCCGGTCTGATCCGCCACCTGGGGATCTCCAACGTCGGGGCCCGCCATCTCGCCGAGGCGCGGGCCATCGCGCCCGTGGTGTCCGTGCAGAACCGCTACGGACTCGACCACCGTCCGCCCGAGAGCGCGGAGGTCCTGCGCCTGTGCGGCGAGGCGGGCATCGCCTTCGTGCCGTTCTACGCCGTCGCCGGTGAGGCCGGCGAGCAGGGCGCGACCACCGCGCACGACGACGCGGTCCTCGACGTCGCCCGCGCCCACGGCGCGAGCCCGGCGCAGGTCCGCCTCGCCTGGACGCTGCACCAGGGCCCGCACGTCCTCGCCATCCCCGGCACCGGCAACCCCGGCCACCTCGCCGAGAACGTGGCAGCGGGAGGCCTCCGCCTCACCGACGAGGAGCTGTCACGGCTGAACGCCCTGCACGGGCAGGTGTCTCAGCCCGCGTAGCCGGTCACCGGATAGTGGTCGGAGAGGTTCGTGTAGGTGTAGTCGGTACCCCAGCTCGACACCGTCCAGGGCGCCGACTCTTCCTCGACCACCTCGTTCTTCCACACCGCCGGCCGGGCATGCCCCGCGCGGTAGAGGATGTGGTCCAGGTCCTCACGCGGGTCGCTCGGGTAGCGGTAGTGGGCGATGGAGTTGTCCTGCGTGTCGAAGGAGTACGGGTGGCCGATGCGGGCGTCGGCCCCGACGAGATCGGCGTCGCGGAGCATCGATCCGTACTCGGCGCTGCGCGAGTCGACGTTCATGTCGCCGACGACCAGCACCTCCTCGTTCGCCGGGATGTTCTTGGCGTCGAGGAAGGCGTCGATCGCCCTGAACTGCCGGCCGCGCATCACCGCGGCCTCGCCCGCATCGCAGCCCGGGTCCGTGGACTGCGCGTGGGTGCCGACGACGTGCACCTTCGTGCCGTTGACGTTCAACACCACGTAAGCGAAGCCCTTGTTGGACCACCAGTCCGCCCCGCAGGCGTCCTTGTAGACGTACTGCTCCTTGTGCAGGACGGGCCACTTGCTCAGCACCGTGACGCCACCGTCCTCCGGCGTCGTCGACGCGTACGCGCCGCCGGTCGCGTCCCAGCCGTCCTTGCTCCGCCCCACCACCGGGGTCTGGTAGGGGTATTCGGCCGCGGCTGCGCTCTTCAGCGCGTCGGAGGCTGAGTTGTCGAACGCCTCCTGCAGCACCACGACGTCGTTGCCGTGGAAGAAGGACGCCTTCGGGATCTCCGCGGCCCGGTGGTCCTGACCCCAGTTCGGGTACAGGTTCCGGCTCATGAGGAAGGTGTTGTACGTCAGCACCCTCAGCGACGGAGCGGGATCGGCCGCGGCCGCGGGTGCCGCACCGGCCAGTGCGGCGGCGGGCAGGACTAGGGCGAGCACGACGGCGCCCAGGGTACGGCGCGGTGCGGGAAGCGTCACTGGATCTCCCTGTGGGGTGAAGGGACGTGAGCAGCGGTGCCGGACATCAAACCACCGGGAATTACCACTGGGTAACCCCCAGGAGGTCACCGAGTGACTTCCGGGCGGCTAGATCACCCACGCCCCTGCGCGCATCAAGTGCCGCCCCGGCAGCTCGTGTTCACCGCGCCATGCCTGGACGGCGACCGGCCGCACCCGGAAGAAGGCGTACGTCGCGCTGTCCCGGCGGGGATCCCAGCCGGTCCGCTGCGTGAACGCCGCCGCGGCCGCGGCCGGCACCTCGGCGGCGCCGTACGTCTCCACCTCCCCGTCGATCAGCACCACGTCCTGGGTGTCCCCGAACGCCAGCCGGGCGCGCCGGCCGTCCCGGAGATTGCGGCCGGTCGGGTTGGTGAGCCGGGTCGACAGCCACAGCGACTCACCGTCCCAGGCGAACCACAGCGCCACCAGGCAGGGCAGCCCCCCGACGTCCGCCGTCGCCACCCACACATCGCGCTCCCGGCCCAGCCGTGCCAGCACATCCCGCTTGCGCCGGGCGGCGTCACGGGGCTCCTCGGTGATCTTCATCCCCAGGACGGTAGTCACCGTCCGCGGCCGGCGCCTGGGGCTTCGGTCCCGCCCGGGATACGACTGTCGCCCTAGGTCGGGCGAGGGGGATTGGCGCCCACGTAGTTTTACGTATAACCTCTGCCGCTAATCGCCCGCAGGAAGGTACCGATGAGACGCATCGCCCTGGTCACCCTCGTCGTCGACGACTACGACGAGGCGATCCGCTTCTACACGGAGGCCCTCGGCTTCCATCTCGCCGAGGACGCCCCGCGCCCCGACGGCTCCCGCTGGGTCGTCGTCGAGCCCGGCCCCGGTACCGATGGCACCGGTCTGCTGCTGGCCCGGGCCAAGGGCGAGACGCAGGCGGCCAGGGTCGGCGACCAGACCGGCGGGCGTGTCGGCTTCTTCCTGCACACCGATGACTTCGCCCGCGACCACGCCCGCATGGCGGCCGCCGGCGTGACCTTCCTGGAGGAGCCGCGGCACGAGCCGTACGGCAGCGTCGTCGTCTTCCAGGACCTGTACGGCAACCGCTGGGACCTGCTCCAGCCCGCCGGCTGACGTCCTCGGTCCCTGCTCGCCGATCCGGCCCCGCTTTTGTGAACCGCCCGCTCGAGGAAAGACCCGCCATGACCGCTACGCGCGTAGACGCCGATGTGATCCGCCGCCTGCCCAAGGCCGTGCTGCACGACCACCTGGACGGTGGCCTGCGCCCCGCCACCGTCGTGGAGCTGGCCGCCGAGGTCGGCCACACCCTGCCCACCACCGACCCCGACGAGCTGGCCGCCTGGTACTACGAGGCCGCCAACTCCGGTGACCTGGTGCGCTACATCGCCACCTTCGAGCACACCCTCGCCGTGATGCAGACCCGTGAGGGCCTGCTGCGCACTGCCGAGGAGTACGTCCTCGACCTCGCCGCCGACGGCGTCGTCTACGCCGAGGTGCGCTACGCGCCCGAGCTGAACACGCAGGGCGGCCTGGCGATGAGCGAGGTCGTGGAGACCGTCCAGGAGGGCCTCGCCGCCGGTATGGCCAAGGCGGCCGCCGCCGGGACGCCCGTGCGCGTCGGCACCCTGCTGTGTGGCATGCGCATGTTCGACCGGGTCCGCGAGGCCGCCGACCTGGCCGTCGCCTTCCGTGACGCCGGAGTCGTCGGCTTCGACATCGCCGGCGCCGAGGACGGCTTCCCGCCCGCCGACCACCTCGCCGCCTTCGAGCACCTGCGCCGCGAGAGCGTGCCGTTCACCATCCACGCCGGCGAGGCGCACGGCCTGCCCAGCATCCACCAGGCCCTCCAGGTGTGCGGCGCGCAGCGCATCGGGCACGGCGTGCGGATCACCGAGGACATCGTGGAGGGCAAGCTCGGCCGCCTCGCCTCCTGGATCCGCGACCGCCGGATCGCGCTGGAGATGTGCCCGACGTCCAACCTGCAGACCGGCTGCGCCACCTCCATAGCCGAGCACCCGATCACCGCGCTGAAGGACCTCGGCTTCCGCGTCACCCTCAACACCGACAACCGTCTGGTGTCGGGAACGACCATGACGCGGGAGATGTCCCTGCTGGTGGAACAGGCCGGCTGGACGGTCGAGGACCTGCGCACGGTCACGGTGAACGCCGTCAAGAGCGCGTTCCTCCCGTTCGACGAGCGCAAGGCCCTCATCGAGGACGTGATCCTGCCGGGCTACGCGCTCTAGAGGCGGCGCCTAGAGCAGTCCGCGGACGTAGGCGGCCTGTCCGACGTGCTGAAGGTCGTCGGACAGGACGCTGACCAGGCGCACCGCGAGGGTGACCGGCGGGTCCCAGCGCTCGTCGACGATGCGCTCCAGGTCCTTGGCGGCCAGGGTGCGCAGGGCCGACAGGGTCTGTTCGTGCACGGCGTCGTAGTAGCCGGTGAGCAGGTCGGGGGAGTCGACCCGCACCTTGGCGACCTTGGCGGAGGTGTGCCCGTACCCGGTGTCCTTGCGCGGCAGGTCCAGGCCGAACCGCTTCTCCCAGTCCTGGCTCAGCCACACCTGGTCCAGGTCGAAGGCGTCGGCGATGTGGTCGTCCTGGACCCGGGTGAGATGCCAGATCAGCCAGGCGATGGAGTTGGCGTCGGCAAAGGGGCGGGCGGTGAGTTCGTCCGGGCCCAGCCCCTCGACGGCGGCATGGACTTCTTCCCGGATGCGGCCGTAGCCGTCGATGAGGATGTCCTTCGCATGCATACGTCCACCATCGCGCACGCCGGGCGTGGGCGCTCCCCGTTTCGGGATCACGCCGTGTCGCCGGCCCGAAGTGTCTCCGGCCCGCCGCGCATCATGGGCAGTCGCCGTCGCTCTCCCGCAGCGTCATCAGCGCCCGTGCCGCCGGGCTGGTGGACTGGGCCGGGGGCAGCAGGGCCACCGTCTCGTACGCCGGGTGGTCGCTGCCCTTGACCGGGAGCGCGGTCAGCGACGGCCGCTTGTGGCGGAAGTGGCGCGGCACCACGGCGATGCCGAGGTTCTCGTCGACCAGGTCCAGCAGGCTGTGCACGTCGTTGACCTCCAGCGCGACGGTGCGCCGCACGCCCGCCGCGGCGAAGGCGGCGTCGGTGGCGCCGCGCGGACCCCAGTCGGGGTGGAAGTCGACGAAGACCTCGCCGCCCAGGTCGTCGAGCGGGACCGCGGCACCGGACTCGGCCAGCCGGTGCGTGGGGTGGCACAGCACCGTCATCGGCTCGCCGGCCAGCGCGACCGAGCGCAGTTGCTCGGTGTCGGCCTGGGTGCGGTAGACGAAGGCGCAGTCCAGGCGCCCGGCGGCGACCTCCTCGGCGAGCGCGCCGGAGCCGGTCTGCCGCAGCCGGATCTCGACGTCCGGATGGCGCCGCCGGAAGGCGGCGAGCAGCCCGGCCACGTTCACCCCGGCGATGCACTGCTCGGTGCCCAGCGACAGGGTGCCGCGCAGCACGCCCTGCACCGCGGCGACCGCCTCGTGCGCGGCCCGCACCCCGGCGAGGATCCGCTCCGCCTCCCGCAGCAGGGCCCGCCCGGCCTCGCTGAGCGTGACCCGGCGGGTGGTGCGCACGAACAGCGGAGTCTGCAACTCCCGCTCCAGCGCGCGGATCGAGGCGGACAGGCCGGACTGGGACACCATCAGCCGCTCGGCCGCCCGGGTGAAGTGCTGGTCCTCGGCGACGGCGACGAAGTGCTGGAGATGGCGCAGTTCCATGATTGTGCAGCCTAGTCGCACAATCCCATCGGATTCTCCTGTTGGACCACTGCACCCAGGTCAGGCCAGAGTGGGTACCGGTTCCACACACCGGATCATGTGCCTTACCCCTCATGGAGTCGCGTTGTACACCGCACACCCCGACCGCTACGCGGACATGCCCTACCGGCGCACCGGACGCAGCGGCCTGAAGCTGCCGGCGCTGTCGCTCGGACTGTGGCACAACTTCGGCCCCGACCGCCCCGTCGAGACCCAGCGGGCCATCCTGCGCACCGCCTTCGACCTGGGCGTCACCCACTTCGACCTGGCCAACAACTACGGCCCGCCGCCCGGCGCCGCCGAGCTGGCCCTGGGCGAGGCGCTGAAGGACGACTTCGCCGCCTACCGTGACGAGCTGGTGATCTCCACCAAGGCCGGCTATCTGATGTGGCCCGGCCCGTACGGCGAGTGGGGTTCGCGCAAGTACGTGCTGTCCTCCCTGGACCAGAGCCTGAAGCGGATGGGCCTGGAGTACGTCGACATCTTCTACTCGCACCGCCCCGACCCGGACACTCCGCTTCAGGAGACGATGGGCGCGCTGCACTCGGCGGTCCAGCAGGGCAAGGCTCTGTACGTCGGCGTCTCCAACTACTCGCCCGAGCAGACCCGGGAGGCGGCCCGCATCCTCGGTGACCTCGGCACCCCGCTGCTGATCCACCAGCCGCGCTATTCGATGCTGGACCGCCGGCCCGAGGACAGCGGTCTGCTGGACACCCTCGACGAGCTGCAGGTCGGCTCCATCGCCTACTCGCCGCTGGACCAGGGCCTGCTCACCGCCCGGTACCTGGACGGCATCCCGGAGGGCTCGCGCGCGGCGAGCGACAGCCCCTTCCTGCAGCGCGACGCGCTGACCGCCGACCTGGTCGCGACGCTGCGGGAGCTGGACGGCATCGCGAAGTCCCGCGGTCAGTCGCTGGCCCAGATGGCGCTGGCGTGGGTGCTGCGCGGCGGCCGGGTCACCTCCGCGCTCGTCGGTGCGAGCAGCCCGGAGCAGCTGCGTGACAGCGTCGCCGCCATCGGCAACCTCGGCTTCGACGCCGAGGAGCTGGCCCGCATCGACGCGGTGATCAAAGGCTGAGCCCGAGCCGCCGGCGAGAAGGCTGCGCAGGCGGCTGAGGCGACTGTTCAGCGGCCGAGCCGTTCGGTGAGCCGCACGGTCACCGCGTCGCCCTCCTCCTTGCCGATGGCCCGGCGGACGCCGGCCTTGACGGGGAGCTTGTGGGTGCCGTCCCCGAGCGCCATGAAGGAGCTCTCGAAGGGGTGGCCGTCGACGGTGCCGCGGACCTTGACCAGTCCGCGGGTGCCGAAGAAGCCGACGGATGCGGGCCAGACCACATAGGTCCAGCCGCCTTTGCCCGGGCTCTTGCGCAGCACGGCGGTGAACTCCGCGTCCACGGCGATGTGGGTCGTCATGACATCCTCCGGCGGTCGGTCGTCCTGATGGGCAGACCGCCGACCGCCGGAGAACTCATCGGCGTCCCGCTCAGGCCGGCACCCGGTCCAGGAAGCCGAGCACGGAGCGGATGCGTCCCTCGCCGTCCAGGGTCACCACGTCGGAGCCGGCCACCGGCGCCGGACCGTCCCCCTCGGCGACCAGCTCCCAGGAGAAGCGGGCGGTGTCGTGGTGTCCGTCCACCGCGCCGGTGAGCCGGAAGGCGAACCCCGGGAACTGCTCGCGGGCACCGGCGATGAGCGCGGCGATCGCGTCGTGGCCGCGGACGTCGGCCAGGGGATCGGTGTAGCTGCCGTCGGTCGTCCACGCGGCGGCGACCGCCTTGGCGCGCGCCTCGGCGTCGGGGGCGTTCCAGGCCTCGAAGTAGCGGGCGACGGCGGAGTCGTAACGGTCGGTGGGCACGGACATGGTGAATCACCCTTCACGAGGTCGTACGGCGATGTCGCCGATCCCGGACCGGGCATCGGTGCGATCCGGTGACACCACCGTGCCCGAGCCCGGCAAGGGGGTCGATTACCAGGGAGGTAAGGGGACCTCGGAGACGGAGCAGAGGGTTTCGGCCAACGGGAGCGGTGAATATGCCAGGAGAGTGGCCGGAAAGTCATGGTGACAGTGATTCAGCCGTGAACATACTCGAACACGGGCGGTAGTGCACCGCCTACGAGCCGCACCGAAAGCGAGGCCCGGCGCGCGAGCGACCGACGGGGGAGTGGGACGGTGCACGACGAATTCCTGTGCCATGTCACGGCGTACGGCGTCTGCGACGGCCGCCGCATCGGGGTACCGCTCGGCACCTACCGGGCGCCCACACTGGCGCTCGCCCTGTGGTGGCTGCGCGACCGGGCGTCCTGGATCGCCGAACGGCTGGATCCGCGTCCGGAGAGCGCCGCGTTCCCGCCGAGCGCCCTGGTGCCGGTCGCCGACACCGTGCCCGACGTCCCCGCCGTGCTGCGGGCCTGGTGCGCGGACGTGACCCGGCAGGAGCAGGTGGCCGACGCGCTGGCCGCCGGACGGCTCGTGCGCATCGCCGCCAGCGACGACACCACCGAGTACGAACTGCTCGCCGAGTCGGTCGACGCGCTGCGCATGCAGCGAGCCGCCCCGGTTCTGGTGGCCCCGGTCGCCTGACCTGCTCGCCGTCCGGGCTTCCGGGCTTCCTCACTCGAACGGCGCACAAGGGTCCTCATCGGTAGAATCTTGGGCATGGCGGAGCGCCCTGCCGTCCCGACCGCACCCGAACTCGTGCTGGAGACCGACTCGGGTACCACGGTGATGACCCCCGGCCGTGACTACCACGTCGGCCGCGACCCCCTGTGCGACATCGTCCTCGACGACGCCCGCGTCTCCTGGCACCACGCGGTGCTGCACCCCGACGCCGACCACTGGACGCTCCAGGACGACCACAGCACCAACGGCACCTGGGCCGACGGACGGCGCGTCCACCAGGGGGGTGTCGGCCCCGGCAGCGTCATCCGGTTCGGCAACCCCTCCGACGGCCCGTGCGTCGTCCTGGTCGGCCCGCCCGCGCGCACCCCCGAGCGGCCCTCCGGGGTGTCGATGCCCGCCCTGACCGGCAGCTTCCGCCGGCCCACCACCGTGCGGCCGCTGCCCACGCACACCGTGCGCATCGGCCGCGCCGCCGACAACGACCTCGTCGTCGACGACCTGGTCGTCTCCCGCCGCCACGCCGAACTGCGCCGGCTGCCGGACGGCGCGTACGAGATCGCCGACCTCGGCAGCCACAACGGCACGTTCCTCAACGGCCGCCCGATCGACGTGGCCCCGATCGGACGGGGTGACATCGTCGGCATCGGCCACTCCGCTTTCAGCCTGGTCGGCGACCAGCTGCAGGAGTACGTCGACACCGGCGAGGTCTCCCTCGACGTACAGGACCTCACGGTCGCCGTCGACCGGGGCCGCAAGACGCTGCTGGACCACGTCTCCTTCCCCGTCGGCCAGAAGTGCCTGCTCGCCGTCGTCGGCCCGAGCGGCGCCGGAAAGTCCACCCTCCTGGGCGCGCTGACCGGACAGCGCCCCGCCGACCACGGCACCGTCCTGTATGACGGACGCGATCTCTACCGGGACTACGCCGAGCTGCGCCAGCGCATCGGTCTCGTGCCGCAGGACGACATCCTGCACCCCCAGCTCACCGTCCACGCCGCCCTGTCCTACGCCGCCGAACTGCGCTTCCCGCAGGACACCGTCAAGGCCGAGCGCCGTGCGCGCGTCGAGGAGGTGATCCGCGAGCTGGGCCTCGAACAGCGCGCCGGACAGCCCGTGCACAGCCTCTCCGGCGGCCAGCGCAAACGCGTCAGCGTGGCACTGGAACTGCTGACCAAGCCGTCGCTGCTCTTCCTCGACGAGCCGACCTCCGGACTCGACCCCGGCATGGACCGCTCGGTGATGCACATGCTGCGCGGCCTCGCCGACGACGGCCGCACCGTCATCGTCGTCACCCACAGTGTGCTCAGCCTCGACGTCTGCGACCGGCTGCTGGTGCTCGCGCCCGGCGGCAAGGTCGCCTACTACGGGCCGCCCGAGGAGGCGCTGGCCTTCTTCGGTTACGAGCAGTGGCCGGAGGCGTTTGAGGCCTTCGAACGCGACCAGGACCGCGACTGGGCGGGCCAGTACCGCACCTCGCCGCAGCACCGGCGCCATGTCGCCGACGCCGGAGCGCAGCCGCGCGTGCCCCGCGAAGGCCCGGTGATCATGGAGCGGCCGTCCGCGCCGCGCAGCTGGGGCGCGCAGCTCGGCACCCTGATCCGCCGCTACACGACAGCGCTCGGCGCCGACCGCACCTTCCTCGCCATCATGGTCGCGCTGCCGTTCGTCATGGGTGCCATGGCACGCGCCCTCGCCGGCAGCCACCTCACCCGGGACACCGCGATGAACGCGCTGCTCATCCTGTGCGTCGGCGGCGTCCTGACCGGCGCGGCCAACGCCGTGCGCGAACTCGTCAAGGAGCGGGTGATCTACCAGCGGGAGAGAGCCGTCGGCCTGTCCAGATCGGCGTACCTGATGTCCAAGGTCGTGGTCCTCGGCACGGTGACGATCCTTCAGGCGATCGTGCTGACCCTGGTGGCCCTGCTCGGCGTCGACCTGAACGCGCCCGGGGGCAAGGGCGTGCTGCTGCCGCCGCTCGTGGAGATCACGGTGGCCGTCGCGCTGCTGGCGTTCACCGCGATGATGCTCGGGCTGCTGGTGTCGGCGCTGGTGCGCAAGGAAGAGGTCACCATGCCGCTGCTGGTGCTGCTGGCCATCGTCCAGGTGGTGTTCTGCGGCGCCCTGCTCAAGCTGCACGGCGTGCCCGGCCTGGAGCAGCTGGCCTGGCTGGTGCCCTCGAGGTGGGCGCTCGGCGCCATGGCCGGCACGGTCGGGCTCGCCCGGATCGTGCCCGGCGGGGTGACGTCCGACCCGCTGTTCAGGCACGCGGCGGGCGTGTGGCTGCTCGACATCGCCATGCTGCTCGTGCTGTCGGTGCTCTTCGGCTGGGCCGTGGCCCGGCTGCTGCGCCGCCACGAACCCGTCGTGATGCGGAAGTAGGCACCCGGACGTGATGCGCGCCCAGGCACCCGAACCGCCGTGCGGAAGCAGGCACCCATGACCGCGCCGGTACCCGGCTTCGCGGCCACCCACGTCGTCCCCCAGGACGGCACGCCGGCCTGGGAGGCCCCCGACCCGGGCCGCCCGACGGTCCCTCTGGACGCGCTGCTGCCCGTGCAGCTGGTGGAGCGGCGCGGTGACTGGGCCCATGTGCTGTGCTCCAACGGCTGGTCCGCCTGGGTCGACGGCCGCCTCCTCCTGGCCGTGCCCCAGGACCCGCCGCGATCCGGCGGACCCGCCGCAGCGACGGCCGACCCGCGCCCCCTGCTCGCCGGCGCCGAGGCGGCTCTCGCGCGCTACCGCGGCGCCGTCGAGGACCTTGCGGCCGGCACCCTGGACGGCGAGACCTTCCACCGGCGCACGCACGGCACGCGGATCGGAGTCGTCGTCGACGGCGAGGACGTATGGCTGTTCGACGCCGCGCACGAGCGGTGGCTGTACGCGGACGGGACCCGGCTGAGCACCTACGCCGTCGAGGGGGAACCCCGGGTGGACCGGCCCCCCGCCGACGGCGCCGACGACGGACAACGGGCCGACCGGGCGCCCACCTACGCCCCCACCCGCGTGGTGAGACCCGATGAGCCGTGACACCAGTCTGTTCTCCGGCCGCCCCGCCGACCTGATCGGCCGGCAGATCGCGGGCTACCGCATCGAGCAGGAGATCGGCCGCGGCGGCATGGCCGTCGTCTACCGCGCCCACGACCTGCGCCTGGAGCGCACCGTCGCGCTGAAGCTGCTCGCGCCGGAACTGGCCCGCAACGACACCTTCCGGGGGCGTTTCGTGCACGAGTCGCGGGTGGCCGCCGCGATCGACCACCCGCACATCGTGCCGGTCTTCGAAGCGGGCGAGACCGACGGCGTGCTGTACATCGCCATGCGTTATGTCGCCGGCAGCGACCTGCGCCACCTTCTCGACCGGCAGGGCCCGCTGCCGCTCGCGACCGCCGTCCGCATCGCCACCCAGGTGGCCTCCGCGCTCGACGCCGCGCACGAGCACGGGCTGGTCCACCGGGACGTGAAACCCGGCAACATCCTCGTCGCCCGCGGCACCGACAGCGACCACCCCGAACACGCGTACCTCACCGACTTCGGCCTGACCAAGAAGTCGCTGTCCCTGACCGGTTTCACCACCGTCGGCCAGTTCGTCGGCACCCTGGACTACGTCGCCCCGGAGCAGATCTCCGGCCGCCCGGTCGACGGCCGCTGCGACGTCTACGCCTTCGCCTGCGTCGTCCACGAGTCCCTCGCCGGCCGCCCGCCGTTCCGCCGCGACGACGACATGGCCCTGCTGTGGGCCCACCAGTACGACGACCCGCCTCCGCTCACCGAGGCCCGCCCCGATCTGCCCGCCGCCGTCGACGCGGTGTTCGCGCGGGCCCTGGCCAAGAGCCCCGACGAGCGCCACCCCACCTGCCTCGCCTTCGTCACCGACCTGCGCGCCGCGGCTGCGGGAGGCACAGCTGGCGGCCACCCGCCGACGCAGGTGGACCTCAGCGTCGTACCGCCCGGCCGGGGTGGCCCGAAGGCGCCGCCGCGCTGGGCACGGCCCGTCTTCCGAACACGGCGGGACGCCCCCTAGGGGCGGGGCCCGCGGCGGCGCACCCGGGCGGCCGAAAGGGCGCCGAGGAAGCCCGCGGCCAGGCCCCACAGCAGGGCCCAGCCCACCGCCGTCCACACCTCGGGCCGCAGGAACAGTCGGCCGGACAGACCCCCGCCGAGGTCGCCGATGCCCATCAGGGACAGGCCGTAGTGGGCGGAAATCCGGCCGACCAGGCAGATCATCAGCACCGTCAGGGCGAGCGCGATCGCCAGGTGCACCGCGTGCTGCCAGAGCCGGACCCGGGCGGGGGAGCGCACCGCCATCACGAACGCCGCACCGAGCACCAGTACGGCGGCCGCGACCAGCAGCCACCAGGCCTTGCTGTCGTGCTCGGTGAGGGTGTGCAGGTTCAGCGTGGAGACGTCCGGCGTGCGCAGCACCTCGTCCAGCAGGTGCGGCATCGGCAGCCCGAACGGCCCGTCCACCCGGCCGTGCCAGGTGGCACCCAGACCGAGGGTGAACGCCAGCCAGACCACGTTGGGCAGCCCGAGCAGGATCACGGCGAACGTCTCCGCCGCATGGCCACGAGACGCCGCGACGATCAGGGCGACGACCACACCCACCACGACGCAGGCCAGCAGCAGCACGACCATCGCGTACGCCGCCGGGCGCACCGAGTCCGCGAACCGCACGACGCGCGGCGGCAGCGGCGCCCCGCGGGCCACCAGCAGGGCCAGTGCCAGCACGCCGGCCAGCCACAGCAGACCGAACAGCACGGTCAGGGGTGCGTCCGTGGTGAAACCGATCTTGGGTTCGATGCCGAAGATCTCGCCCAGATCGCTGAGCGTGTCGTTGCCCAGTGGGATCGCGAACGTGTGCCGGGCGGCGAAGGCCAGCCCGATCACGCCGAGCAGCCACAGCAGTGCGATCCGTCCCGCCCAGCCCGCCAGCTCGGTGCCGCCCGCCACCGCGCGGTGGCGCAGCGGCCGCAAGAAACCCCCGGCGACCACCAGCGCGCCGACCAGGGTCACCGAGAGAGGCATCACCGTCACACCGGCCCCGGTGTCGGCGAGCGAGCCGGCGCTGCCGGTCACCTCCACCGAGCCGCCGACGGCCGTGACGACGGTCGCCGCCACCACCCGCCAGAACCCGCCGTCCGGCAGGTCCGCCGCGCCGGCCGCCCACAGCCCGAGCGCCGCCGTCACTCCCATGGCGACGAGACCCGACAACACCGTGGCCAGGGCCTGAATCCAGCCGTGCCGTGCGACGGCAGGGGCGGATGTGGTTCGCGGGCTCACACCGCCACGCTATGCAGGGCACGCTCCGGGCGCGCGCCGGGAGAGCCGTCCGCGCCGGCTCGCGGCCCCGCCGGAACCCGGACCAGAATAAGGACGGTGTGGACAAAAGCGGCATTCAGCAGAGGAGATGCCGCAAATGACCCACGAGGGAAGAGGAGCATGTGAGCGTCGAACCGCCCTCCTCGGGCCGCCCCACCGGACCGCCGGACTCCGCCGGCCGGCCGACCGGACCTCCCTCCGGCCCGCTCTCCGGGCCCGGGGGCCACGGCGGGCCGCCCTCCGGGCCTCCCGCGCAGCCCACCGGCGGCGCGTCCGGTGCGCCCGAACCGCGCCGCCCCTGGTGGAAGTCCGCTCCCCGCGTCGCCGTCCTCACCGCGGTGGTCGTCGCGGCGGTGGTCGTCGCCGTCGTCCTCGGCAGCTCCGGCGGCGGGTCCGGCGGCTCGGGCGGCAGCGGCGAGGTGTTCCTGCAGGCCGCCGGGAAGACCGGCCCGGACGCGTTCACGCCGTCCACCGCCACGGACAGCTCGGCGCCGCCGGTCTCCGCCGCCCCCGACACCGCGTCGGCCCCCGTGAACGCGGTCCGCGGCGTCGACGGCTCGGCACCCGGCCTGTACGGCGGCACCCGCGAGGTCTCCAGCTGCGACGTCGAACGCCAGATCCGCTATCTGACGGCGGCACCGGAGAAGAACCGGGCCTTCGCCGCCGTCGCCGGCGTCCGCGCCGACCAGGTGCCCGCCTACCTGCGCTCCCTGACGCCCGTACAGCTGCGCATGGACACCCGCGTCACCAACCACGGCTACCGCGACGGCGCCGCCACCACCTACCAGGCCGTCCTCCAGGCCGGTACCGCCGTCCTCGTCGACGGCCACGGGTCACCGAGCGTGCGCTGCGCCTGCGGCAACCCGCTCACCCCACCCGTCGCCCAGCAGGGCGCCGTCACCCGCACCGGCGACTCCTGGCCGTCGTACCGCTCCTCCGACGTGGTCGCGGTCGCCCCCAGCACCCGGGTCATCACCGTCTTCGTGCTCTACGACCCCGACCACCACACCTGGATCGCCCGGCACCGCGGCGACGACGGCGGCCACGACCGCAAGACGCACCCGCCCGCCTCACCGACCCCCTCCGCGAGCGTGTCCACCTCCGTAGGTCCCACCCACCCGGTGCCGGTCACCTCCAGCGCGCCCTCGTCCGGGACGTCGCCGGGAACGGCACCACCGACGTCCGCCGAGCCGCCCGCTTCCCCGTCGTCCGGTTCCGCGCCGCCCGGCTTCTCGCCGCCGGCCTCGCAGCCGCCCTCCTCCGAGCCGCCCGCCCCCGGATCGCTGCCCGGCGAGTCGCCCCAGTCGGGCTGAATCGCGTGTGACCGAAACCGCTCGGTGCGGCGGCCCGGGCGGGGAGTGCGCGGCGAGACTCGGGGTACGAGCACAGATGCAGCAGCATCCGGCCGTACCGGCTTCCTAGAGAGACACGCATGACCGAGCACTTGGGCGGGGAAGTGATAGCGACGGGTTTCGACGTACCCGTGGAGGCCCTGAGGCGGGCCACCCACTACACCGGCGAGCCCGGAAGCATCGCCGAGGCGCGCGGCTTCACCGCGCAGTTCGTCGAGCAGTTGCGCACCGAGTGGTGCGCGCAGATCGGCGGCCGCGCCGAGGAAGCCCTGCTGCTCGTCGTCAGCGAGCTCGTCACCAACGCCGAACGGCACAGCAACGGCCCCTACATCCTGGAGCTCGAGGGCACGGACGCCACGGTCACGGTGTCCGTCTACGACAGCAGTGCCGCTCTGCCGATGCGTTTCCCGCGCGATCCCGAGCGGGTCGGCCGGCATGGTCTGGAAATCGTTCACGCACTGTCGGCGCAGGTCGTCGCCGAACGTGTCCCCGTCGGCAAGCGGGTGAGTGCCCTGGTGCGTCTGCACCAGCAGTGAGCGGGCCGAGCACCCTCCCGGAAGGTGCCGCCGGCCCGCTCCCGGCCGCCCCGCTCAGGCGCAGCCCAGCTCACCCAGCATGCCCTCACGCAGCCGCAGGATGATCCGCTTGATCAGCCGCGAGACGTGCATCTGCGAGCAGCCGAGCCGTTCGCCGATCTCCGCCTGTGTGGCCTCCTCGACGAACCGCATGTGCAGGATCTGACGGTCGCGTTCGCCCAGTTCGGCCATCAGCGGGGCCAGCGACTGGAAGTCCTCCACGAGCCGCAGCCCGTCCTCCTCCACACCGATGAAGTCGGCGAGCACGGCCTCGCCGTGCTCCGGGCCGTCGCCGGTGAGGGCGGCGTCCAGCGAGGAGGAGTTGTAGCCGTTGGCGGCGATCTGGGCCTCCACGACCTCCTTCTCGGAGATGTTCATCAGCGTCGCCAGCTCGGCGACCGTCGGCTCCCGGTCCAGCCGGCTCGCCAGCTCGTCGCGGGCCTTGGCCAGTTCGACGCGCAGCTCCTGCAGCCGCCGCGGCACGTGCACGGCCCAGGTCGTGTCGCGGAAGAACCGCTTGATCTCACCGACGATGTACGGCAGTGCGAACGAGGTGAACTCGACCTCACGCGCCAGCTCGAACCGGTCGATCGCCTTGATCAGGCCGATCATGCCGGTCTGGACGATGTCCTCCATGTCGTCCCCGCGCCCGCGGAAGCGGCCGGCCGCGAAGCGCACGAGGGACATGTTCATCTCGATGAGGGTGTTGCGGGCGTACTGGTACTCGTGCGTGCCCTCCTCGAGTTCCGCCAGGCGTCGGAAGAACTGGCGGGACAGCTGCCGCGCGTCCCGCGGGGCGATCGTCCGCGGGTCCTCGACTCCCGGCAGCGGGCTCTCGCCCGTGCTGGTTCCGGCAGCCTTCGCGGCGACCTGTGCCTCCGACCGGATCACGGCGGTGGACATCGGCTTTCCCTCCCACGGATGTACGGTGCGACGTTTCGCGCTGCCCCTCCGCCTACCCGGACTCGCCCAGGGCATGCCTCCCGGTCTGCGAGAGCGGTCGAAAACCCTCGTCGAGCGGGGAGGGGCGGCTTCACCCAGGGCGGAACTCGGAAGCCTTCCCCTCGCCAACACGGCTTCTAGGCTGGGCAGGTGAGCACTCAGACACCGAACGAAGCCCGTGGGAACGAAGCCCGAGTCATCCCGCTGCGCCCCCCGGCCGCCCGCCCGGAGCGCCGCCCCGCCGCGAAGGAACCCCTGTGGCGGGACCTGGTCGGCGATGTGCTGCGCCGCGAACGCCAGGCCCAGGAGCGCACCCTCAAGGACGTCGCCGACAGCGCCCGGATCTCCATGCCGTATCTGTCGGAGGTGGAACGGGGCCGCAAGGAGGCCTCCTCGGAGGTCCTCGCGGCCGCCGCCCACGCCCTCGGCCTGAGCCTCGGCGACCTGCTGGCACGCGCCCAGACGGAACTCGTCCGCCTCAGCGCCCGTACGGCACAGCACGGCCGCAGGACGACCACGCACGCGGCACCGCGGGGCGGCCTGTGCCTGGCCGCCTGAGCGGGGGCCGGCTGCTCACCGTCCGGCGCGGCGCTTGCTGAGCACCTGGTCCGCCAGCCCGTAGGCGACCGCTTCGGGCGCGGTGAACACCTTGTCCCGGTCCATGTCCGCGCGCAGCGTGGCGATGTCGTGGTGCGTGTGCCGGGCCAGCACCTCCTCCACCTGGGAGCGGATGCGCACCATCTCCTGGGCCTGCAGGGCCAGATCGGACACCGTGCCCTGCCGGCCCCCGGAGGCGGGCTGGCCGAGCAGCACGCGCGCGTGCTCCAGCACGAACCTCCGCCCCGGGTCCCCGCCCGCCAGCAGCACGGCCGCCGTGGAGGCCGCCTGGCCGACGCAGAACGTGGAGATCGGCGCCTGCACGAACGTCATCGTGTCGTAGATCGCCATCAGCGAAGTGAACGAACCCCCGGGGGAGTTGAGGTAGATCGCGATCTCCTGCTCGGGGGCCGCCGACTCCAGGTGGAGCAGCTGCGCGATGACGACATTGGCCACGCCGTCGTCGATCTCGGTACCGAGGAAGATGACCCGCTCGTTCAGCAGCCGGCTGAAGACGTCGAAGGACCGCTCGCCCTGCGGGGTGCGCTCGATGACGTTCGGAATCGTGTACGTGCCCATGCTCACAGCCCCATCCGTCGCCTGGAGGCGGCCGGGAGCACGTCCGCGAAGGACTCCACGACCCGGTCGACCATGCCGTACTCCCTGGCCTGCTCGGCCGTGAACCAGCGGTCCCGGTCGCGAGTCCGGCGTGCACCGAGCCGCCGGGGGAGTTGATGAACAGGCTGATGTCGGTGCGCGGGTCCTCCGCCGACAGGATCAGCAGTTGCGCGCAGACCCGGTTGGCGGAGACCTCGTCGACCTGGGTGCCCAGCAGCACGATCCGCTGTCCGAGCAGCTGGGCGGCGAGCTGGTCGTCGAAGCGGGTCGGCGGGGTGTCGCCCTCCTCGGCGCGGGGCGCGAGGGCGGTGAGTGGAGTCATGGGAGCTCCCGTCGGGTCGGGGATCGGATTCGACTCCACTGTCGGCCCGGCCGCGCGGTCCGAGGAGATTTCTCTGCCCGCGGCAGATTCGCCCCCGGCTTAAGCCCGCCGTCAGCCTTTTGCGCGCAGCTGCCGGAAGAACGCCCGCACGTCACCGACCAGCAGGTCCGGCTCCTCCATCGCCGCGAAGTGGCCGCCGCGGTCGAACGTGGTCCAGCGCACCAGGTTCTCGGTGCGCTCCGCCCGGTGCCGCAGCGGGATCTGGATCTCCTTCGGAAACAGCGCGAGCGCGGTGGGCACGGTGGACGGCTCCTGCGGGGCGGCGGCCCGGCAGGTGGTGTGGGCGCGCTCGTAGTAGATCCGCGCGGACGAGCCGGCGGTCCGCGTCAGCCAGTACAGCATCACGTTCGTCAGCAGCCGGTCCCGGTCCACGGCCTCCTCCGGCAGCTCCTCGCAGTCCGTCCACTCCCGGAACTTCTCGACGACCCAGGCGAGTTGCCCGACCGGCGAGTCCGTCAGCGCGTAGGCCAGGGTCTGCGGCTTCGTGGCCTGCACCGCCGCGTAGCCGCTGCCCTCGCGGAACCACTCCTCCCAGCTGCGCCAGGACCGCAGCGCCTCCTCCCGCTGGGCCGGACTCAGCGCCGCGAGCTCCTGCGCCGTGGGCTCGGTGAGCTGCTGCGCGCCCGGCAGCAGATTGAGATGGACGCCGACGACCCGGCCGGGGTGGGCGCGGCCCAGCTCCCGGGAGACCGCCGCCCCCCAGTCACCGCCCTGCACGCCGAACCGCTCGTAGCCGAGCCGGGTCATCAGCTCCGCCCACGCGTCCGCGACCCGGCCCGCCTCCCAGCCCGGTTCGGTGGTCGGCCCGGACAGCCCGAACCCCGGGATGCTCGGTACGACGACATGGAAGGCGTCGGCCGGGTCGCCGCCGTACGCGGCCGGGTCCGCCAGCGGTCCGACGACGTCCCAGAACTCCACGACGGAGCCGGGCCAGCCGTGCGTGAGGATCAGCGGGGTGGCGTCCGGCTCGGGGGAGCGGACGTGCGCGAAGTGCACGTGCTGCCCGTCGAGGGTGGTGGTGAACTGCGGCCACCGGTTCAGCCGCGCTTCCGCGGCCCGCCAGTCGTAAGTGTGCCGCCAGTAGCGGACGAGGTCGCGCAGATAGCCGACGGGCACCCCGTACGCCCAGCCGGCGCCCGGCAGCTGGTCGGGCCAGCGGGTCCGGTCGAGGCGGTCGTGGAGGTCGTCGAGGTCACTCTGCGGGATGTCGAGACGGAAGGGACGGATGCCGGTGTCAGCGGAAGGTGACGTCATGGCCGGGATGCTAGGTGACCTCGGCGAAGGGGCCGTACGGATTATCGGCAGCGCGTGGCCGATGAGTTTCGCCGCCCTGGCCGGTCGACACTGGTGACCGCGTTACGCGCCGCTTGGCGCCTTCAGGAGGTGTCGCATGACCACCGACGGATTCACCACGTGTCTCTGGTTCGACGGCCAGGCCGAGGAGGCCGCTCACTACTACGTGTCGGTCTTCAAGGACTCCAGCATCGGCCGGATCGGCCGCTACACCGAGGCCGGACCGGGCCCCGCCGGTTCGGTGATCGCCGTCGACTTCACGGCCAACGGCCAGAAGTTCGTCGCCCTCAACGGCGGTCCGCAGTTCACGTTCAGCGAGGCGATCTCCTTCCAGATCTACTGCGACAGCCAGGAGGAGGTCGACCACTACTGGACCAAGCTCACCGAGAACGGCGGCGAGCCCGGGCCCTGCGGCTGGCTGAAGGACAGGTACGGGGTGTCCTGGCAGGTCATCCCGAACGGACTGATCGACATGATCAGCGACCCGGACCAGGAGAAGGCAGCCCGCACGATGAGGGCCATGATGGCCATGGGCAAGCTCGACAAGGCCGCGCTGGAGAGGGCCTACGCCGGGCAGGAGTGAGGCGGCGGGGGCGCCGCTTCGCGGGGCCGACGCCCCCATCCCGGCTCACACCCGGTCGGCGGCGATCAGCAGGTACTGGAAGCTGCCGTTGCGGTAGGCGTCGAGGAAGGTGTCCTCGATGCCCGTCACCAGGTGCTCCGCCTGCCGGCGCAGCTCCCAGTAGGGGATCGCCGCCTGCGTCAGGTCCGCGACGTGCACCGGCACCAGCCGGCTGCGGGCCATCGCACGGAAGTACTGCGACCTCGGGTGGATGTCGCAGATGTAGTGGGCGTTGATCAGGGACACCTCGCGCGAGGCCTGCCCGTAGGTGTCGTTGTAGCAGCCGGTGATCACCACGTACCGTCCGCCGCGGCGCAGCAGCCGCGCATGCTCCGCGAACAGCAGGTCCAGTTCGACGTACATCGTGGACTCGTTGTTCCAGGAGGCCGCGTACGCCCCGGTCGGCAGGCCGGTGTCGAGCATGTTGCGGTGGTGGTAGCGCACCTTGCCGTCGATGCCCCGCTTGCGGGCCTGCGCGTTCGCGAACTCGGCCTGCTTCGCGGAGATGGTCACCCCGTCGGCGTGGCAGCCGTGGAGCAGATGCGCCACGACACTGCCGCCGCCGCGCCCGCAGCCCGCGTCGAAGACCCGGTCGGCGGGGGTGAGCGGGCCCAGGTGGGAGGCGAGAAGCTCGGCCTGGGCGTGTTCCAGGCGGTGCAGTTCGGCGGTGACCCTCTCCCGGCGGCGGACCGGGTCGGCCTCGTCGAGCACCGAGAAGTCGGCCGCGCCGACGCCGTAGTGGTGGTGGTAGAGATCGTCGATCCGTCCGAGTTCGAGGTTGACCGGATTCTGTTCGGCGTTCCAGTAGTCCGCCACGCGGTTCTGGTACGTCGACTGGGTCGGCACCGGAGCGGAAACGGTGCCGGTGTCGGGTGCAGTGGTCAACGGAATGACTCCTCGTGATGCGCCTGACCCGAGGTCGGCGGTGCGGGCGTTACCAGTAGTGGGGCAGGGAGTAGCGGTGGGTGTTGGTGGCGTGCCACTCGTGGTTGCCGGCGACCCAGTCGGCCAGGCCCTGGGCGTAGCGCTCCACGAGCGGACCGGCGGCCGACAGCAGGGCGGACTCCTCCTCGAACGCCGTCATGATCTCGTTGTGGATCTCCACGGCCTTCAGATAGGCGGCCTTCAGCCCGCACCGCTCGTTCGCGGCGATCACCTGCGGCAGGTTGAGATGGGTGGGGTCGGCGGCCAGTTCCTTGCTGAAGGAGTACAGGTCGTTGACGAGGGTGGTGGCGTTGCAGGCCAGCGCCGTGATCCGCTGGACCTCGGGGCGGGCGTGGAACTGCGCGGGCAGTTCGTAGCCGTCCACCGCGTCGACGATCGACAGACAGGGCCGGAAGTTGTTGAACTGCCGCATGACCAGGTACTCCCACACCTTCGGCCGGTGCCGGGTACCGGCCCAGGAGGCCTCGGCGAGGTAGCCCAGGTGCAGCCGGGCGATGTCGTGCACGAACCGGTCGGTCTGGCTGGGCGTGGCCAGGGCGGCGTAGTCCTTCAGCGCCGCGTGGTAGGAGCGCAGCGGCCCGTCGGCCTCCAGGCCGCGCCGCCACTGCTCCTCGGTCGCCGGGGTGCCGTGGAACGGGTCGAGGGCCGACTGGGCGAGGATCAGCCGGCCGCCGAGCCGGCTGCGGGAGGCGCCCCGGCCCTCGTCCTCCTCGCAGTAGCAGGAGTCGACCAGGTTCTCCGCCAGCAGCAGCTTCCCGGCGACCGTCAGGCGCTCCAGGTCGGCGGCGCGGGGATGCTGCAGCACCACCGCACGCCCGAACTGGAATCCGGCGAAGTCTCCTTTCCAGGCCGGCGGGAACAGTTCCAGGCGGCGCGCCCAGGCCTCCAGCCGGCGGTCCACATCCCGCACCTTCTCCGGGTCGGCGGGCGGCACGGGCCGGTGCTTCAGCCCGGGGACCGGCCCGCCGCGCCGGGTGCGCACGGACCGGGCGAGGTTCGGTGGCCCGGGCGGGACGAAAGAGGTGGCCGCGGTGTCCGGGGTTGTGCTCATCGCGTCCTCCGCGGTCAGTCGGCCGTCCGGCCGATCTGGACGTTCTCCAGGATTCCGGCCGCGTCGGGGACGAGGATGGCCATCGAGTAGTAGGCGGTCACCAGGTAGCTGACGATCGCGGCGGCGTCGATGCCCATGAACCGCACGTTCAGACCGGGCTGGTACTCCTCCGGGATGCCCGTCTGGTACAGGCCGACGACGCCCTGGTCCTTCTCGCCGGTGCGCAGCGCGATGATGCTGCTGGTGTGCTGCTCGGTGACCGGGATCTTGTTGCACGGGAAGATCGGCACCCCGCGCCAGGCGGGAATCTCGTGCCCCTCGACGTTCGCCGTGCCCGGGACCAGACCGCGCCGGTTGCACTGCCGGAAGAACGCCGCGATCGCCTTCGGATGGGCGAGGAACAGCTTCGTCCTGCGCCGCATCGACAGCAGCTCGTCCATGTCGTCCGGGGTCGGCGGACCGGTGAAGGTGCTCACCCGCTGGCTGTAGTCGGCGTTGTGCAGCAGGCCGAACTCCCGGTTGTTGACCAGCTCCCATTCCTGCCGTTCGCGGATCTCCTCGACGGTGAGCCGCAGTTGCTGCTCGGTCTGGTCCATCGGGTCGTTGTAGAGGTCGGCGACCCGGGTGTGCACCCGCAGTACGGTCTGCGTGAGCGACAACTCGTACTCGCGCGGGGCCGGTTCGTAGTCGACGAAGCCGCCCGACAGGGTGGGTTCGCCGGTGTGACCGGCCCGCACGGGGACGTCGGCCTCGCCCTTGCGGTTCATCGGCCGGTTCCGGCGCTCGGCGTAGGCCGCCAGATGAGCGGCGAGGGAGGGAGCGCGGTCCATGAAGGCGGTCAGGGTGTCCCAGGGCAGCACCAGCACGGTCCCCGCGGTCTCCGCCCGCACCGAGGTCAGCCACAGCGGGTCGGCGCGCCCGACGGCCTCGTCGCCGAGCCCGGCCCCGTCGGTGACGACCCCGACGGCCTCCTCCTCGCCGTACTTGCCGGTGACGAAGCGGGTGAAGCGGCCGTGGGCGATCAGACAGGTCTCCGTGACCGGCTGGCCGGCCTCGAACAGCACCTGGCCGGCGCGCACTTCGCGGACCTGGAAGCGGGAGGCGACCTCCTTCAGCACGTCGATGTCGGCGTAGCCGCGCAGCACCGGCAGTTCGGTGAGCGTCTCGGGGACGACCCGGATGTCGTCGGCGCCGTTCTGCTCGAACTGCACCCGGCCCCGGCCGACGCGCAACTGGAGCCGCCGGTTCACCCGGTATGCGCCGCCCTTGACGTCGACCCAGGGCAGCATCCGCAGCAGCCACCGGGAGCTGATGGCCTGCATCTGCGGTGCGGTCTTGGTGGTGGTGGTGAGCTGGCGCGCGGCCTGCGTACCGAGACTGGTGAGGTGACCGTCGGCGGCGGGGGCGGCTTCGTCGGTGGCGGAACCGGTGGTGCTTTCCGGTACGGACAACTTCCCTCCCGGGAGATGAACTGCGTGGTGCCGTGCGGTCGTGGGGGACCGGCGTTGCCTGCGCAGCTTCCAGGGAACAGGTGGGGCGCGCGCACCGGTACGGCGTGAAAGGGGCGGTTTCGCCCAGGGGAGGCGTAAACGTCACTTTGAGGCGGACGGCGCGCGATACCGGGCCGTGCGCGCCGGAGGGCGGCGCTCGGAACAGGCCGTTCACCAGTACGGCGGCACGGTCGGACCGGCCGCGCGCATCGTCGTCCCGGCGGCCCCGGTGTGCTCCCGGCCGTCGCAGGTGCTCCTGCACCGGTTCGTGCCGGAGCCGCGCGTTCGGCGCGCGTCGGGGGCGGGGGGTGGCTAGCGTGAGAAACCGTGACAAACTCCATCGAACGGGAAGAGGGCCGCGATCATGGCCGTTCCACCTGAGGGAACCCCCTGCTGGGCCGACGCGATGTTCTCCGACGTGGAGGCAGCCAAGAGCTTCTACGGCGACGTTCTCGGCTGGACCTTCGGCGAGGCGTCGTCGGAGTACGGCAACTACACCCAGGCGTACGCCGACGGCAAGGCCGTCGCCGCCGTCGTCCCGCCGATGCCGGGGCAGGAGGGCCAGTCCGCATGGTGCCTGTACCTCGCCTCGCCGGACGCCGCCGCGACCGCCGCGAAGGTCCGCGAGCACGGCGGCGAGGTGCTGCTGGAACCGATGCGGGTCGGCGACTTCGGCACGATGGTGCTCGCGCGCGAGCCCGGCGGCGCCGTGTTCGGCGTCTGGCAGGGCGGTACGCACGAGGGCTTCGAGGCGGCGCCGCAGCAGCCCGGCGCCTACTGCTGGGCGGAGGTCTTCACCCGGGACCCGGACAGGACCGACGCGTTCCTTTCGGCCGTCTTCCCCTACAAGGCCAAGCAGCTGCAGGACGACGCGGTCGACTTCCGCATGTTCGACGTCGGGGAGGACACCGTCCTCGGCCGGATGAAGATGGGCGAGGAGTTCCCGCCCGAGATCCCGTCCTACGTCAACGTCTACTTCACGGTGCCCCACTGCGACGAGGCCGTCGAGAAGGCGACCAAGCGCGGCGGAGTGCTGCGCTTCGGCCCGATGGACAGCCCCTTCGGACGCTTCGCCGCGCTGACCGACCCGCAGGGAGCCGCCTTCTCGGTGATCGACATCACCACCACGGCAGGCGAGATGCCGCAGACCGCGGACGTCTCCTAGGTCCTGCCTGATCCACACGACGGGGGTCGGCCGCGGGGAAACCGCCGGGCGGTGCATGGCATGATCGGGCGCATGCGTGAACGAGTGGTGGCGGCCTGCGACGGGGCGTCGAAGGGGAACCCCGGACCGGCGGCCTGGGCCTGGGTGGTGGCCGACGACGCGGAGGTCCCGGCCCGCTGGGAGGCGGGGCCGCTCGGGCGGGCCACCAACAACGTCGCCGAACTGACCGCGCTGGAGCGGCTGCTCGCCGCCACCGACCCGGGCGTGCCGCTGGAGGTCCGCATGGACTCCCAGTACGCCATGAAGGCCGTCACCACCTGGCTGCCCGGCTGGAAGCGCAACGGCTGGAAGACCGCGGCCGGCAAGCCCGTCGCCAACCAGGAACTGGTCGTGCGGATCGACGAGCTGCTGGCCGGCCGTGAGGTCGAGTTCCGCTACGTGCCCGCGCACCAGGTCGACGGCGACCCGCTCAATGACTTCGCCGACCGGGCGGCGAGCCAGGCCGCGACCGTGCAGGAGGCCGCGGGCAGCGCCCTCGGCTCGCCGGAGCCGCCGCCCGCGCCGGACACGCCGTCCACCGGCGGACCGCGCCGGCGCACCGGCGGAGCCAAGCCCGCCCGGGCGGGCAAGGCCTCGTCGTCGTCCCGCACGATCAAGGCCAAATTCCCCGGCCGCTGTGTCTGCGGCCGTGCCTACGCGGCCGGCGAGCAGATCGCGAAGAACGCCCAGGGCTGGGGCCACCCCGAGTGCCGCGAAGCGGCCGCGGGCTGACGGCCCACCCATCGGCCGCCGGCTCACGCGCCGGAGAGGCGAGCGGGCGTAAAACGGACCCCCTCGACTGCTACTCTGCGCTGTCGAACGACCGCGTCGGGTAACTCAAGAGGTGCGCGTGAAGGTCGCCTGCATCGGCGGCGGGCCCGCCGGGCTGTATCTGTCGATCCTGCTCAAGCGGCAGGACCCCGCCCACGACATCACCGTCCACGAGCGCAACCCGGAAGGCTCCACCTACGGCTGGGGCGTCACCTACTGGCGGGGACTGCTCGACCAGCTCCACGCGCACGACCCCGAGTCGGCGTGCGCCGTCGAGGCCGGCTCCATGCGCTGGAACGAGGGCGTCGCCCATGTGCGCGGCGACCTGACCCGCCAGCCCGGCGACGAGGGCCACGGCATCGGCCGCCACCGGCTCCTGCAGATCCTCGCCGACCGCGCCCGCGACCTCGGCGTACGGCTGGAGTTCGAATCCGAGGTCCGCGCCGACGACCTGCCCGGGGCCGACCTCGTCGTGGCGGCCGACGGTGTCCACAGCGCCCTGCGCAGCCGCCACGCCGGCCACTTCGGGGCCCAGCTCACGCCGGGCCGCAACCGCTACGTCTGGCTCGGCACGACCCGCGTCTTCGACTCCTTCACCTTCGCCTTCGTCGAGACCGCGCACGGCTGGATCTGGTGCTACGGCTACCCCTACGGCCCCGGTCACAGCACGTGCGTCATCGAGTGCGCGCCCGAGACCTTCACCGGCCTCGGTCTCGACCGGCGCGGCGAACCCGACCGGCTCGCCCTGCTGGAGAAGCTCTTCGCGCACATCCTGGACGGCCACCCCCTCGTCGGACGTCCCGCGGGCGACGGCGGCAGCCCCTGGGCGAGGTTCCGCACTCTCACCAACCGCACCTGGTACCGCGGCAACCTCGTCCTGATCGGCGACGCCGCGCACACCACCCACTACTCCATCGGCGCGGGCACCACCCTCGCCCTGGAGGACGCCATCGCCCTCGCCGGGGCCCTGCGCGAGCACGCGGCCCTGCCGCAGGCGCTCGCCGCCTACGAACGCGCGCGTACGACCGCCCTGCTGCCGGCGCAGAGCGCGGCCCGTTACAGCGCCCGGTGGTACGAGGACCTGCCCCGCTATCTTCAGCTGCCGCCGGAGCAGATGTTCGCCCTGCTCGGCCAGCGCCACTCGCCGCTGCTGCCCTACGTCCCGCCCCAGCTGTACTACCGCCTCGACAAGGCGGCCGGTCAGCTCGACGCGCTGCGCCGCCTCAAGCGCTGGCTCGGCCCGAGGCTCGCGCGGAGCGTGCACGCACGGGAGCTCGCCGCACGGCGCCCGGCGGACTGAGGGCACCTGAGCAGGCCCCCCGCGGACCGGGAAATCCCGGAGCGACGCCGCCGGCGGTCAGCGGAAAGTCTCGGGAAAGAAAGAGGGTGAATTCCCATTCACCGGCTAGGGTGAATGGGAATTCACCCTCGTGGTCCCCTGGCCCGTCCCCGGCCGCTGGAGTGCTCATGGCGTCGCCCGTACCGATATCCCGGCCGAACGGTCTGCGGGACCGGCTCACCATCCCCGTGCTCGCCTTCGGCGGCATCCTCATGGCCGTCATGCAGACCGTGGTCGTGCCGCTGCTGCCCGACCTGCCCCGGTTGACCGGCTCCTCGCCCGGCGCGGTGTCCTGGACGGTGACGGCGACCCTGCTGTCCGGCGCCGTCCTCACCCCGGTGCTCGGGCGGGCCGGCGACATGTACGGCAAGCGGCGCGTGCTGACGGCGGCCCTCGCGCTGATGACCGTCGGCTCGGTGATGTGCGCGCTGTCCTCCGACATCACCGTGCTGATCTCCGCCCGCGCCCTGCAGGGCGCCGCCGCCTCCGTCGTCCCGCTGTCCATCAGCATCCTGCGCGACGAACTGCCGCCCGAGCGCCGCGGCTCCGCGGTCGCACTGATGAGCTCCACCGTCGGCATCGGGGCCGCGCTCGGACTTCCGCTGGCCGCCCTCGTCATCCAGTACGCCGACTGGCACACCATGTTCTGGCTGACCAGCGCCCTCGGTGCGACGGGCGTCGCGGCGGTGTGGTGGGCGGTGAAGGAATCGCCGGTGCGCGAGCCGGGCCGGTTCGACGCCCTCGGCGCGCTCGGGCTGGCCGCCGGCCTGGTCTGCCTGCTGCTCGGCGTGTCCCAGGGCGGGCAGTGGGGCTGGGGCAGCCCGCGGATCACCGGGCTGTTCGCCGGGGCCCTCGTCGTCCTCGCCCTGTGGTGGTGGCACCAACTGCGCAGCCCGCGGCCGCTGGTCGACCTGCGGCTCGCCGTGCGCCCGCGGGTGGGCCTGTCCCACGTGGCCGCCCTGCTCACCGGCTTCGCCTTCTACGCCAACTCCCTGGTCACCGCCCAGCTGGTGCAGGCGCCCAAGGCCACCGGATACGGGCTGCAGCTGTCGATCGTCGCCACCGGCCTGTGCCTGCTGCCCGGCGGCGTGACCATGCTGCTGCTGTCCCCGGTCTCGGCCCGCATCTCCGCCGCGCGCGGCCCCCGCATCACGCTCGCCCTCGGCGCCGCCGTGATCGCCTGCGGCTACGCGGTGCGCATCGTCGACAGCCGGGACCTGTGGATGATCATCCTCGGGGCGACGGTCGTGGCGACGGGCACCACCCTCGCCTACTCGGCGCTGCCGACGCTGATCCTGCGTGCCGTGCCGGCCGGGCAGACCGCCTCCGCCAACGGCGTCAACGTCCTGATGCGCACGATCGGCCAGGCCGTCTCCAGCGCCGCCGTCGCCGCCGTCCTCGTCCACCACAGCAGCCCGGTCGCCGGCACGCCGGTGCCCGCCCTGCACGGCTATCTGCTCGCGTTCGCGATGGCCGGCGCCGTGGCCCTGGTGGCCTGCGCGGCTGCCCTGTCCATTCCGGGCGAGGCGGCGTCCGGTGCGACCCGCGGAGCCCGAGGCGAGAACCGGTCCGACCGGGACCAGACGCCGGCGGGAACATGAGAGAGGTGAGCACCACGTCCCGCAGGACGGCCGCGGACCCCACCGCCACCCCGTCCGCCCCGCCCCGGCCGGGGGCCGCCGCCCGTCGCGATGCCGAAGCGACCAGAGCGGCCATCCTGAAAGCCGCCCGCCACCTGCTGGCACGGCACGCGCACGCCGACATCACGCTGAAGGCCGTCGCGGAACGCGCCGGGGTGAGCGCCCCGCTGATCCTGAAGTACTTCGGGAACAAGGACGCCCTCTTCGCCCGCGTGATGTCCTTCGCCGACGACGCCGAGGCGCTGCTGGACGCACCGCTCGACGACCTCGGCCGGCACATGGTGCGGCACGTCGTCGTGAGCCAGCGCGAGCAGGGCGCCGACCCGATCCTGCGCATCGTCTTCGCCCCGCTGCACGGCGAGCACGGCGAGGTGCTGCGGGCGAACTTCCGCAGCCAGGTCACCGCGCGGCTCGCCGCCCGGCTGAGCGGCCCCGACGCGGCCCTGCGCGCCGAACTCGCCGTGGCCGGCCTGCTCGGCCTGGGCGTGATGGCCGGCATCGCCCGCGGCGAGGAGGTACGCGCGCTGCCGGTCGACGACCTCGTCGCCCGGTACGGCCCGACGATCCAGGCCCATCTCACGCCGTAGCGGAACGACGATCCTGGCGCATCTCACGCCGCAGCAGCCGGTTCCGGCGTTGTGCCTCGCCCGGTGACAGACTGAGGCCATGGAAGAGCGCGAATTCCCGAGGTCCGGTCAGCACGCGTCCGTCATCGGTCTCGGCACCTGGCAACTGGGCGCCGACTGGGGCGAGGTCGACGACAAGGAAGCCCTGACGGTGCTGGAGGCGGCCGCCGAGTCAGGCGTGACCTTCTTCGACACCGCCGACGTCTACGGCGACGGCCGCAGCGAGTCCACCATCGCCACGTTCCTCAGCAGCCGCCCCGACCTGCACGTGGAGGTGGCCACGAAGATGGGCCGCCGCGTCGAGCAGATCCCGCAGAACTACGTCCTGGACAACTTCCGCGCCTGGAACGACCGTTCCCGCCGCAACCTCGGCGTGGACCGCGTCGACCTGGTGCAGCTGCACTGCCCGCCCACCCCCGTCTACTCCTCCGACGAGGTCTTCGACGCCCTCGACACCCTGGTCGAGGAGGAGCGCGTCGCCGCTTACGGCGTCAGCGTGGAGACCTGCGCCCAGGCGCTGACGGCGATCGCCCGGCCGAACCTGGCCAGTGTGCAGATCATCCTCAACCCGTTCCGCATGAAACCCCTGCGCGAAGTGCTCCCGGCGGCCCGGGAGGCCGGCGTCGGCATCATCGCCCGGGTCCCGCTCGCCTCCGGTCTGCTGTCGGGCAAGTACACCAAGGACACCGTCTTCCCGCCCGACGACCACCGCACGTTCAACCGGCACGGCGAGTCCTTCGACCAGGGCGAGACCTTCTCCGGCGTGGACTACGCGACCGGTGTGGAGGCCGCCGCCGAGTTCGCCGCCCTCACCCCCGAGGGGTACACCCCGGCCCAGCTCGCCCTGCGCTGGATCGTCCAGCAGCCCGGCGTCACCACGGTGATCCCCGGCGCCCGATCGCCCGAGCAGGCCCGCGCCAACGCCGCGGCCGCCCGGCTGCCGGAGCTGTCCGAGGAGACCCTCACGGCGATCCGCGACCTGTACGACCGGCGCATCCGGGAGCAGGTCGAGCACCGCTGGTAGCCCCTGACCGGGCCGGACCAGGCAGGACCGCCGCTTTCCTGGGTACTCGCGAAGAGACGATGTTCGTGGTTCTCACCGGGGAGGAATGGTGGCGGTCGCCGAAGAGGGGCCGGTCCGGCGCCGGGGGCGCAACGAGACCGAGGAGGAGCGGGCCGACCGGATGTGGGTCGAGCTCATCCAGGAGGTGCGGGTCGCGCAGACCGGCGTGCAGATCCTCTTCGGTTTCCTGCTGACCGTGGTGTTCACGCCGAAGTACGCGCAGCTGGAAAGCACCGACCAGGCCATCTACATCGTGACGGTGGTCCTGGGCGCCTGCGCGACCGGCGCGCTGATAGGGCCGGTCTCCCTGCACCGCCTGGTCGCCGGCCGCCGGGTCAAACCGATGGCGGTGCGCTGGGCGTCCCGGCTGACATTCGTCGGTCTGCTCCTGCTGCTCGCCGCCATGACCTCGTCGCTGCTGCTGATCCTGCGCGTGGCGACCCACGACAGCTACGTCCCGTACCTGGTCTCGGCCGTGGTCGCCTGGTACATGCTGTGCTGGTTCGTGCTGCCCCTGTGGACCCGCCGCCGCTACACATCACGCTGAGAACCGGCCAAGGCGTGCCAAGGCGGCCGGGACGGCCCAGCGCGGCGCACGGAAGATGTCCTGCTGAGTGTCCCGGCCGCAGGGCGCAGGCGGGGCCGGGAACGCGACCGCCACGGCAGGAGCGCAGGTATCCCGGCCCGTCAGGGCCCCACGGAGAGCTGGGCCAGGAAGTCGTCGACGCGGACCTCCTCCCGGCCGGGCGGGACCAGCTGCCACGTTCTGCGAAGGAACGCCGAGACGGCCGGGGCCCAGGCGAACACGACCGCGTGGTGGCGCCCCCCGTCCGGGTGGGCGTCGCCGAGGAACTCCATGCGCAGCTCGTCGAAGAGTCCGCCGCCCGTCGGGCGCAGCCGCACGTCCCCGACACCGACGGGCCGCCGCAGCCCCTCGCCGAGCATCTCCCGGTCCAGCTGCCAGCGGGCCAGCACCCGGCCCCGGTGGCTGAACACGGCGGTGACGACGAACGGGTCGGCGGCGTCGTAGCTCAGGTGGGCGAGCACGGCGAAGCGTTCCGTGTCGCCCGCCTGCAACTCCACCACCAGCGTCGTGTGAGCAAAGGGGTTCACCTGGACAGGCCTTCCGAGAGGAACGGACGAGAGCGAACCCCTGGTACCCCCGTAACGCCAAAGATGCTCAGCTACTCGGGTGATTCCCGCGACTGGCACGCAGTGCCGCAAGGCACGAGCCGATCGCCTGCTGCAGCTCCTCGAGCCGCAGCAGCATGTCGTCCTCGTAGAAGTCCTCGGCGTCGTCGAAGGTCAGCTCCTCGAACACCCGGGTGGCCTTCGTCAGGCTGCTGTAGAACTTCTGCCGCCGTTCCGTCACCCGCAGGTCCGGGTCGGCCTCCACCGTCTCGGCGACCAGACCTTTCATCGTGTCGTACGCCTCGGACGCCCACTCGGCGCTGTCCTCGCCGTCGTCGAGTTCGTCGATCAGGGACAGGTGCCGTTCGGCCTCCCGGCGCACCTCGACGGGTGCCTCGACGGTCTGCCCGGCCGGCGTCCTGATCTGTCCGGACTCGGCGATCTGCCGTACGTAGCCGATGCGGTCGGCCGAGCGGCTCTCGGACACCACGGCCTTCTTCAGATCGTCGGTGCGCACCACGTCACGGGCCAGCGCGGCCTGCAGTTCCGGATCCTCGCGCACCCGGTCCAGCAGTGCCTGCTGCGCCGCGCGGGCGGTGGAGGGGTCGGCCAGGATCGCGGCGCGCAGCGCGGTGGGGTTCTCCGCCACCTCCAGCGCCTTCGTCGGCCGGATGCCCTCCGCCGCGGCCACCTCGGCGATGGCCGTGCCCCGTTCGGAGGCGGCGCTGCTGCGCGAGACGTAGTAGGCCGGCCACACGTCGGCGTCCGGCAGTTCCACGTCCTGCCCCGGCCGCAGCGCCTCGAAGTGCGGTACCAGACCGTCGTCGGTGGCCCGGTCCCAGGCCTTGTAGTAGCGCAGCACCCGCTCCGCCGAGCACCCCGCCAGCTCGGCGAACTCCTTGGCGCTCACCTTCGGCGTCTCGTCGGCGGCCTGCCCGCCCGGGCGGACACTGCGCGCCACCATCAGGGCGAAGGTCCACCCGCCGGTACGGGCGTACGCCCCGAACTCGCGCGCGTCACGGGTGACGAGGTCGTCCACGTCCCCCGACGCGGCGGAGGACGGTGCCTCGGGCTGGGGCGCCGACGTGGGATCGGGCGCGGACCCCGGCCTGGACTCGGGCCCGGACCTCGACGTGGACTCGGGCGCGGACGCGGGCGCCGGGACCGACGCGGACTCGGGGGCGGTGGGCGGCTCGGACGGGGCGATCGCTTGGGTCACCGGGACACTCCAGAGGGGGGCAGGGCCGACGGGTGTGCAGACCGGCAGCCTATATCCACCGATTGGCCGTGCTTGTGCGCACGTGTGCCCGATGCGATGCGATGCGATGCGATGTGACGCGGCGCCGGCTCAGGCGAAGGCGGCCCGCAGCGCGGGCAGCAGCGTCTTCTCCGACCAGTCCAGGAACGGCACCTGCGCGTCGCCGCCGATCTGCACGAGCGCGATCTCGGTGAAACCGGCCTCGGCATAGGGCCGCACGGCCTCCACGAAGGCCTCCGGATCGTCGCCGCACGGGATCGACTCGGCCACGTCGTCCGGCGTGACGAACTGCGTCGCCGCCTCGAAGGAGTCCGGGTGCGGCAGCTCGGAGTTCACCTTCCAGCCGCTGCCGAACCAGCGGAACTGCGCGTGCGCCCGCTTGATCGCGGTGTCCCGGTCGGTGTCGTAGCACACCGGCAGCTGCCCGACCCGCGGCTTGCCCTGCCCGCCGTGCCGGTCGAAGGCCTCCAGCAGGCCCGCCTTGGGTTCGGTCGCGATGACCAGGTCGCCGAGGCGGCCCGCGAGCCGGCAGGACCTCTCCCCGGACACCGCGATCCCGATCGCCGGCGGCTCCTCGGGCACGTCCCACAGCCGCGCCGACTCCACGTCGAAGTGCGTGCCGCGGTGATTGACGTGGCCGCCCTCGAACAGCGCGCGGATGATCTCCACGGCCTCCTCGAGCATCTCGTGCCGGACGTTCACGGAGGGCCAGCCGCCGCCCACGACGTGCTCGTTCAGGTTCTCGCCGGAGCCCAGCCCCAGCCGGAACCGGCCCTCGGAGAGCAGCTGAAGGGTGGCGGCCTTCTGCGCCACGACCGCCGGGTGGTAGCGGAAGGTCGGGCACGTCACGTACGTCATGAGCGGGATGCGTTCGGTCGCCTGCGCGGCGGCGCCCAGCACACTCCATGCGTACGGAGCGTGCCCCTGCGAGCGCAGCCACGGAAAGTAGTGGTCGGACGTCACGGAGAAGTCGAAGCCCGCCTCCTCGGCGCGCACCACGTGGTCGACCAGCTCACGGGGGCCGGCCTGCTCGGTCATCATCGTGTATCCGATTTGCACCATGGGTCACGAGTCCCCGTGGGGCGGAGGGTGAAAACGAGGCGCCCCTCCCGCGAAGGCCCTCTCGACCATTCGGCGTATCCCGAGGCAGGATGCCCTCATGATCGCGCGCCCGCTGCCTTCGTCCGCCCCCGCCGCCCAGGGCGTCGACGCCACCGGTGTCGAGGCCTTCCTCGACGCACTCGACGCAGCGCCCGGCATCAGGCCGCACAGCCTGCTGATCCTGCGCCACGGCCACCTCGTCGCCGCCGGGTCGTGGGCGCCGTACACCCAGGACCGCCCGCACCTGCTGTACTCGCTCAGCAAGAGCTTCACCGGTACCGCCGCCGGGCTCGCCGCCGCGGAGGGGCTGCTGCGGCTGGACGACCCGGTGCTCGCCTACTTCCCCGAGTTCGCGGACGAGGTCACCGATCCCCGGGTACGGGGCATGTTGCTCCGGCACGTGGCGTCGATGGCCAGCGGGCATGTTGCCGAGACCATGGACCGGGCGCGCGCCCTGGACCCGGACGACCTGCTGCACGGCTTCCTGCGGCTGCCGCCGGAACGCGACCCGGGCACCGTCTTCGCCTACAACCAGCCGGCCACCTACACGCTCGCCGCCGTCGTGCAGCGGGTGACGGGCCAGTCGCTCACCGACTACCTGCGCCCGCGGCTGTTCGATCCGCTCGGCATCGGGGGCGCGGTCTGGCACCGCGACCGCGGCGGTCGCGAGCTGGGCTTCAGCGGACTGCACGCCACCTGCGACGCCGTCGCCCGGCTCGGGCAGCTGTATCTGGACCGCGGCCGGTGGGAGGGCAGGCAGCTGCTGCCCGAGGAGTGGGTCGCCGAGGCCACGCGCCCGCACATCGCGACGGCCGGTGCCATGTCCGGCGGTGACTGGGACCTCGGCTACGGCCTGCAGTTCTGGATGTCCCGGCACGGTTTTCGCGGGGACGGCGCCTACGGCCAGTTCTGCCTGGTGCTGCCGGAGCAGGACGCCGTGGTCGCCCTGACGTCGGAGACCGTGGGCATGCAGACGGTTCTCGACCTGGTCTGGGCCCATCTGCTGCCCGCCTTCCACCCCGGGCCGCTGGGGGGTCGCGAGGGAGCCGACGCGGCCCTGCGCGAGCGGCTCGCGCACCTCACGCTGCCCGCGGCGGCCGGCAAACCCACACCTCCGGAGCGAGCGGACGCATGGGCGGGGGCGGTGTTCGCCCCGGAGGGCGGCGGCTGCGCGGATCAGCCGGGCCTCACCTCCGTGTCGGTGACCGCGGAGGAGGACGGCTGGACGCTCACGCTCACCGAGGACGGCCACGCACTGCCCCTGCACCTCGGCGACGGCGGGTGGGCCGTCGCCGAGGAGCCGCTGCCGACCGCCGTCAGCGGCGGCTGGACGGACGCCGGGACCCTGGCCGTGGACGTCGCCTTCCTGGAGACCCCGCACTCGCTGTGCGTGACCTGCTCCCTCCCGGGCAGGACGTTCACCGCCCGCTGGCACACGACGCCGCTGATGCCCGGCGTGCCGCTGCGCAAGCTGCGCGCGCCCGGCTCGTCATCCTGAGGCAGGCCGAAAGCTGCGCAGGACGACCTCCTGCGCCTGACGCCTGCCGGTGTCGTCCCAGTCGGCGGCGGGGGCGGTCAACCGCAACGAGAATCCCCGGCCGCCGCCCAGCAGGACACCGCGGCCGAAGGTGCGCACCCGCGTCCCGCCGGCCGCCGTCACCAGCCACTCCATGTCGGCAGCGCGGCGGCCCTGGTACGTCGTCGCCCGGATCGCCCCGATCCGCCGGTAACCGTCCGCCGCGCGCAGAGCGGGCTCCACGTCGTCCCGCCACACGGCGACCGGGTCCCCGCCGACGCGCTCGCTGTACGTCACCGCGAGCGTGCGCGGATCGTCCGTCGCGCCGAACACGACCCGGTACGCCCCGTCCCGGCCCGGCGAGGTGCGCAGCCGCCCCCAGTCGTCCGGCAGCGCCACCGAGAATCCCTCCGGTGCCCGGTACAGCCGGTAGCCGGAGGGCAGTCCCGGCGTCGGCGTGCCCGACGGCCGGGGGGCCGCCGCCGTCCCGGTGGCCGCGGGCGGCGTCCCGGTCGCCGCGGGGGAGGGCGCGGGTGCCCGCGCGGCGTCCGCGTTGCCCGGGCCCTGCCGCAGGGCGAGAGCCACGGCGGTCACGGCGACGACCGCCACCGCGGCGCCGACCGCCACGTGCCGCCGCCGCCACGCCGGGCCGGCGTGCCAGGCGGCGTAGGCGCGGCGCAGCCGGGGTGCGGGCACGGACGGCACCACTGCATCCGGGTCCTCGTTCAGTACGCGGGTGAGCGCCTCGCGGACCACCCCACGGGACAGCCGCTCGCGGGAGTTCTTGCGCAGCAGCCCCTGCACCACCCGCGTCAGCGGCCCGCAGCGCACGGGCGTACGCAGGGGCAGCCGGTCCACGGCCTTCAGCGTGGCCTCCGGCCGCTCGCGCTCCCGGAACGGCGGCCGGCCCTCGACCATCGTGTAGAGCAGCGCACCGAGCGCCCACAGATCGGCGGCCGGGGAGATCCGCTCGTCGCGTGCCTGTTCCGGCGAGGCGTACGACGGTGCCGCGACGCGCGGGGCCAGGGTCGCGCCGGCCAGGCCGAAGCCGGTGACCGCGACCGGCCGGTGGTCGCGCACGAGGACCTGCCCGGGGCTCAGCTCGCCGTGCGTGATGCCCTCCGCGTGCGCGGCCTCCAGCACGTCCAGCAGTTCCAGCGCGATGCGTGCGGCCCGCACCGGGTGCAACGGGCCCTCCTGGGCGAGGAGTTCACCGAGCGGTGTGCCCTCGGCCCACTCCGTCACCGTCCACAGATCGCCCCGCTCGTACACCGCGTCGACGACCGCCGGGACGCGGCCCGGGCACAGCCGGCTCATCGTCTCGGCCATGCGCAGGACGCGCCCGGTGGCGCGGCGCGCCTGGTCCCGCTCGTCCGCGTCCGTCCCGGTGTCCGGCAGCCCGGTCCGGGTGAGCAGCCGGGGCTGTCCGGCGGCCGTGTCCTCGCCGTACCAGCAGACGCGGTTGGTCTCCTCGTGGACGATGTCGAGGAGCCGGTACCGTCCGGCGACCCACGCCTGCGTGGAGCCGTCCGCTGTGCCCATGGTCATCCCTCGCTGCACCCTGTTTCACCCGTTTCCCTGGGGTACGGCGACCGGGACGGCGTCCGTTCAACGCGGCCCGGATTCCTGTCCTTCGTTCAAAAGACTCCGGGGCGCCGGGATGTGCGGGACGCAGAGGTCCGCCCCGGCCCAAGGGGGGAGTGGGCCGGGGCGGCGTATGGTGCTGCCCTTCAAGACGCCGGATCACGTACGGGGGTTGCTCCGCACGGTGAAGAGAACCGGCTTCCCCCTCATCGGCGGACCGCAGGCCCCGCGGCGTCCTCCGGCAACTCCGTCACCGCGCCGCTGCGTCGGCTCTTCGCCGGGGCGCCGCAGAAGGCGGACTCCAGCGTGCGCAGCATCGTGGTGTGCACGGCCGCGTTGTTGGAGGTGTCGGCCAGCGCGGCGAGGCTGCGCCGCCCGTCCGCGGAGGTGAACGCATAGCTGTAGTAGCCCTGGACGGCCCCCGTGTGCCCGTACACCGACACCCCGCACGACAGGTCGCGGCGGCGCAGCCCGAGGCCGTAGGCCTGCCCGGTGCCGGCCGGCACCCAGCGCCGCATCTGCTGCAGTTGCGCGGCGGAGGTCAGCTTGCCGCGCAGCAGCGCCGAGTAGAAGGTGTTCAGGTCCCGGGTGCTGGAGATGATCGCGCCCGCGCTCTGGGCCCACGACACGGTCTGCCGGGTGGCGTCGACCAGCGCGGCTCCCTCGGTGTCGGGGGTGAGGTAGCCGCGCGCGTACCGGCCGGGCAGCGCGGTGTCGGGGTGCACGTAGAAGGTGTCGCGCAGCCGCAGCGGCGTGATGATGCGGTCCTGGTAGGCGGTGGCCACCGGACGGCCGGTGAGCTTCTCCACGAGCATGCCGGCCACCACGAAGTTGGTGTTGGAGTAGGAGTAGGCGCCGCCGGGCTTCCCCGTCGGGGCGTGCCGCAGCGAGCGGTCCACCAGCTGGCGGTAGGTGAACACCTTGGTGCGCACGGCCTCGAAGCCGGGCACCGTCTGCGCGAACATGTCGTTGGTGTAGTCGTACAGCCCGCTGCGGTGGCTGAGGACGTGCCGGACGGTGATCCCGCGGTCGGGCAGCAGCCCCGGCAGGTAGTGGTCGACGGACGCGTCCAGGTTCAGCTTGCCCTCGTCGGCCAGTTGCAGCAGGACCACGGCCGTGAAGGTCTTGGTGATGCTGCCGACGCGGAAGCGGTCGGTGTCCGCCAGCGCCCGCTTGGTGGCCCGGTCGGCGACGCCCACGGACGCGCCGAGCACCGAGCCGCCGTCGTCGATCCGCGCCATCGCGCCCGGGGCGCCCTGCCGCTGGGCGGTGCGCAGGATCTCGCGCAGGCCGGCGAGGTCGGGCCGTGGCAGTGCGGCCGCCGGTGCGGCGGGACGTGCGGGATGTGCGGTGGCGGCGTGTGCCGGGACCGTCAGCAGGGACAGCACGACCGCCCCCAGTGCCGTACCTCTGCGCAGTGCTGCTGGGATCATCCGAGGCCTCTCGTTTCCGTCACGTCGCTGTGCTGGAGCCACATCTGACCGCCCGTCGGAAACGGTACGGCGTGGCCGCGCACAGTATCGCGGCGAAAATCAAGAAAAGCGACAATCCGGGCGCAGGCCTGACGTCGGGTCATGTCCGGGACGGCGGCGGCCGCGTCACGGCCACAGGCTCCCGCGGATCAGGAGGTGCTCGGCTCGGACGCCAGCAGCCCGTCGCGGTGGGCGATCGCCACAGCCTCCGTGCGGCTCGCCGCACCCAGCTTGGCCAGGATGTTGGAGACGTGCACGCTCGCCGTCTTGCCGGTGATGAACAGCGCCTCACCGATCTGGCGGTTGCTGCGGCCGAGCGCGAGCAGCCGCAGCACCTCCTGCTCACGCGCCGTCAGCGGCGAGGGAGCGGACGGTCCTTCGGCCCCCGGCACGCCGCCCAGCCGGCCGCGCCGGATCAGCGCCTCGACCCGCTCCAGCAGCGGCGCGGCCCCCAGCCGTACGGCCGTCCCACGCACCTCACCGGCCTGCACCGCGGCCTCGGCGCGCCGGTCCTCGGCGAGCAGGGCCTGAGCCCACCGCAGCCGGCACCGCGCCTGCTCGTACACCTCGCCGAAGCCGAACGCGGCCACCGCCTTCTCCCAGACCGCCGCGTCCGGGCCGGAGACGGCCCGGGTCCACTCGGCCTCGGCCCGGGCAAGCCACGCCTGCCCCTCCGGCCCCTGCGGCGGGCCCGCCTCGCTGTGCCCGGCCGCCCGCCGCGCCTGCTCCACCAGCTCGCCCGCCACGTCGGCCCACCGCCGCGCCCCCGCGGCGTCACCGGCCGACCGCAGCCCGGCGGCCGTGTCGGCGACGGCGGACAGCGCCAGCGCGAGCAGCCGCACCGCCGCGTCGGGCAGGGTGCCCGCGTCGTCGGTGAGCGCCGTCACCGTGGCGCGCGCCTGCTCCACCGCCGCCTCGGCATCACCCCGCCACGCGGCCGCGTCGGTCAGGACGATCCCCGCGACCAGCGTCGCCATCCAGTCGAACGGGCCCCGCAGCAGCGCCCGCGCCCGCTCGGCGGCCCCCGCGTCACCGCGCGCCAGCGCCACGTACAGCGCCGGGCCCGCCGTGTAACCGCCGGCCGCCGGCACCGCCTTGGCCTCCGCCGCCGCCCGTAGGCACTCGTCCCACCGGCCCAGCGTGTAGAGCACCAGCTGCTGCAAGTACCGCATCTCCAGCGGATACGGCGACGACAGCAACCCCGCGTCGCGAGCGCGCTCCAGCCCCTCCGCCGCCCACGGCACGCTCTCCGCGAAGGCGCCCGCCTCGAAGCAGCCGACCGCGAGATGGAACAACGCTCTCATCTCCACCGGGGCGTTGCCCGCGCGCCGGGCCAGCTCCCGCGCCCGCACCAGCCGCTCGCGCCCCTCGGCCGTGCGCCGCGCGCCTCCCTCGAGACCCACCAGCGAGATCAGCAGGTCGGCCTGCGCGTCCGCCACCCCCAGCTGCTCCGCCGCGGACAGCGCCCGCCGCGCCACGTGCAACGCGGCCCGGGACGCCCCGACCTCACGGGCCGCCATCACATGGGTGGCCGCCGCCCACACCCAGGTACGCGTCGGCGGCTCCTCCGGGATCAGCGCGAGCGCCTCGCTGCTGTAGGCGAAGGCGGCGGTGAGATTGTCGGCGGTCAGCAGGTTCCCGGCGAGGGTGTAGCGCACCCGGGCGGCCAGCTCGGAATCCGCGTCCTGCCCGATGCCGGCGAGCGCCGCCCGGGTCAGCGCGACCGCGCGGTGCACCTCGCCCGCGTGCACGGCAGCCGCCGAAGCGCGCAGCGTCAGCGTGATCCGGTCGCCGCCCTCACCGGCCGGGCGGGCCGCCGGATCGACCGCGGACCACAGATCGAGCGCCGCTTCCAGATGCCGTAGCTCCTCCGCCGGCGCGCCCACCCGCCGGGCGTGGTCGGCGGCCTGAAGCGAGGCGGCGAGCGCCTCGGGCAGATGATGGCTCTCGCGCCAGTGGTGGGCGCGCTCCGCCGCGCTCTCGCCCGTGCTGCCGCGTCCGGCGAGCAGCCGCGCGAACGTGCCGTGCAGCCGCGCCCGCTCACCGGGCAGCAGGTCGGCGTAGACGGCTTCACGGGTCAGCGCGTGCCGGAAGGCGTAGGTCTCCCCGTCGTCGGGCACCAGGAGCTGGCGGCCGACGGCCTCGCGCAGGGCCGCCTCCAGCGCGTCCTCGGACAGCCCGACCGCCTCGCGCAGCAGATCGTGCTCCACCCGGCGCCCCGCGACGGCGGCGGTGCGCAGCACCTGCTGCGCGGTCTCCGGCAGCTGCTCCACCCGGATCAGCAGCACGTCCGCGAGGGCGCTCGGCACGCCCTGCGCCTGTGTGCCGGTGGCGGCGAGCAGCTCCTGCGCATAGAAGGCGTTGCCCTCGGCCCGCTCCACGATCGTGCGCACCGTGCCGTCCGGCAGCGGCTCGCCGCGCAGTGCCCGCAGCAGCCGGGTCATCTCGGCGTCCGGCATGGGCCGCAGCTCCAGCCGCTCCACCGCCGGCAGCCGCACCAGCTCGGCCAGCAGGGGACGCAGCGGATGGCGCCGGTGCAGGTCGTCGGAGCGGTAGGAGGCGAGCACCGCCAGCCGGGGCCCGGGCGCTCCCAGCGCGCCGCGGGTCAGCAGGAACCGCAGCAGGTCCCGGGAGGACTGGTCGGCCCAGTGCAGATCCTCCAGCACGAGCAGCAGCGGGGTGTCCTCGGCGAGCCGGGCGAGCAGGGCCGCCATGCCCTCGAAGAGCCGCAGCCGGGCGTCAGCGTCCCGCGCCGGGTCGCCGCCGCGCACCTCGCCACCGCCGCGCAGCCGCTCCACCGCGGCATGCGTGGCCAGATGCGGGGCCAGCCGCTCGTCCTCGGCGATCCGGCCGAGGATCTCCGTGAACGGCAGATACGGCAGGCCGACGTCACCGAGGTCCACGCAGTGCCCGGTGAGCACCCGCATGCCCTGCCCGGCGGCATGCCCGGCGACCTCGTCCAGCAGCCGGGTCTTGCCCACCCCGGCGTCCCCGGCCACCACCACCGCCCGCGCCTCACCGGCGCGGGCGCGCTCCAAGGCGCCGAGGAGCCGGGTCAGTTCCCGGTCCCGGCCGACGAGCGGGGAGGTGAAATCGTTCTGCGGCACGGATCAATCCTGGCACGCACCACTGACACCGCGGGGGGCACCGGACAGGACCGGCGCTCGGCGCGGTGTCCGCGCCCCACCGAAACGGCGTTCGGCGCGGTGTCCGCGCCCCACCGGACCGGCCCTCAGCGCAGCGTCCGCGCCCAGTCCGCCGGCACCCGGCCCGCCGGCCCAGGAGCGGGCTGGTCCTCGGGGTGGCTGTGCGGGGGCGCGAGGGCGGGGCCGCTGTCGTACAGCTCGTCGGTGGCGTAGTTCCAGAACCACGCCTCGCCCGGCTCGTAGCTCTGCACCACCGGATGCCCCGTCGCGCGGAAGTGCGCGGTGGCGTGCTGGGCGGGGGAGGAGTCGCAGCAGCCGATGTGCCCGCACTGCGCGCACCGGCGCAGATGGAACCACCAGCCGCCGGCCGCCTCGCACTCCACGCAGCCGGTGCCGCTCGGCACCGCGCTCTGGTCGATGCCGTCGCCCTGGGTCATGCCGTCTCCTCGGATGGGGTGTCGGGTTCCGCCGCGGTGAGCGGCAGCAGCACCCGGAACCGGGTGTCGCCGGGCTCGGAGTCGACCTCGATGCCGCCGTGGTGCTTGTTGACCACGATCCGCCAGGAGATGTCGAGGCCGAGCCCTGTGCCCTCGCCGACCGGCTTGGTGGTGAAGAAGGGATCGAAGATGCGGTCCCGGATCTCGGGCGGCACGCCCGGACCGGTGTCGCGGAACTCCACCAGCAGCCGGTCGTTCTCCCTCGCCGTCCGCACGGTCAGCGTGCCCTCGGCGCCGGTGTCGTGGATCGCGGCGACGGCGTTGTCGATCAGGTTCGTCCACACCTGATTCAGCTCCGCCGGATAGGCGGGGATCCTCGGCAGCGTGCGGTCGTAGTCCTTGACGACCTTGATCCCGTCGCCGATCTTGCCGGACAGCATCAGCAGCGTGCTGTCCAGCAGTTCGTGCACGTCGGCGACCTGGTAGGGCGCGCGGTCGAGCTGGGAGTACTGCTTGGCCGCGTCGACCAGGTGCGAGATACGGGTGGTCGAGTCCTCGATCTCGTCCATCAGCAGCTCGGTCTCGACCGTGTAGTTCAGCCAGCCGATCGCGCCGGGCAGGACGTCGGGCTCGACGGCCGCCGCGACCTGCTCCAGCCAGTCCACGTCGAGCCCGGCCTGCACGAACGTGGGCGCGATGCGCCAGCCGTCCGGGATGTCGTGGTCGTCGAGCCAGTCGCTGAGCGCGTCCTCCCGGTCGGCGGCCTCCAGCGGGCTGAGCGCGGGCGCCTTGCCGACGCGTTCGGCGGTGCGCTCCTGGAACTCGATCAGGCCCGCCAGGACCTCCCGCGGATAGGGCCCCGACGAGATCACGGCGAGCTTGTGCCGCATCTTCGCCACCCGCTCGCGCAGCGTCGCCGTGGCTCGCACGGCCGCGGCGGCCGGGTTGTTCAGCTCATGGGTGAGCCCCGCGGACAGCGAGCCCAGCGCCAGCAGCCGCTCGCGCTGCCCGATGGTCCGCTGGGTGGCCTTCGACCCGAAGAACAGGCCCTCCAGGAGGTGGACCGCCATCGGGAACCACTCCTGCATGACGCTCGCGAACGTGTCCGCCGGCAGCACGAAGAACCGCGTCGGCTCGGTCACGCGCAGGGAGTTGTTGTAGACCTGCCGCACCCGGTCCCCGAGGTAGGCCTGCATGGCGCCCGCGTACACCCCGGGCTGCGAGGTCCGCGTCACCTCCACGTCCTCGGCGCCGACCCGCCGCGAGAGCACCACCGTGCCCTCGACCATCACGAAGAAACAGGTGGCGGGGTCACCCTCGGCGTACACCGGGCCGGGGTCGAACAGCTCCACCCGGCCCTCGCTGCACAGCCGCCCGAGCTGCTCGTCGGAGAGCTTCTCGAACAGGAACAGCGAGCCGATCTCCGCCGGGCTGCACGGCACCGGCCGCCCGCTCACGACTGCTCCAGGTAGCGGTGGACGAGCATCACGGCCATGGCTCCCTCTCCGACGGCGGACGCGACCCGCTTCGCGGACTCCGCGCGCGCGTCGCCCGCGACGAACACGCCCGGCACATTGGTCTCCAGGTGGTACGGCGGCCGGTCCAGCTCCCAGCCCGCCGGCGGCCGCCCGTCGGGGGTGAGGTCGGGTCCGGCCAGGATGAACCCGCGCTCGTCGCGCAGCACCGTCCCGTCCAGCCAGTCGGTCAGCGGGGCGGCCCCGATGAACACGAACAGCCAGCCCGCGTCGACCTCTTCCCGCTCGCCGGTGTCGACGTCCCGCAGGGTGAGCCGCTCCAGGCTGCCGTTTCCGTGCGCGGACTCGACGACGGTACGGGGGCGCACCGAGATGTTGGGCGCCTCCTCGATCTGCTGGATCAGATAGTGCGACATCGACGCCGACAGCGACGGACCGCGCACCAGCAGCGTCACCGACTTCGCGCCCCGCGCCAGGTACATCGCGGCCTGGCCCGCGGAGTTGGCGCCGCCGACGATGTACACGTCGTGGCCGTGGCAGGAGGACGCCTCGGTGAGCGCCGAGCCGTAGAACACGCCGCAGCCGGTCAGGTCGTCGGCGCCGGGCGCCGGCAGCTGCCGGTACTGCACGCCGGTCGCGAGGATCACGCTGTGCGCGGCGACCGCCGAGCCGTCCGCGAACCGCACGATCCGCGCGGCGCCGCTCACCTCAAGGCCGGTGACCTCCCGCGCGGTGAGGATCTCCGCGCCGAACTTGGCCGCCTGCCGCCGGGCCCGGTCGGTGAGCTGGGCGCCGGAGACGCCGTCCGGGAAGCCGAGGTAGTTCTCGATCCGGGAGCTCTGCCCGGCCTGGCCCCCGGTCGCCGACCGCTCCACGAGGACCGTGCGCAGCCCCTCCGACGCCCCGTACACGGCCGCGCCGAGCCCGGCCGGGCCGCCGCCGATCACGACGAGGTCGTAGAAGTCGGCCGTGGGCGTCGTGGCGAGGCCCACGCGTGCGGCCAGCTCGGGCGGGTCCGGCTCGATGAGCGGCTCTCCGTCCGGTGTGACCACCAGCGGCAGCCGCCGCCCGTCCGCGCCGGCCGCCGCGAGCAGCCGTTGCCCCTCCGGCTCGTCGGAGGAGTACCAGCGGTAGGGCACCTGGTTGCGGGCCAGGAACTCGCGCACCTCCGAGGAGCGCGCCGAGAAGCGGTGCCCGACCACCTTGGTGCTGGGCACCGGCTTGAAGTCGCTGGACTTCCACGCCTGGAGCAGGTCGTCAAGGACCGGGTAGAGCTTCTCCTCCGGCGGGTCCCACGGCTTCAGCAGGTAGTGGTCGAGATCGACGACGTTGATCGCGTCGATCGCCGCGCTGGTGTCCGCGTACGCGGTCAGCAGCACCCGCCGGGCGCCCGGGTAGACGTCCATGGCGTGTTCGAGGAACTCGATGCCGTTCATCTGCGGCATGCGGAAGTCGGCCAGGATCACGGCCACCAGGTCGCCGCGCAGCTTCAGCTCGCGCAGCGCGTCCAGCGCGGACTCGCCGGACTCCGCCCGCACGATCCGGTACGCCTCGCCGTAGCGCCGCCGCAGGTCGCGGGCGACGGCGCGGGAGACCCCCGGGTCGTCGTCCACGGTCAGGATGACGGTCCGCGCTGTGTCGGCGGCCTGTGCCATACGACTCCCACCCCGAGGTCGGTCACGGGCCCGGCCCGCCCTCGTGACGCGCCGGTCCGTGGCCATCGTATGTTCGATCCGCCCGGCCCGCTCGGGTATGCGCTGCGGGCTCAGGCGCGGCGCTCACCGAGCACGCAGAACTCGTTGCCCTCCGGATCGACGAGGACCACCCACGGCTGCTCGCCCTGCCCGATGTCGGCGTGGCGCGCGCCCAGCGCGAGCAGGCGCTCCACCTCCGCCCGCTGGTCGTCGGGGCGGAAGTCGAGGTGGAGACGGTTCTTGACGCTCTTGGCCTCCGGTACGGGCACGAAGAGCAGCCCCGGCATGCGGTCCGGCGCCGGACGGATCTCGAACTCGTCGGGATCGTCGTTGACGACGGTCCAGCCGAGGGCCTCGGCCCACCAGCGGCCCAGGGCCGCGGCATCGGCCGCGTCCACGATCACCTGCTCCCACTCCAAGGTCATGTCGGCAGGGTATGGGTGAAGACTGTGGGTGGCACAAGCGACATACGACATGAGGAGGCGGCCGGATGACGGGCGCGATCACGGCAGGGGTCGACGGGACGGACGAGAGCCGTGCCGCGCTGGACTGGGCGGCACGGGAGGCCGTACGCCGCTCGCTGCCGCTGCGCGTGGTGCACGCCTGGGAGTTCCAGCCGGCCGTGCCGTCCGAGGTGGCGGGCTTCGAGGCGCAGCAGGGCTGGGCGGTGAAGGCGCTCGAGGGCGCGGTCCGCGCGGTCACCGAGCGGCACCCGGAGCTCGCGGTGACCAGCGACGTGCTGGAGGGCCCGGCGGTGCGGACGCTGCTGGAGGCGGCCGCCGGGTCCGAGCTGCTGGTGCTGGGCTCGCGGGGGCACGGCCGGCTGGTGGGCTTCCTGGTCGGTTCGGTGGGCCAGCAGGTCATCGTCGAAGCGACGCGGCCCGTGGTGCTGGTGCGCGCCGGCGACGAGGCGAGCGCCGAGGCGGCGGGCCGGGACATCGTCGTCGGCCAGCACGGGGAGCCGGAGGACAGCGCCGAGGTGCTGCGGTTCGCCTTCGAGACGGCCGCCGCCCGCGGCGCCACCGTGCGCGCGGTACGGGCGTGGACGCTGCCGCCGGTGTTCGCCTACAGCCCCGGCTCGCTGAAGCTGCTGGACGGCGCCGGCGGTCTGGAGCCGTTCGAGCGCCAGGCTCTTACGGACGCCCTCGAGCCGTGGCGCGAGCGCTTCCCGCACGTGCCGGTGGTCGAGCACGTGGAGATCGGCAGCGCGGGGCAGGTGCTGCTGTCGGTGGCGGCCGACCACGCGCAGCTGCTGGTGGTCGGGCGGCGCGCCCACCGCACGGCGGTCGGCGCCCGCATCGGCTCCGTCGCCCACGGGGTGCTGCACCACGCCGGCTGCCCGGTGGCCGTGGTTCCGCACACCTGAGGCGTCACCGGGGGACCGTCGGCTCCAGCGTCTCGCGCGCCTTGGGCAGGATGTTGTCGATGTAGTCCTTGACGGCGGTGTCCAGACCGATGTCGTGCTGGGCCCGCTCGGACAGGTACCAGCGGTGTTCCAGCAGCTCGTGGTAGATCTCCGCCGGGTCCATCGTGCCGCGCAGTTCCAGCGGTACGGCCCGCACGGTGGGCCGGAAGACGTCCCGCACCCAGCGGTGCGCCAGGACCTCGGGGCGGGCGGCGAGGGGGTCGCCCGGGGCGTAGTCGTCCTGGGTGGCCATCCAGCTCTCCAGGTCGTTCAGCAGCCGCCGCGCCTGGTTCTCCTCGGCGTCCAGGCCGGTGAGGCGCAGCAACTGCCTCTGATGGTGGCCCGCGTCGACGACCTTCGGCACGAACGTGACCGAGTCGCCGTGGGAGTTGTGCTCGATCTGCATCTCGGCGACGTCGAAACCGAGGTCGTTGAGCCGCCGGATCCGGCGCTCTATGTAGTGGTACTTGCCCGCCGGGTAGACCGAGGTGCGGGTCAGTTCCTGCCACAGCCCCCGGTAGCGGGCGCAGATCTCGGTGCCGAACTCGACCGGGTCCACGGACGGGTGCAGCGCCCCGGACGCCTCCAGGTCCAGCAGCTCGCCGCTGATGTTGACCCGGGCCAGGTCGAGGTCGTAGTCGCGCTGGCCGGGGCTCAGCCGCTGGTGCAGCTCGCCGGTCTCGGCGTCCACCAGATAGGCGGCGTAGGCGCCCGCGTCCCGCCGGAACAGCGTGTTGGACAGCGAGCAGTCGCCCCACGCGAACCCGGCCAGGTGCAGCCGCACCAGCAGTACCGCGAGCGCGTCCATCAGCCGGTGCATGGTCGCCGGCCGCATCGTCGTCTCGAACATCGACCGGTACGGCAGCGAGCCCCGCAGATGGCGCGTGATCAGCACCGGCTCCAGCGGTGCGCCGGAGGCGTCGGTGCGCCCGGTGACCACGCCGAGCGCGTCCACGGCGGGGATGGCGAGCCGGTCCAGATCACGCAGCAGCTCGTACTCGCGCAGCGCGGGCCGCTCGGCCAGCTCCTTGACGGCGATGACCTCGTCACCGGCGCGGGCGTAACGGACGACGTGCCGGGAGATGCCGCGGGGGAGCGGCACGAGATATTCCTCGGGCCACTCCTCCAGCGGCAGCTGCCACGGCAGTTCGAGCAGGAGCGCGGGGTGCTCGGGGTTGGTGGCGCTGATCTGCAAAGCCATGGGCAGAGCCTAAGCGGATGTGCGCGCCGTGGGGAAAGGCCTAGGCAGCCCGCTCCCACGCCTGCTGGGCGGCCGCGGTCGTCGCGCCCCGGTGCACCGGCCCGTGGCCCGGCAGCAGGACGTCCGCTTCCAGGCCCCTGATGATCTCCAGGGAGGCCACCGCGCGCGCCCGCTCGTGGTGGAACATGTCCGGCAGCAGCTGCGGTCCCCTCGCCCGTGACGTGGGATGGCCGCTGACCAGCGCGTCCCCGGAGATGAGGACACCGGCCTCGGGCAGGTGGAAGACACAGTGCCCGTCCGTGTGGCCCGGCGTGTGCACGGGCACGGGACGGCCGGGCAGGTCGAGCGGTCCGGTGCCGGGGAAGGCCGTGGGAGCGGTGACCGGGTGCTGCTCGGTGCCGCCGGAGCGCAGCGCGTGCACCATCCACGGCAGCACACCGGGCCGCCAGGCGTTGCGCAGCACCTCGCCGACGGTGACCTGCTGGAGGAATTCCCGGCGGGCGTGGGGAACTTCGGCCTCGTGCAGATGGACCGGCGTGCCGTGGGCGGCCCGCAGGTACTCGGCCGAGCCCAGGTGGTCGTTGTGCGCGTGGGTGATCAGCACGGCCGCCACCGCCTCCGGTGAACTGCCCACCTGGGCCAGTGAGTCCAGCACCAGCTGCCGGTCCCCCGGGTATCCCGTGTCGATCAGGGTCACGGCGTCCCCGTCGGTGAGGATCACCCAGTTGGTGTTGGAGCCGTGCACCAGGTAGGTGCCGTCGGCGACTTGGTGTACGTCCGCTCGCATGTGCCGTCCCCCGTGGTGAGATCGCCGGCCGTCGGCAGAAGCAAAGCAGATCATGGGGACGGTGGGGAGAGCGGCCCGCCTCAGCGCACGCCGTGCGGCCGGAACTGGATGCTGATGCGCGGTCCCGTGGCCCGGGTGGACTTGGGGACGCAGTGCTCCCAGGTCCGCTGGCAGGAGCCGCCCATCACGATCAGGTCGCCGTGGCCCAGTGGCCGGCGGACCGCGGGGCCGCCGCCGTGCACCGGGCGCAGCAGCAGGTCGCGGGGGGCGCCCACGGAGAGGATGGCGACCATGGTGTCCTCCCGTGAGCCCCGGCCGATCCGGTCCCCGTGCCAGGCGACGCTGTCGCGGCCGTCGCGGTAGAAGCACAGCCCGGCGGTGGTGAACGGCTCGCCCAGCTCGTCTGCGTAGTGGGCGGACAGCAGGTCGCGGGCCTCGGCGAGCACCGGGTGGGGCAGCGGGTCGTCCGCGCCGTAGAACGAGAGCAGCCGGGGGACGTCGACGACCTGGTCGTACATCGTGCGGCGCTCCGCGCGCCAGGGCACCTCGGCCGCGAGCTGTTCGAACAGTGCGTCCGCCCCGGTCAGCCAGCCCGGCAGCACGTCGATCCACGCGCCGGCACTCAGCTCCGTCCGGCGGATCCCGTCGAGGGAGCCGAGGCGCAGCTCGTCGGTCTGGTCGAACAGGGAGCCCTGGAGGTGCGTGGCCATGGCTTCAGCGTAAACCCTGAATCGAAAATATGTTCCATGCGACTGGCGTCGACCCACCGCGCTCTTTTGATACATCGATGTATCCGATACATTCGCGTATCGAATGGAGGTGGCCATGGCGACGGACGGCACGGCCCCACGGGTCACCCGGCGGCGGGTGCGCACGCGAGCCAACCTGCTGGATGCCGCGTTCGCCGTGTTCGCCGCCAAGGGGTTCGGCCGCGTCTCGATCGAGGAGGTCTGCGAGGCCGCCGGCTACAGCCGCGGCGCCTTCTACTCCAACTTCTCCAGCCTCGACGAGCTGTTCTTCGCGCTGTACGAGCAGCGCGCCGACCTGATCGCCGAGCAGGTCGCCGCCGCCCTCGCTCAGGACGGCCCCGACCTCGACGTCGCCGCCTCGGTCGACCGGGTGACCGAGGTGCTGCTGCTCGACGTGGACTGGCTGCTGGTCAAGACCGACTTCCTGGTGCACGCCGCCCGCGATCCGCAGGTCGCCCGTACCCTGCTCGAGCACCGCGCGCGGCTGCGGCGGGCCATCGCCGACCGGCTGGCCCGCGCCACCGCTCACAGCCCCCTGCCCGCCCTCCTCGGCGACGCCGACGGCGCCGCCCACGCCGTGGTCGCCGCCTACGACGGCGTCACCACCCAAGTGCTGCTGGACAAGGACGTCGAGCACGCCCGCGCCTGGCTCAAGCAACTCCTCACCGCGCTGCTCACCAACGGCAGCGCGACCCCCCGACAGTGAAGGGAACGCGCGCATGGACGCGGACGTCATCGTCGTCGGAGCCGGACTCGCCGGCCTGGTCGCGGCGCACGAACTGACCAGCAGGGGCAGGCGCGTCGCCCTGGTCGACCAGGAGAACGCCGCGAACCTCGGCGGACAGGCGTTCTGGTCCTTCGGCGGGCTGTTCCTCGTCGACACCCCGGAGCAGCGGCGCCTGGGCATCAAGGACTCCTTCGACCTCGCCTGGAGCGACTGGCAGGGCAGCGCGGCATTCGACCGGCTCGCCGACGAGGACTCCTGGGCCGTGCGCTGGGCACGCGCCTACGTCGAGTGGGCGGCGGGGGAGAAGCGGTCCTGGCTCACCGGGCACGGCATCGATCTGCTGCCCACCGTCGGCTGGGCCGAGCGCGGCGATCTGCGCGCCGACGGCCACGGCAACTCGGTACCCCGCTTCCACATCGCCTGGGGCACCGGTACCGGCGTCGTCGAGCCGTTCGCCGACCACGCCAGGCAGGCCGCGCGCGACGGGCTGCTCACCTTCCACCACCGCCACCGCGTCGACGAACTCGTCATCGAAGCCGGCGCCGCCCGCGGTGTGCGCGGCAAGCTGCTCGCCGACGACGACGCACCCCGCGGCGTCGCCTCCAACCGCGACGAGACGGGCGACTTCGAACTCACCGCCCAGGCCGTGATCGTCACCACCGGCGGCATCGGCGCCAACCACGACATCGTCCGCCGCTACTGGCCCGAACGGCTCGGCACCCCGCCCGCCGAGATGGTCACCGGCGTGCCCGCCTACGTCGACGGCCGCATGCTCGACATCAGCGCCGAGGCCGGCGTCCGCCTGGTCAACCGCGACCGCATGTGGCACTACACCGAGGGCCTGCAGAACTGGAGCCCGATCTGGCCCGGCCACGGCATCCGCATCCTGCCCGGCCCGTCCTCCCTGTGGTTCGACGCCCTCGGCCGCCGCCTGCCCGACCCCTGCCTGCCCGGCTACGACACCCTCAGCACCCTGAAGCACCTGCGCACCACCGAGGACATCGCCGGGTACGACCACTCCTGGTTCATCCTCACCCGGAAGATCGTCGAGAAGGAGTTCGCGCTGTCGGGCTCCGAGCAGAACCCCGACATCACCGCCAAGGACAAGGGCGCCGTGCTGCGCGACCGCCTGCTCGGCAAGGGCGCGCCCGGCCCGGTCGCCGACTTCCTGCGGCACGGCGCGGACTTCGTCGTCGCCGGCACCCTGGAGGGGCTGGTGGAGAAGATGAACGCCCTCACCGACAAGCCGCTCCTCGACGCCGACGGCATCCGCCGCCAGATCGAGGCCCGCGACCTGCAGATCGCCAACCCCTACAGCAAGGACGCCCAGGTGCAGGGCATCCGCAACGCCCGCCGCTACATCGGCGACCGCCTCGGCCGGGTCGCCGGCCCGCACCGCGTCCTCGACCCGGCGGCCGGTCCTCTCATCGGCGTCAAGCTGCACATCCTGACCCGCAAGACCCTCGGCGGCATCCAGACCGACCTGGACTCGCGCGCCCTGGGCCTGGACGGCACGCCGATCGACGGGCTGTACGCGGCCGGTGAGGTCGCCGGCTTCGGCGGCGGGGGCGTGCACGGCTACAACGCCCTGGAGGGCACGTTCCTCGGCGGCTGCCTGTTCTCGGGGCGCGCGGCGGGACGGGCGGCGGCGGCGCAGACCGCGTGACGGCAGGCGGCCGGATCGGGTGAGGACAGGCGGCCGGAACGTGTGAGGTACGGCCGGGCGGGCGGCGGCCACAGGCCGGGCCGCCCGAGCCCTGCGCCGCGATTCCCTACCGCTTTCCCTTCAGCAGGCCGAGCAGCACCGCCGCGTGGGACTCGCCGGGGGCCTTGGAGGCGGTCAGCAGCGTGATCCGCCCGCGGTGGGCCAACGTCCGCAGGTGGCCGAGGAGTTCGGCCGCCTCCGGCTCCGCGAGCTCCGCCTCGTAACGCTGCCGGAACTCGTCGTAGGAGCCCTCGCCCGCGTGGTACCAGCGCCGCAGCTCCGTCGACGGGGTCAGCCCCTTGGGCCACTCGTCGACGTGCGCGGCGTCCTTGGCCAGGCCGCGTGGCCAGAGCCGGTCGACCAGGACACGGACGCCGTCGTCCGGCTCCGGGGGGTCGTACACGCGACGCACGCGGACGCTCATCGTCGGGCCTTTCTGCGGGGGCGGTCGCTGCGAGCGTAGTGCGGGCCGCCCGGGGGACGCGGTACGACGTGGCCTGAACGAGCGGCGACCGGGCGCCGCGCGGCTCCTACGCTGAGGGCCGGTTGATCACCCGGCACCCCACAAGGAGCGCATGTGAGCCGATCCCGGCAGCCCGCCAGACGTACCGCCTCCCCGAGCCGATCCCCGCAGCCCGCCGGACGCCCTCCGCCCCGGGCCGCATCGGCGTCCTCGCCACCGTCCCCGTCGCGCTCGCCGCCCTGCTGGCCACCGCCACGCCCGCGGCGGCCGGCACGACGGGAGCCGCAGGGGTGGGCGACCCGTACTTCCCGCTCGCCGGCAACGGCGGCTACCACGTGAGCCACTACGATCTGACGCTGCGTTACGACACCCGCAGCCGCCATCTCGACGGCCGTGCGGTCCTCACCGCCCGCGCCAGCCAGCCGCTCACCCGCTTCGACCTCGACCTGAGCGGCCTGAAGGTCACCGGCGTCACCGTCGACCACACCCGGGCCGCCTACCGGCGCGACGGCCAGGAACTCGTCATCACGCCGCGCCACGCCCTGCGCGCCGGGCAGCGGTTCCGGGTCACCGTCACCTACGACGGCACGCCGAAGCCGGTCACCGACCCCGACGGCTCACCCGACGGCTGGATCGCCACGGACGACGGGGCGTTCGTCGCGGGGGAACCGCAGGGCGCCATGACGTGGTTCCCGGCCGACAACCACCCCTTGGACAAGGCGTCGTACGACTTCACCCTCACCGTGCCCGAGGGGCGCACCGCCGTCGCCAACGGTGTCCTGCTCGGCACGCGCACGGCCCGCGGCACCACCACCTTCCGCTGGCACCAGGCCGAGCCCATGGCCGCCTATCTGGCCACCGCGACCATCGGCGCCTTCAAGGTGCGGCAGTACACCACCCGCGACGGCATCCGCGTCTACGACGCCGTCGACCCGCGGGAGGCCGGCGCCGCCGAGCCCGTGCTCAGGCAGCTGCCGGCGGTGCTCGCCTGGGAGAGCGGCATCTTCGGGCCGTACCCCTTCCGGGCCGCGGGCTCCATCGTCGACCGCGCGCCGGACGTCGGCTACGCGCTGGAGACACAGACCCGACCCGTGTACGACTCCGCGCCCGACCTGGACACCCTGGTGCACGAGACGGCCCACCAGTGGTTCGGCGACTCCGTCTCGCTCACCACCTGGAAGGACATCTGGCTCAACGAGGGCTTCGCCACCTACGCCTCCTGGCTGTACGGCGAACAGCACGGCGGCCCGAGCGCCCAGCAGACGTTCGACAAGCTCTACGCCCGCCCGGCGGGCGACGAGCTGTGGGCGTATCCGCCGGCCGACCCCGGCAGCGGCGCCCGCATCTTCGGCACCCCCGTCTACGCCCGCGGCGCCATGGCCCTGCACGCACTGCGCCGGGCCGTCGGCGACCGCGCCTTCCCGCACCTGCTGCGCGCCTGGGCGGCCGAGCACCGCTCCGGCCACGGCACGACCGCGGACTTCATCGCCCTCTGCGAGCGCCTGACCGGCAAGAACCTGTCCGGCCTGCTCCGCACCTGGCTCTACGCCCCCGGAAAACCGGCCCGCCCCGGCGGCGCGGGAACTCCCTGATTTCCCGCGTGCCCCACGGGTACTCCGTCGGCCTGAACGGCTCACAGGGAGGTCCTGCCATGCGTGAAGGGGACGACCTGCCGGTCGTGCGCTCGCTCGCCGAACTCACCGACCTGGTGGACGGCAACCGGCGGCTGTACGTCCGCTGGTCCAGGGGGCCGGAGACCGACCTCGGCAAGGTCTCCAGCACCGACGACCTCACGGGCGTCCCCATGCCGGGCCTGTCCGCCAACCCGCTCGACGTCGAGCGGTGGTGGGAGGGCCGCCCGCTCAGGCTCTGGGTGGCGCGTCGGCTCTACGACTACGCCCATCTGCCCCATGAGAAGGGGCCCGGCATCCGGCCCTGGGTGCTGCAGGGGCACGAGACGGGACGGGGTCCGGACAACGAGCCCCTGGTCGCCGAGGTCCACCCGATGTGCTGGATCGACCCCGCCGTGATCGACGAGGCCCGCGCCGAGGTGGACAAGCAGCACAACGACTGGGGGCCGCTGGACCGCACCGGTCGCAGCCGGCCTTCCTGACCGCAGCCGGGGTGGTCGTGGCCGGGGTGTGTGCGGCGCCGGTCCGGTGCTGACGACGCCGCCGCTGATCGGAGCCGGGCGCCCCCGGCCGGGGGGACCGATCGCAGTCGGGCGGCCGCCCGCCGGGGTTGCCGGCCGGCAAGCCGGGGCGGCCGCCCACTTCGGCCGCCTAGCCGGACTTGCGGCTGCCCGCCCGGCGCCGCAGCCTGCGGCGCTCGGTCTCGCTGGTGCCGCCCCACACGCCTATCGTCTGGTCGGCGTCCAGTGCGAATCGCAGGCACGGCTCCTGGACCGGGCAGCCCCGGCACACCGCCTTCGCCTGCTCGGTCTGGACCAGCGACGGCCCGGTGGTGCCGATCGGGAAGAAGAGGTCGGGGTCCTCGTGGCGGCACGCGGCGTGCTCTCGCCAGTTGTCCATCAAAGTCACCTTCGATTGCGTCGACTGGTTGCGTGGGCATGCGGATGATTCACTCGCGTTCGGGTCACCTGTCGATGCTCGGGTGAAACCCCCCATTCTTCCTTGCCTGTTGGGACGGCTACCCCGCCGGGGTACCGCCGGTCAGTCGCGCAGCGCCTCCGCGGCCGTCTCCGCCACCGTGTCGGCGACCGTGGCCAGCGCCGGGGAGTCCAGCCGCCACTGCTGCCAGTACAGCGGGACGTCCACCGCCCGCTCGGGCGCCAGCTCGACCAGACGGCCCGCGCGCAGCAGCGGTTCCGCCTGCGCTTCGGGCACCATGCCCCAGCCGAGCCCGGCGGCGACGGACTCGGCGAACCCCTCCGACGTGGGCACGTGGTGCCGCAGCGCGCTCGCACCGCCACGCCCGCCGCGCAGCTGCCGTACGAATCCGTCCTGGAAGTCGTCGCGCCGGTCGAAGACGATCACCGGCGCCTCGGTGAGGACGTCGTGCAGCGGACCGCGCGTCAGATGCCGTGCGGCGAACTCGGGCGCCGCCACCGGCAGATAGCGCATCCGGCCCAGGTACCGCACCGAGCATCCGGGCACGGCGTCGGAGGAGGACGTCACCGCCGCCATCACCAGGCCCTCGCGCAGCAGGGCCGCCGTGTGGTCCTCGTCTTCGCGGCGCAGCTCGAAGCAGAGCCGCAGTTCCTCGGGCACCCGGGTGAGCACCCCCAGGAACCAGGTGGCCAGCGAGTCCGCGTTCACCGCCACGGGCACCCGCACCGGCTCCCCGGCCCCGCTGAGCCCCAGCTCCGCGTGGGCGTCCCGCTCCAGCCGGGCCACCTGCCGGGCGAGCCGCACGAGCACCGCGCCCGACTCGGTGGGCCGTACCGGTTTGGTGCGCAGCAGCAGGACGCGCCCGGTGCGCTGTTCGAGGGCCTTGACCCGCTGGCTGACCGCGGACGGCGTCACATGCAGGGCGGCCGCGGCCGCCTCGAACGTGCCCTCGTCGACCACCGCGAGCAGTGTGCGCACCTGGTCGAGGGGAAGCTCCGCCGTCATCGCGTCATCACGTGCGCTAATGATACATAAGAATCTTTAGCTGTACCCGGAGTGATCGCTTCCGTAGCGTCGGGGGCATGTCCAGCTCTCTCACCGCCGCCACCGCGGGTTTCGGCACCGGCCTGTCGCTCATCGTCGCCATCGGCGCCCAGAACGCCTTCGTCCTGCGCCAGGGGATCCGCCGGGACGCGGTCCTCGCCGTCGTCGGCATCTGCGCCCTGTCGGACGCCCTCCTCATCGCCCTCGGCGTGGGCGGGGTGGGCGCCGTGGTGGTGGCGTGGCCGGGCGCACTGGCGGCGGTCGGCTGGATCGGCGGCGCGTTCCTGCTGTGCTACGGCGTCCTCGCCGCCCGGCGGGTGCTGAAGCCGGGGGCGCTCCGGGCGGAGGGGGAGGCGGCGGGCTCACGCCGCCGCGCGGTGCTCACCTGCCTGGCGATGACCTGGCTCAACCCGCACGTCTACCTCGACACCGTCTTCCTGCTCGGTTCGATCGCCGCCGACCGCGGCCCGCTGCGCTGGACCTTCGGCCTCGGAGCCGCGCTCGCCAGCCTGTGTTGGTTCACCGCCCTCGGCTTCGGCGCCCGCCTCCTCAGCCGCCACCTCGCCCGCCCGGCGGCCTGGCGCGTCCTGGACGCCCTCGTCGCCGTCACGATGCTCACGCTCGGGGTGTCCCTGATCGTCGGCAGCTGAACACCTCGCCCGGCCGGGCGCACAGCTGGTGCTGCGACAGTGAACCCCGGCAACAAAAGATGTAGCGACCATCCAAGGAACCCGTGGACACCAGCGACAGCACCACCGAAGACAAGGAAGAGCCGCGCCCGGCGGCCCCGGCGCCCGGGATGCGCACGCGCTGGCGCCGATGGGCGATGGACACCCGTCCTCTGCGCCGCCCCGCCTACCGGCGGTTGTGGTCCTCGACCATCGTCACGGCCGTCGGCAGCCAGCTCACCGCCGTCGCCGTGCCCAAGCAGATCTACGACATCACCGGCTCCTCGGCATGGGTCGGCTACGCGAGCCTCGCCGGTCTGGTGCCGATGGTGGTGTTCGCGCTGTGGGGCGGCGCGGTCGCCGACACCGTGGACCGGCGCCGGCTGCTGCTGATCACCAACACCGGCATCGCCGTCACCTCGGTGCTGTTCTGGGTCCAGGCCGCCGTCGGCCTCAAATCCGTGGGCGTACTGATGCTGCTGCTCGCGGCCCAGCAGGCGTTCTTCGGCCTCAACTCGCCCGCCCGCAACGCCTCCATCGCGCGTCTCGTCCCCGCCGAGGAACTACCCGCCGCCAACGCGCTCGGCTCCACAGTCATGCAGACCGGCCTGATCGCCGGGCCGCTGCTCGCGGGCGCGCTGATCCCCGTCATCGGCCTGCCCGAGCTGTACCTCGTCGACGCCCTCGCGCTGTGCGTCACGCTGTGGGCGGTGTTCCGGCTGCCGGCGCTGCCGCCGCTCGGACAGGCCGCGGCCCGGCGTGCGGGCGTGCGGCAGATAGCGGAGGGCTTCCGCTACATCTCCGGCCACAAGGTACTGCTGCTGTCCTTCCTCGCCGACATCGTCGCGATGGTCCTCGGCATGCCCCGCGCCCTGTTCCCGCAGCTCGCGGCTCAGACCTACGCCTCCTACGGCGAGGGGCTCGCCCTCGGCCTGCTGTTCGCCGCGATCCCGGTGGGCGCCGTGCTCGGCGGGCTGTTCTCCGGCACCTTCTCCCGTGCGCGCCGGCACGGCTGGATGGTGATCGGCGCGGTCGTCGCCTGGGGTGCGGCGATCACCGGCTTCGGACTGAGCGGCAACCTGTGGCTCGCCGGGCTGTTCCTGGCGGTGGCGGGGCTCGCCGACATGATCTCGATGGTCTTCCGCGGGGCGATCCTGCTCTCCGCCGCCACCGACGAGATGCGCGGCCGGATGCAGGGCGTGTTCACGGTCGTCGTCGCGGGCGGTCCGCGCCTGGCCGACGTGTTGCACGGCACGGCGGGTGCGGCCTTCGGCCCCCGCACGGCGGTGGCGGGCGGCGGCCTGCTGGTCGTCACGGTCATGCTCCTGCTGGCCACGGCGATGCCGGCGCTGCGCCGGTACCGGATCTGACACCGGGGCCGCGGTTCTGACACCGGGGACCGCGGACCTGATACCGGGGGCCGCGCCGACGGACACCGGCCCGACCGGCGCGGGACGGCAGGCAGAGTCCGGCGCGGGACGGCAGGGCAGAGTCCGGGGCGGGACGGCAGGGCAGAGTCCGGGGCGGCACCGGCACGCACGGTCCGGGGCCCGGAGCCGGCCGCCGCCGGCCACCCGGGCGGTCCGGGCCCGCGCGCGCAAGGATGCGCGCAAGACCCGGCCGTCAGACCGGTCGTACCCGTCTACCGCGTGCGCCGCATCGCGTACTGCTCCATGAGTTTGTTGCGGGTCGTCTCCAGCCGGTGGGCCAGGATCTCGGCCACGATGCGCATGAGCGACAGACCGAGGGCCGGTTCCTCCTCGCACAGCCGCAGCACCGGCTGCGCGTGGAACTCGTAGGCCCGTACCGGGCTGAAGGCCTCCGCGCCGAAGTCCCACTGGTACGGCGGGAACAGCCAGGACCAGCCGAGCAGGTCGCCCGCCCCCAGCGAGGCGACCGTGACCCGCTGGATCGACGTCACCTGCTGGGTCAGGGAGACCGAGCCGGAGCGGATGACCCAGAAGCGGTCGGCCCGCCCGCCCGCCTCGAAGACGTGCATGTCCTCCGGGAAGGACACCTCGTGGGCGAGTTCCATGAGGTGCCGACGCTGGGGCGGGGGCAGAGCAGTCAGCAGTTTCGTCGCTTTGGTCATGAGGCGGAGCTCCTCGCCGGCGATGGTTCCGGTGCTTTCCCTACGCCCATTTCAGCCGCTGCCGGGCCGGCAGGCACCTCGGCGGACGGCGTGAATCCACGGGACGACCGGTGGACGCACGATGCGAGGGCGGGAAAAAGCCGGCATGAAGAAGCCCTGGCTGGACGGGGGAAACCAGCCAGGGCCGTAAAGGGTGGAGTACGGGGGACTACGAACGTCGACCCCGTCACCACGTATGGATGAACCGTAAACCATCTCGGCCGTAGATGCCCAGCCGGAACCCGGTCACGTGACCCGTTTCACTTCACCACCCGGACGCTCTCCAGCTCCGGGTCACCCGGGTCGGGCAGGTACATCCCCGCTCCGAGCCCCGTGCGCAGATAGCGCAGCACCGGCTCGGTCAGCCGCTCACCGGGCAGCACCGCCGGGATGCCCGGCGGATACGGCGTGATCATCTCGGCCGCGATCCGCCCCGCCGCCTCGGCCACCGGCACGTCCTCCGCGGACCCGAAGAACGCGTCGCGCGGCAGCGCCACCTGCTCCAGCCGCAGCTCCGCGGGCGACGGCACGTCCACCTCGGGCGCGTCCCGCAGATCCGGCGCGATCCGTGCCAGTTCCTTGAGCGCGGCCAGCAGCTCCCCAGTCGTCTCCCGATCGTCCCCATGGGTGATCTGCGCGCCGATCCGCCGGTGGTCGACCAGATGCATCTCCACCTCACGGTGCTCGCGCAGCCAGTCCGCCGCCCGGTAGCCGGTGACGCCGATGCCGCTGATGTCGATGATCGTCGGCAGCGGGTCGAAGTCGTCGGCCAGACCGGCGCCGCAGAAGTCGTCCCGGTCGTTGACATGCAGCCCGTCGATCTCCTCGATGGCACCGCGCACCTCGGCGGCCAGCTCCAGCGCACCGCCCATGAGCTCCCGGCCGCGCAGCGCCATCTGCCGCCGCCAGCCGTCCAGGCCCGCGTAGATCAGCACCGACGGACTGGTGGTGCCCAGCAGGTCCGAGCGGTTCTTCAGCAGCTGCGGCGGCACGAGATCGCCCTGCACATGGAAGACCGAGCCCTGCTCCAGACCGCTGCCCATCTTGTGGATGCTCGTCACGCAGATGTCGGCGCCCGCGTCCATCGCCCAGGACGGCAGATCCGGGTGGAAGGGGAGATGGGCGCCCCACGCCTCGTCGACGATCAGCGGCAGGCGCCGGCCGTGACACACCTGTGCGATCCCGCGCAGATCGGCGCAGGCGCCGTACGGAGTCGGCGAGGTCACCAGCGCGCCCTTGGCGTCCGGATGGGCCGCGAAGGCCCGGGCGAAGTCCTCGGGCGCCGGCGGGTGCGCCAGGTGCCGTTCGGCGTCCCAGCGGGGTTCCACCCACACGGGCTCGATCCCGGCCAGGACCAGCCCCGACACCACCGACTTGTGCGCGTCCCGTCCGACGAGGAGCTTCTCGTGGGGCCCCGCCACCGACAGCATGGCCGCCTTCACGGACAGGGAACTGCCGCAGGTGGTGAAGAACGTGTGCTCGGCGTGCACCGCGTCGGCCATCAGCTTCTCGGCCCGCTCAAGCACCTGCCCACGGGTCAGCCGGTCGTCCAGGCCGCCGGCCGCCAGGACGTCACCGAGGAACACCGCGTCCCCCAGCACCTCCCGTACGGCCGGGTCGGCGCCGCGCGCCTGCTTGTGGCCGGGGGGCGTGAACGAAAGGCGGCCCCGGCGACGGTAGTCGACCAGGGCCTCCAGGACCGGTGCTCGGGTGTGATCAACTGACATGGGTGCCGGGTTCCCCGCACCGGTCGCGGGCAACCCGGTCCATGCGGGTGATCAGCCCGGTTTCGCGTGCGCGCCCGGCCTGAGGATCTCGTCCAGCACCCGCAGCACCACCTCGTACGCGACGGCCCGCACCGCGGCCTCCGCGGGCCCGCTCTCCGTGTTCGCCTGCCCTTCCGCCTCTTCGCTGCGGGCCTGCCAGCTGCGCGCCTCCTCGGCGGCGCAGGTGCGGGCACGCTGGATCCGTCGCAACAGCTCGTCTGAGTCCACGACATCGGTCATGCCGTCCGACTACCCCGGCCGCACCCGTCAATGACCGGAGCATGCCCGAAACGCCAGGTTTGCCGCGGCCCGGAGAGGTCAGCCGGACTACAGGGGCCCACGCACCCCGCGGACACCGGGGATCCCGGGCGGTACCGCGGCCCCTGCCGACCCGGCCGACCCGGCCGGCTCGACCCGGTCGGCGCGCGCGGCACCGAGCCGTCGGGCCCCCGACCCGCCCGACCCGGCGAACGCGCCGGTCACTTCTTCGAACGCGCCAGGGACCATTGTGAGGGAGCGAGAGGATGAGCGCGGAGTACGGCATCGACCCCCTGGACACGGGGGGCTGCGACCAGTGCGGCGTCTGCTGCCCGGCCGACGTCCGCGCGGCGGTGCGCAGCGCCGTCGACCGGCGCTGCCGGGCCACCGGGGCACACTGCGACGAGGAGTCGCTCTCCGACGCGCTGCTCGTCGCCTCGGAACTGACGTCCAACGCCATCCTGCACGGCGGCGGAGTCACCGACTACGCCGTGGATCTCGTGTCCGGGGGAGTACGGGTTTCCGTGTGCGACCGCAGCCGGCGGCTGCCGGTGACGACGGGACCGCTCGACACCGAGGGGCGGCGCAGGGTCGGCGGCCGTGGCTGGCCGATCGTGTGCCGGCTGTCCCGTGACGTGCACGTCACCGACCTGCCCGCGGGCGGCAAGCGGATCACCGCCGAGGTGCCCGTCTTCCGATGACGTTCCACCGATGACTTCGCGCAGCTCACCTCGACGGCCGTGTTTGCTGCCGAAGAGGAGGGGCACACGCATTTTCGTGCTTCGGACCGGAGGCGCGTCAGCGGGAGCGGTATGGCTGCCCCGGAGCCTGACGGCGAACCGGACGGCACCACCACCCCTCCCGCGGTAAGTCCCTGAGATCACCTGTCAGGAGCGAATCCGCATCATGCTGAGCGACATGTCGACAAGCCGACCTGGCACGGATGTCCGACCCACCACGTCCCCCGGGCGGTCCCACGACGACGCCCCCGACACCGGGGAGGCGTTCGCCCGCCTCGCCGCGCTCGAGGACGGCCCCGAGCGCGACGCCCTGCGAGACGAGCTCGTCACCGCCTGGCTGCCCATGGCCCACCGCATCGCCGGCCGGTTCCGCGACCGCGGCGAGTCGCTGGAGGACCTGCGCCAGGTGGCCGCGCTGGGTCTGGTGAAGGCCATCGACCGCTACGACCCGAGCCGCGGCGCCTTCGAGAGCTACGCCGTGCCGACCATCACCGGCGAGGTCAAGCGGCACTTCCGCGACCGGATGTGGGCGCTCCGCGTGCCCCGCCGGGTGCAGGAGTTGCGCAACAAGGTACGGCTCGCCCGCCGCAACCTCACCCAGAGCCCCGGATCCCCCGAACCCTCCGTCGCCGACATCGCCGCCCACACCGGACTGACCGAGGACGAGGTCAACGCCGGTCTCGAGGCCCTGGACAGCTTCAGCACGCTGTCCCTGGACGCCGAGGTCTCGGCCGACGACGACGGCTACAGCCTCGCGGACACCCTCGGCGCGCCGGACGGCTCCTACGACATCGTCATCGACCGCGAGTCCGCCAAGGAGGGCCTGCGTCATCTGCCGGAACGTGAACGCGCCATCCTCTACATGCGCTTCTTCGAGGACATGACCCAGAGCCGCATCGCCGACTGCCTCGGCATCTCCCAGATGCACGTCTCCCGGCTGATCAGCCGCAGCTGCGCCCGGGTCCGCGAGGAGGCCATGGGCCGCCGTGCGGGCCGCCCGGGCTCCACCTCCGGCTGAGACACCGCCGCACACCCGACGACGCCGTACGCCTTCCAGGCCCCGCAGGGCACCACGCGGGACCTGGGAGGCGTACGGCGTTTCAGGTGCTCAGGTGCTCAGGTGCTCAGGTGCTCAGGTGCCGTCCACCGGGAGGGGACCGGAACCGCGCGGTGTGTTCCCCGCAGGCCGGGGCATCCGGAGTCGGGGAGGCGACGATGAACACATATGCCATGGGGGAAGGCGGCCGCGCAGAGGCCGTACGGATGGCCCGGGGGACGCTCACCGAGGGCGCGGCCCGCGCCGGACTGGCCGCGCGGGGCGTGATCTATCTGCTGGTCGGCGCACTGGCGCTGCAGATCTCCACCGGCGACGGCGGCCACCAGGCCGACCGCGGCGGCGCCCTCGCCGAGCTGTCACGGCAGCCGCTCGGCGCGGTGCTGCTGTGGGCGCTCGGCGTCGGCCTGGCAGGGATGGCGCTGTGGCGGCTGTCGGAGGCCGTCTTCGGCTCGGCCGGCAAGGAGGGCCGCACCGCGAAGAAGCGGCTCCTCGCGATGGTCCGCTGCGTGTTCTACTGCTCCGTCGCCTTCTCCGTGCTGTCCTTCGCGGCCGGATCGGGCGGCGGCGGCTCCAGCGACCGGCAGTCCCGCGACGTCACCGCGCGGGTGCTCGACCTGCCCGCCGGGCAGTGGCTCGTCGGCACCGTCGGAGCCGGGATCGTCGTGGCCGGCGTATGGATCGCCGTCGCGGCCGTCCGGCGCACCTACCGGGACCAGCTGCGGCTGGTGCTGATGCCGCGCTGGGCCCTACGGCTCACCGACATCACCGGGGTGGCGGGCGGAGCCGCGCGCGGCCTCGTCTTCACCGCCGCCGGCGCGTTCGCCGTCCGCGCGGCCGTCGCCTACGACCCCGCACGCGCCAAGGGGCTCGACGACACGCTGCGCTCCTTCGCCGGCACCCCGCTCGGGCCGTGGCTGCTGGCGCTGGTCGCGGCCGGATTCGTGCTGTTCGGTGTGTTCTCCTTCGCTCTCGCACGCTGGCGGCGCGTCTGAGCGGCGCGGGCCGGGGAACACGGGGGACATGGACGACTCAGACCTCCCGCCGGACGAGCGCCCCGTGGACGTCTACCTCGACCTGCTGCGGTTCCGCTTGGACAGTGAGGACTTCCAGCTGCTGCTCAGCGTCGTGGAGCCGGTGCTGCGGGCCATCGACGAGCAGCGCTTCGGAGGTGTGGAGCTGGTGGTGGACTGCGACCGCGCCGAGGGCCTGCCCCAGATGATCCGCGACGAGGCGGCCCTCGTCATCGCGACCGCCGTGACCGGGCGCCTGGACAACCAGGTCGTCGAGATCGACGTGGAGGGCTCGGGCCCGGTCCGCGTGGTCACCGACGCGGCCACCGCCGCCGACCCCACGAGCCTCGGCCGTATCGCCGGCTACCTCCACGAACGCCGCCGCACCGACGAGGAACTGCGCGGCATCGCCGAGGCCAGCGGCCTCCCCAGCGACTTCTGACCCACGGCCCCGCCCGGCCCGCCCCGCGCCTCGCGCCGGTGCCGGGCGGCTCCGCCGGTTTGCGCCGCACCGCCTACTTCGCCGGCTCCGGCTCGGCCCGGGGTGCCCCGAGCGGGCGGGCCAGACCCACCACCGCCTCGTCCAGGCGCTGCAGATGCCGCAGCACGCGGTCGGTGATGCGGCCGTAGCGGGGCGTGCCGGGGTCGCCGGGCTGGAGCAGCGCGGCGAGACTCGGTCCCGTCGCCACCCGCCCGGCCGCCGGATCGTCCAGGACGTGCGCGGCGATCGTGCGGATGTTGTCCAGGATGCGCTGCCCGGCCCCGCGCAGCCGCGGGTCGGCCGCGATCGCGGGATGCGTCGGCAGCAACTCCGCCATCGCCGCCAGCGACCGCGCGTGATAGGCGCACGTCTCCAGCAGCGCCACCACATAGCGCGCGGTGTCGCGCCGCGAGCGCAGCGGCGTGACCGGATGCGTCAGCGGCTGTGTCGCCGCGCTCAGGTCCGCCAGCGCCTGGTCCAGATCGCGCGCCAGGTCGAGCAGTTCCACCTCGGGCCCGCCGCTGAGCTGGTCCACGGCCCGCTCGGTGACATCGGCCAGCCGCTCCAGCACCGTCCCGAGCAGTTCGTCGGTACGCCGCCCGGTGTGCACCGGCAGCACCAGCGCCGCCGCGATCACCCCGCAGGCCGCGCCCAGCGCCGTCTCCTCCACCCGCAGCACCAGCACCGACGCGCTGTAGGTGTGCAGCAGCGTGTAGAGCAGCCCCAGCGCGGCCGTCACGAAGAACGACATCAGCGTGTACGACAGGGGAGCGGTGTAGAACATCGCGAACACCAACAGCAGCACCAGCGCGAACGCCGTCCACGTGTGGTGACCGACCACCCCCGCGAGCGCGATGCCCGCCACCACGCCGAGCACGGTGCCCAGCAGCCGGCGGTAGCCCTTCACCAGGATCTCCCCGGTGGAGGAGGTGTTGATGAAGACGATCCAGCAGGTGAGCACCGCCCAGTACCAGCGCTGGGCCGACAGGAACTCCCCGCCCACGATGGCCAGCGACGACCCCACCGCCACCTGCACCGCCGCCCGCGTGGTGGGCCGCTTCAGCCCGGCGAGCTGCTTCTCCTCGTCGCGCTCGCTCTCCTCAGCGCCGCCGATCGCGGCGTCCTCGGCGTCCAGCTCCTCGCGGGAACGCGTCGTCGCGGGGGAGTCGTCCGACTCGTCCTGCGGCCCGTCCAGGGCGACCCGCAGGCCCATCACGGCACGCGCGGTCTCGCCGATGCCGCGGAAGACGTCCTGGACGGCACTCGCGCCGGGCGGCAGGTTGTCCTCTTCGCGGTAGCCGAGCAGCCGGTTGCGCACCTGCGCGAGCCCGGTGCCGCGGGCCGCAGCGGCCGGCTGGAGCACCAGTATGCGCAGCGCCTGCAGATCACGGCGCAGCGCCCCCGTCGCCTCGTCGCGTACCGGCAGATGACCGCCGGTGGGCAGCGTCGCGCCCGGCAGATGCAGGGTCAGGGTGTCGGCGCGCTCGGCGCTGCGCGCGGTGAGCAGCAGCAGCCCGAGCCGCTCGGCGGCGATCTCCGCGTCCGCGATGCGCCGCTGCACCAGCCGCGCCACCGCCTCGTCGGAGGTGCCCTCCTCCAGGCGCCCCTGGATCATCAGCGCCGTCTCGTGCAGCCGCGCGGTGCCCTCGCGTACTTCCTCGAGCGCCTTGGCGATGTCATCGGGCCCGGCGTCCAGCAACTCCACCTGCGCGGCCAGCAGCTGCGCCAGCCGGGCCCGGAACGCCTGCCGGAGCCGTTCCAGGATCCAGGTGGGCCCCGTCGGCACCACCGCGAACCGCAGCAGCGCACTCGCGGTGAACGCGATGGCGACGACCCCGCACAGTTGCGGCAGCGTCGCCGAGGTGGCACCCACGAACAGCGACAGGAAGTACACCTGGAAGGCGATCAGGCCGAGCGCGGTGCCCCGGTCCCCGAACCGCCGGGCGTACACCGCGCAGAAGATGAGGACGACGAAGAAGACGTCACCGGCGACTCTGAGCGTGGTCAGCCAAGAGCCCAGCGACAGCGACACCAGCGCCACGGGCAGCCCCAGCGCCAGCGTCACCGCCTGCTGCGTGCGCTGCTTCTCCCGGATGGCGAAGGTCGCCACCATCGCGGCGATCGCCCCGGCGACCAGATGCTTCACCGGGGCGCCCAGCAGGCCGAGCACGGCGAGCGTCAGGGCGATCGCACCCGCCGTCCTCAGACCCGCGACCAGCCGCAGCAGCCCCGGGTCGGACGCTGCCAGAGCGTCCCTCAGCCGTGTCCGGCCCGATCGTCCAGCTGCCCTCACGCCGCCGTGTCACTCCGCTCAGAAGGTCGTTGTCTACGGCCTTCAGCATGCCATGACGTGCGGGAACACCGTGCACCGCCTCACTGACCGGGCACCTCGGCCCCTTCCACCCGCTTGCGCACCTGTTCCGGCGTCAGATACGTGTCGGTGTACTCGAAGTCCTTCAGCTTGGCCGGGCGCCGCGCCTGGAAACCGGTGCGGACGAAGTCGTCGCCGGCGAGCGCGTTCAGCGTCCAGTTGGTCAGCACCCGCGTCTTGGCGACACCGGTGCGCAGCGCCGACCAGTGGTAGCCGCGCGCCACGGCCTGGGCGGGCAGGCCCCGCAGTTCGATGCCGAGCGGCTTGGACACCGCGTCCTTGCCGCCGAGGTCGACGACCAGCCCGAGGTCCTTGTGCTCGTACGGCCGCATCGCCTGCCCGCGCAGCGTGGCGATGACGTTGTCGGCCACGACCCTGCCCTGCCGCATCGCGTGCTGCGCGGTCGGCGGGCAGACCGCGTCGCCGCCCTTGGCGAGGTCGGGTACGGCCGCGGAGTCGCCGAGCGCGAACACCCCGTCGTGGCCGGGGAGGTTCATCTCCGGGTTCACGGCCAGGCGCCCGCGCACGGTCTCCGCGCCGAGCGTGGCGATGAGCGGGCTCGCTACCACACCGGCCGTCCAGATCAGGGTGTGCGTGGGCACCACCCGGCCGTCGGTGAAGGTGACCTCGGTCGGTCCGGCCTTCTCGATGGAGACACCGAGCGAGACCTCGATGCCCCGCTTGCGCAGCACCTCCTGCGCACTGCGGCCGAGCTTGTCGCCCAGCTCGGGCATCAGCTTCGGGGCGATGTCGATGAGGTGCCAGCGGATCAGCTTCGGGTCCAGGCGCGGATAGCGCTTGACCGCGTTGCAGGTCAGCAACTGAAGGCAGGCCGCGGTCTCGGTACCGGCGTAGCCGCCGCCGACCACCACGAACTGCAGCCGCGCGGCCCGCTCGGCCGGGTCGTTGCTGGCGTCGGCGAGATCGAGCTGGGAGATGACGTGGTCGCGGATGTAGGCGGCCTCGGCGAGCGTCTTCATCCCGAACGCGTTGTCCGTCAGGCCCGGGATGTCGAACGTGCGTGTCACGCTGCCCGGAGCCAGCACGATGTAGTCGTACGGCTCGTTGACCATCTCGTCGGTGATCGTGCGGATGACGCACACCTTGGACTTCAGGTCCACGCCGATCGCGCCGCCCGGGATGATCCGGGTGCGGTACTTGCGGCTGCGGCGCAGCGACAACGCGATCGACTGCGGCGTCAGTACACCGGAGGCGACCTGGGGAAGCAGCGGCAGATAGAGCTGGTAGGAGAACGGTGTCACCAGGGTGAGATCGGCCTCGCCGGGGGAGAGCATGCGCTCCAGGCGCCGTACGCACTCCACTCCCGCGAAGCCCGCGCCCACCACCAGGATCCTGGGTCGTGTCACGTTGGTCATCCCTTCTGCGGCTCCGGGCGGTTGGATCGACTCGTGTGCGTGTGCCCGCCGGAGCGCTGCTTCGCACCTCATTGATCCCACCGTGTTCGCGGCCACCGCGCCAGTCGGGTGCGGCAGGCAGACGAACCCATGCCGGTCAGTCTGCCCCTTCACGCCGGTGCGGGCGCCCCGTACGCGGGATTGACCGCAGGTCAGGACGGTGAGCGGGAGCCTGGGCAGGACGCGGGCCCGGGATCAGGACGACCCGGCGAGGTGGCAGAGCAGCAGGCACACGTCGTCGTCGCGCTCCGAATCGCTCAGCAGCGGCGGCAGGATGAGGTCGGCCGCGCTCTCCAGGTCCCGTGCCAGCTCGGCGCCGGGGAAATCCCCGAGCGCGTCGGCCAGGCGGCCGATGCCCGGGTCTATGCCGTGGGCGCGCCGCTCCACCAGGCCGTCGGTGTACAGCGCCAGCGTCGAACCGGGCGCCACCGGCACGGCATGATCGGCGATCTCCTGGCGCAGCGGGATGCCGAGCATCGCGCCGGGCTTGTCGTCCAGGATGCGCACCCGCCCGTCCGGGCCGCGCAGCACCGGCGGCGGATGTCCGGCGGCCGCCCACGTCAGCGTCGCCTCGTCCGGGTGGAAACGGGCGATGACGGCGGTCGCGTACAGGTCGGGCTGCAGATGGTGCAGGAACTCGTGCAGCCGGGTCAGCAGCCGGCCGGGGCTGCTGCCGTCCACGGCGTAGGCGCGCAGGGCGGTGCGCAGTTGGCTCATCATCACCGCCGCGTGCAGCCCGTGCCCTGTGACGTCCCCCACGACGGTGATCAGGCTGCCGTCGGGCTGCAGGAACGCGTCGTACCAGTCACCGCCGATGTTCAGCCCGTACGTCGCCGGCAGGTAGCGCGCGGCCAGCCGCAGCCCCGGCGTGGTGGGCAGGTCGGTGAGCAGGGCCCGCTGCAGGGTCTCGGCGATGTCCCGGTTGTGCTCGAAGCGGCGGGCGTTGTCGATGGCCGTGCTGGCCCGCCGGAACAGCTCGATGAGCATCACCGCGTCGTCGGGGTCCCAGCGCTCGCCGGGCGGCGACAGCGTCACCACGCCCAGCGGCGCCCGCCGTGCCGACAGCGGCACGCACAGCAGCGGCCGCAGCGGATCCAGCGCCGACGGCGGCTGGTCGTCTACCCCGGGCAGAGCGCCGGGATGATCGGCGGCGTACTGCGGCCGGCCGGTGCGGGCCGCGATCACCGCGGCCGCCGGATGCGGCACCGTGGGCGCCCCGTCCGCCCGCTCGCCGCGCTCCCCGTCGCCGTCGAACAGCCACACGTCGACGCTGCGGGCGTACTCCGGCACCAGCAGCTGCGGCAGCCGGCGCACGATCTCGTCATGGTTCAGGGAGGCCGTCAGCTCCGCGCTGGCGTCGGCCAGGAAGGTGAGCCGGCGCCGCGCCCGCTCCGCCTCCTGGCGGGCCGCGCGCTCCGCGGCGAACGCCTCGCGCTGGGCCCGCCCGGCGGCGTCCAGCTCCGCGTGCAGCGCCAGCACGCCCTGGTTGGTCTGGTGCAGCTCCTCCCGGTGGAAGGCGACCAGATCCTCCTGCTCGGCGAGCTTGCCGAGCACCAGCGCAGTGTCCTCGTCGGCGCCCAGCAGCGCCTCGGCGAGCAGCTCGGCGTCGTCCGGCGGGTCGCCCACCGCGACGGTGTCCAAGGGCTGCGGGCAGGGCACCGTCGCGCGCCACGGCCCCTCGCCGGCGGCGTCCGTGCCGGGCGTGCGCTCGACGACGGCGTGCAGCAGGCCCTGGGCCGGATCCGGTTCCAGGGTGAGCCGCCAGGTGCCGCCCTTGGTCAGGCACTGCCGCAGCCGTCCGCTGAGCTGCGCGACCAGCCGGGTGCGGTCCAGCACGGACACACCGTGCGCGGCGGCCAGCTCGGCAGCGGCGATCCGGGCGCGGGCGGCGTCGGTGGCGGTGGCGATCTGCCAGGTACGGGTCATGCTCGCTCCGGCGGGTTCGGCGCCAGCACCGCCACGGAGGTGTCGTCCCGCACCGGGCTGGCGCTGCTGCTCGCGTCACGGATCGTCACGGCGGCGAGGACCGCCGGATCGGCTGCGAGCAGCAGCGGGTCGGACGGCGGGACCCAGCGGCTGGGCAGGCCGTCGCTGTGCAGGATCAGCAGCCGGTCGGCGGACCACGGCAGCAGGGTCTCCGTCAGCGTCGTGGGCCGGTGTACGCCCACGATGCCGGGCCGCGACAGCAGCGAACGCCATGTGCCGCCTTCGCGCAGCCGCGCTCCTATGTTGCCGACGCCCGCGAACCGCAGCCGGTTCACGTCCGTCTCCAGCTGGGCCAGCGCCACGGCCGCGCCCCGGGTGCCGGCCAGCTCCGTGTGCAGCCGGCGCAGCAGCTCGGGCGGCGGCAGATGGGCGGAGCGGTGCAGTTCGCGCACGGCCGCGGCGGACGCCCGGGAGGCCTCCGGGCCGTGCCCGAGCCCGTCGGCCAGCATCAGGGTGAGCCGGTCCCCGGCTCGGGCCCACGCCCAGGCGTCACCGGAGAAGTCGGCCCCGGCGAACGGCACGACGACCCCGCCGGACCGCGCCGCCGCGGCCTGCTGCCGGGCGTGTGCGGGCACCACGGGACCGATGCGGACCAGCGCCACCGTGCCGCGGCCCAGCACGCTGTGCAGGCCGAAGTCGTCGGCGATGCGCCGGCAGGTGCCGAGGCCCGCCCCGAGCGAGCGGGTCGTGGAGAACCCGTCGCGCAGCGCCTCGGTCACGTCCGCGATGCCCGGGCCGTGGTCGACGGCCGCGATCTGCACCACGCCCGCCTCCTCGGCGTTGCCCGGCAGGGCGGGCGGGGCGACCACGTCGACCAGGAGCAGCCCGCCCCCGGCGTGCTTGAGCAGGTTGGTGGCCAGCTCGGTGGCCACCAGCGCCACGGCGGCCGTACGCGGCTCGTCCAGCCCGGCGAACGCCGCCGCGCTCTCCGCGGCCACCCGGGCGTCCCGGACCCGCGTCGAGTCCTGCACCGGCACATGCCACACCCGGGCCATCAGATCTCCTCACGCGGCAGCGGCGGCCGGGCCGCCCACGACGTCACGGTGACCGTGGTGCCGGCGCCCGGGGTGGAGTCGATGGCGAACTCGTGCACCAGGCGACGCGCGCCGCCCAGCCCCATCCCGAGGCCGCCCCCGGAGGTGTAGCCGTCGCTGAGCGCCCGCTCCAGGTCCGGGATGCCCGGCCCCTGGTCGGTGAAGGTCAGCCGCATCCCCCGCGCCCGCCCGCTCACCAGGGGCAGGGTGTGCACCTCGCCGCCGCCGCCGTGCACCAGCGTGTTGCGCGCCAGTTCACTCGCGGCGGTCACCAGCTTGGTCTGCTCGACCAGGCCGAAGCCGAGCTGTGCGGCCGCTTGGCGGATGTGCTGGCGCACCCACACCAGGTCCATGTCCGACCGGATCGGCAGACGGGCCTCGATGCCCGCAGCCGTCTCCATCAATTGCTCCCCGGCCGGGGGCCGTTCGGCCCGGTCAGCAGGTCCAGAGCGGCCTGGGTGGTCAGCGCGGTCCGCAGCCCGGGCAGGGTGAGGCCCAGCTCCACCAGCGTGATGGCGACGGCGGGCCGCATCCCAGCTACGACCGTCTGCGCGGCCAGCAGCCGGGCGTTCGCCGCGATCTCCGCCAGCACCCGCCCGAGGAAGGAGTCGACGATCTCCACGCCGGACAGGTCGATGACGACCCCGGCGACCCGGCTGCTCGAGATCGCCTCCGTGATGTCCTGAAGCAACCGCTGGGCCATGCTGTCGTACAGGTCCCCCTGGAGCGTGACCAGGAGGACGTCACCGAGCCGGAGCACCGGCACGTGCCCGGCGCCCATCGGATGCGAAAAGCCCTCGGTCACCGCGGACCCGCACCGCCGGGAGTGGGACCGGTGATGCCGACGCCCAGTTCGTGCAGGGCGTAGGCCAGCGCGTCGGCGAGGGAGGCGCGCGTCTTCACCGAGCCGAGGTCCAGACCGAGGTGGACGATGGTCTGCGCGATGGCCGGGCGGATACCGGAGACGACGCACTCGGCGCCCATCAGGGCGGCCGCCTGCACCGTCTTCATCAGGTGCTGCGCCACCAGCGAGTCCACGGTCGGCACGCCCGTGATGTCCAGGATGGCGAAGCGCGCCTTCTGCTCGACGACCGCCTCCAGCAGCGTCTCCATCACGACCTGGCTGCGGGCGCTGTCCAGGGTGCCGATCAGCGGCACGGCGACCACGCCGTTCCACAGCTGGATGACGGGCGTCGCCACCTCCAGCAGCTGCAGCCGCTGCCGGTCGATCAGCGCCTGCCCCTCCAGGACCGCCGTCTCCATGACGACCAGGCGGAGCGTGCCGAGGAGCACGGCCAGCGCCTCCGAGCACTCCCGCACCCGCTCGGACGGCGCCTCGGCGAGGTCGGCCAGCAGCAGTTCCACGGTGGGCCGGCGCAGCGAGTCCAGTTCGCCGGAGATCTGCCCGGGGGTCAGTCCGGCGCGGGCCCGGGCGGCGCCCATCCGGCCGAGCTGCTCGCGTACGGCGGCGAAACCGGGCGCGTCCAGCGACGCGACGCGCTCGGACGCGGCCACGTCGGCCAGCGCGTCCGCCACCGCCTTGCCCGCCTCCACTGCCTCGTCGCGCGAGACGGTGAACACCGTACGGAACAGCGGCTCGTCGGCCCACCGTTGGGCGATCTGTTCACGGCGGCGGCGCAGGAACGCCGCGACGTCCCGTGCGGGCGAGCCGTGGTCGGCTGACGCTTCGTGCTCCGGCACGTGTGTCACTCCTCAATCTGCGTTGCATCGCTGCGGCCTGCGGAAGGCGCCGAGAGGCGATGTGATCTCTGCCGGTCGCCCACTGTAACCATGCTCGGACGGCCGATGACACCGGGTCGAGGCCATTGAACCCGAGGGCGGAGGGCCCTTGGGAGTGCCGGTACGACACGCGGTGCAGGCGGGAACCGGTGTTCGGGGCCGGGCCGCGCCGCGTGCGTGCACCACGACGACCCCGGTGACGGTGAGACCCGTCCCGGGGTGAGAACGATCACAAGATGATCATGCGCGGACCCGGCCGGCGCCCGTCCGGGTCCGCGCCGCGTCAGGCTCGGGGCGCCTCCGCGTTCTCGGGGTTCTCGGGGTTCTGCGTGCCCCGGTCGATCAGCGCCAGCGCCTCCTGCACCGAATCCGAGATCGGGACGGTGATGCTCACGCCCGTGAGGTCGAGGACACGCCGCACCGCGGGGGTCGGCGCGATGACGTGCACGGTCCCGGGCAGATCGCGGGCCTCCTGGTACACGCGCAGGATGATGTTCATCCCGGAGGAGTCCATGAACGGCACCTCCGACAGGTCCAGCAGGAAGTGCTTGCGGCCGTGGTGCAGCTGGTTGGCCAGATGGGCCTGGAACTCCGTCGCCGTGTCGAGGTCCAGATGCCCCTCGACCACGACCAGGGCGACATCCTCCCGGGGCAGGGTGACCTCGACGGAGAGCGGGTTCTGGGCAAGGGGCACGGGTACCTCCAACAAGAGCGGGCGGCCGGGTCGGGTCGGTGAGGCGGGTGCCGGTGCACCCGCCCGTCAGGGCTGCCGCCCATGGTCGTTTCACTGCCCACCCGCGGTTACCCCCGAACAGCACAGCCATGCCTCCCCGGATCGTGTGGTTCCGCCGCGCGCTCAGGTGACGTGGATGCCCACGATGCACGTGTCGTCGTCCGTGTCCGACCGGCTGTACGTCAGCAGCCGGTCGAGCTGGTGGTCCAGGGCGGCCGGCGCGCTGCGCGCGGTGGAGAGCAGATGGGCCAGCGAGTCCTCCATGGAACGGTCGCGCCGCTCGATCAGACCGTCCGTGAACATCAGCAGCGTGTCCCCCGGGGACAGGGCGACCTCGTCCTCCTCGTACGGCGCCTCCGGCACGGCGCCCAGCAGTATGCCCTTGACCAGCGGCAGGGGACTGGCCTGCGCCGAGCGCACCAGGACGGGCGGCAGATGCCCGGCCCTGGCCCAGCGCAGGGTGCGCCGATGGGGGTCGTACAGGGCGCACACGGCGGTCGCGGTGACGGCGCCGGTCAGATGGTGCGCGACGATGTTGAGCCAGGACAGCAGCTGGCCGGGGCCGGCTCCGGTGACCGCGAGGCCGCGCAGCGCGTTGCGCAGCACCACCATGCTGGTCGCCGCCTCGATGCCGTGCCCGGCCACGTCGCCGACGCACAGCAGCACCAGCCCGGAGGGCAGCACCACGGCGTCGTACCAGTCGCCGCCCACCAGGTGCTCGGTCTCGGCCGGCCGGTAGCGGACGGCGACCTGCAGCCCCTTCACCGCCAGCGGATCGCGCGTGGGCGGCATGATGGCCTGCTGCAACTGCAGCGCCAGCCGGCTGCGCTCACTGGCCTGCTGCTCGGTGTGGGCGAGCTGGTCCCGGGTGGCGGCGAGGGCCACCTCCGTCCAGTGCTGGGAGGAGATGTCCTGGTACGCCCCGCGTACGGCGACGAGCCGGCCGTCGGTGTCCAGCACCGGCTCGGCCACGATGCGCATGTGGCGCGTCACCCCGTCCCGCCGCTGCAACCGGAACGCCGTCGAGGACGGCCGCCGGTGGTGCAGCACGGTCCGCAGGAACCGGCCCAGGGCGACCGAGTCGTCCGGGTGCGCGTGTGCGGGGACTTCCTCCAGGGGGACCGGGGTGGCCGACGGGGAACGCCCGTACAGGTCGAACAGCTGCCCGTTCCAGGTGATCTCGCCGGTGAGCGCGTTCTCCTCGAAGCCGCCGATCCGGCCGAGTCGCTGGGCGTGCTGCAGCAGGCTGGCCAGCCGCGCGGCCTCGTCCTCGATGCGCCAGATGAGCAGGACGCAGGAGCCGTGACGGCTGATGCTGATGTCCGCGACCGCCGACAGCGGCACCTGGTCGACCAGGGCGGTCAGGCTCATCCGCTGGGCCCGGAACGGCTCCCCGGTGGCGTAGACGCGCTCGATCTGCTGGAACAGCTCGCTCTCGCCCGCGGCCATCGGGAACGCCTCCAGCAGCAGCGCACCGCTGACTACCGCCCTCGGCCGGCCCGCAGGATCGAGGAAGCGGCCGTTGACGTGCTGGATGCGGAAGTCGGCCAGCTGCCCCGAGGCGTCCAGATGCGGCACGAGGACCAGCGCCGGGTCGTGCAGCCCGTCGGCCAGGTCGATCAGCTCCGCCGCGTCCGGCAGTAGCCGCGGCTCGCTGTCGCCGACGGTCTCGGGCGGGTAGCTGTGCAGGGTGTGGGCGCACAGCTCGGCCAGTGCCTCCACCTGCCTCACCACTTGCGGCGACACCGGCGCGAGCGGCTCGGGCCAGGCGATCTCCAGTACGCCGAGCACACGTCCCGCGGTACCGGCGGGCAGCGCCACCCGCCCGCCCTCCGGGTACATCCGGCGGCCGATGGTGGGCAGCCCGGTCGCCGCGAGCGACGTCATCCACTGGCCCTCGGGCTCGGTCAGGCCACGCCGGGCCACGGTCGCCACCTCGGGCGGGATGTATCGCCAGCGGGCGGTTTCCGCGGCGGCGAACCCGGCGCTCCCGGCCAGGGTGAGGGACCCGTCCGGGCCGGCCGACCAGATGGCGACGGCCACCGCACCGAGCGGCTGCAGGGCGTGTTGCAGCAGCGACTGGGCGACGGACTGGGTGTCGCCGGCGGCCAGCGCACCGCTCTCCGCGGCCCGCAGCCGCACGGCCGCCGAACCGTCGCCGGCGCCCCCGCCCGTCTCGACGGTGGCGAGGAAGGACTTCGCGACCTCCGACATCCGGTCCCGGGCGGACTGGTTGATGACGTCGACGGCGAACTCCAGCGGCGCCATACGGGCCTGCTCTGCCAGCTCGGTCAGCTGCCGGGCGGCCTCGGCCGGCCCGCACCCGAGGCGCTCCACGAGGATGCCCTTGGCCAGCTCGATGAGGGCGCGGCCCTCCGCCTCCGCCTGCGCGGCCCGCACCTCACGGCGCAGCCGCTCCACGGTCGCCGCGAGCCGTCCCACCGGAGAGTTCGTGGGCACCCCGGCCCACCGGCCGGGCGAGGCGTCCGGGGCGACCGCGGGCGTACCGCCCGCCGCCGGCCCGGTCGTCTGCTGCGCGCCGCCGACCGGACCGGGGGACTCCTGGGAAGAACTCATGCCGCCCTCACCCGGTCAGCCAGCGCCGGACACAGGACATGAGGTCGTCCGTGTCGACGGGTTTGGTGACGTAGTCACTGGCCCCGGCCGCGATGCTCTTCTCCCGGTCGCCGGGCATCGCCTTGGCGGTGACGGCGATGATCGGCAGATCGGCGAACTGGGGCATGCCGCGGATCTCGGCGGTGGCCGCGTAGCCGTCCATCTCCGGCATCATCACGTCCATCAACACCAGCGCGACGTCCGGATGGGCGAGCAGCGTCTCGATGCCCTCGCGGCCGTTCTCGGCGTGCAGCACCCGCAGACCGTGCAGCTCCAGAATGCCGCTGAGCGCGAAGAGGTTGCGGGCGTCGTCGTCGACGACCAGGACCGTGCGGCCGTCCGTGGCCGCGTCGTGCTCCGAGGAGGGCGTCTCCTCCACCCGTACCAGGGGCACCGCCTCTCCGGGTTCCTCGGCCGACAGATGCAGGGTGATCCGTTCGCGCAGCTCGTCCAGTCCGGCCAGGAACTCCAGCGGGCGTCCCTCGGCGCGCGCGGCGAGCACCTTCTCCTGGGCGGCGCCGGGGCGCCGGCTGCCGTGGTGCACCAGCACGGGCACATTGGCGAGCGCCGAGTCGCCGTGCAGCGCGTCCAGGAACCGGATCGCCTCCTCCTCCGGCATGCCCATGTCCAGAACGACGCAGTGGCACGGCTCGGCCGCCAGCGCACCGGCCGCCTCCTGCGCCCCCATCGCCGTGATGACCTCGATGAAGGGCGCCTCGGTGCCGTCGTCCCGGGTGCGCCCCATGTCGGCGATCACACTCTCGGCGACCAGCGTGAGCAGGCCCCGCGGGCGTTCCTCCAGCACGAGCAGGCGGCGCGGCCGCGGCGCGGCGGTGAGCGGCGAGCCGATCGGGACCGGCCGGCCGGTCACCTCCGCGGGCTCCGCGTTCCCGGTGATCTCCGGCCGGCGGGCGGCCCCGAGCGCCTCCTCGAAGTCGGCCCGGGCCACCGGCAGGAACAGGGTGAAGGTGCTGCCGCGGCCCGGTGCGCTGTCCACCGTGACGGCGCCGCCGAGCAGATGGGCGATCTCCCGCGTGATGGACAGTCCGAGTCCGGTCCCGCCGTACTTGCGGCTGGTGGTGCCGTCGGCCTGCTGGAACGCCCCGAAGATGGACTCCAGTTGCTGCTCCGGGATGCCGATGCCGGTGTCCTTCACGCGGAAGGCCACGATCGTGCCGCCCCGGACGACGGGTGCCGGCACCTCGTCGTCGGCCGCCGGTCCGATGCTCAGCTCCACGCTGCCCTGCTCGGTGAACTTCACCGCGTTGGACAGCAGGTTGCGCAGGATCTGCCGCAGCCGGGAGTCGTCGGTGAGCAGGTCGGCGGGCGCACCGGCCGACGTCGTCACATGGAAGTCGAGGCCCTTCTGGGTGGTCAGCGGACGGAAGGTGGCCTCGACGTAGTCGAGCAGCCGCTGCAGCTCGACGCGCTCGGGCGCCACGTCCATCTTGCCGGCCTCCACCTTCGACAGGTCGAGGATGTCGTTGATGAGCTGGAGCAGGTCAGAGCCGGCGGAGTGGATGATCTGCGCGTACTCCACCTGCTTCGCCGTGAGGTTGCGCGAGGGGTTCTGCGCGAGCAACTGGGCGAGGATCAGCAGGCTGTTGAGCGGGGTGCGCAGCTCGTGGCTCATGTTGGCCAGGAACTCCGACTTGTACTTGGAGGCGAGCGACAGCTGCTGCGCGCGCGTCTCCAGCTCCTGGCGGGCCTGTTCGATCTGCAGGTTCTTCGCCTCGATGTCGCGGTTGCGCTCGGCCAGCAGCGAGGCCTTGTCCTCCAGTTCGGCGTTGGAGCGCTGCAACTCCTCTTGCTGCACCTGCAGTTCGGCGGAGCGGGCCTGCAGCTCCGCGGTCAGGCGCTGCGACTCGCCGAGCAGCTCGTCGGTGCGGGCGTTGGCCACGATGGTGTTGACGTTGACGCCGATGGTCTCCATCAGCTGGGTCAGGAAGTCCTGGTGGATCTGTGTGAACGGCGTCACGGAGGCCAGTTCGAGCACGCCGAGGACCTGGCCCTCCACCACGATCGGCAGGACCACCAGGGCGGTCGGCGGGACCTGCCCGAGCCCGGAGGAGATGCTCACATAGCCCGGCGGCAGCTCGTCCACGGTGATGGCCCGCCGGCTGCGGGCGGCCTGGCCGACCAGGCTGCGTCCGAAGCGGATGCGGGTCGGCCGCGTGTCGTCGTCGGGCCAGCCGTAGGCGCCCACCAGCCGCAGCTCGGGCCCTTCGGTGCCCTCCTCGGCCAGGTAGAAGGCCCCGTACTGGGCGGACACCAGCGGCACCAGCTCGTCCATGATCAGCTCGGCGACCACCGGCAGGTCCCGGTGGCCCTGCATCAGGCCGGAGATCCGCGCGAGGTTCGTCTTGAGCCAGTCCTGCTCCTGGTTGGCCCGGGTGGTCTCGCGCAGGGACTCCACCATGGAGTTGATGTTGTCCTTGAGCTCGGCGACCTCGCCCGAGGCCTCGACGTTGATGGACCGTGTCAGGTCTCCCTCGGCGACGGCGCTGGCGACCTCGGCGATCGCCCGCACCTGCCGGGTCAGGTTGCCGGCCAGCTCGTTGACGTTCTCCGTCAGCCGCTTCCAGGTGCCGGAAACCCCCTCGACCTCGGCCTGGCCGCCGAGGCGGCCCTCGGTGCCGACCTCGCGGGCGACGCGGGTGACTTCGTCGGCGAATGCGGAGAGCTGGTCGACCATCGTGTTGATGGTCGTCTTCAGCTCCAGGATCTCGCCACGGGCGTCGACGTCGATCTTCTTCGACAGATCGCCGCGGGCCACCGCCGTCGTCACCAGCGCGATGTTGCGCACCTGGCCGGTGAGGTTGTTCGCCATCGAGTTGACGTTGTCGGTGAGGTCCTTCCACGTGCCCGCCACATTGGGCACCTGCGCCTGGCCGCCGAGCCTGCCCTCGGTGCCGACCTCGCGGGCGACGCGGGTGACCTCGTCGGCGAACGCCGACAGTGTGTCGACCATCGTGTTGATCACGTCGGCCAGCGCGGCGACCTCGCCCTTGGCCTCCACGGTGATCTTCTGGGACAGGTCGCCCTTGGCGACGGCGGTGGCGACCTGGGCGATGGAGCGCACCTGGCTGGTCAGGTTGGACGCCATCACGTTGACGTTGTCGGTGAGGTCCTTCCAGGTGCCGGAGACCCCGCGCACATGGGCCTGGCCGCCGAGGCGGCCCTCGGTGCCGACCTCGCGGGCGACGCGGGTGACCTCGTCGGCGAAGGCGGAGAGCTGGTCGACCATCGTGTTGATGGTCTCCTTGAGGTCCAGGATCTCGCCGCGCGCGTCCACGGTGATCTTCTGCGAGAGGTCGCCCTGGGCGACGGCGGTGGCGACCTGGGCGACGTTGCGTACCTGTGCGGTCAGGTTGCCGCCCATGAAGTTCACCGAATCGGTGAGATCCCGCCAGGTGCCCTTGACGCCCTTGACGTCCGCCTGGCCGCCGAGGCGGCCCTCGGTGCCGACCTCGCGGGCGACGCGGGTGACCTCGTCGGCGAAGGCGGAGAGCTGGTCGACCATCGTGTTGATGGTGTTCTTCAGCTCCAGGATCTCGCCGCGCGCGTCGACGGTGATCTTCTGCGAGAGGTCGCCCTGCGCGACGGCGGTCGTCACCTGGGCGACGTTGCGCACCTGCGCGGTGAGATTGCCGGCCATCAGGTTGACGGAGTCGGTGAGATCCCGCCAGACACCGGCGACCCCGGGCACCTGGGCCTGGCCGCCGAGACGGCCCTCGCTGCCGACCTCGCGGGCGACGCGGGTGACCTCGTCGGCGAAGGCGGAGAGCTGGTCGACCATCGTGTTGACGGTGTTCTTCAGCTGGAGGATCTCGCCGCGGGCGGCCACGTCGATCTTCTGGGACAGATCACCCTTGGCCACGGCCGTGGCGACCTGCGCGATGTCACGCACCTGTGTGGTCAGGTTGCCCGCCATCGCGTTGACGGAGTCGGTCAGATCGGCCCAGGTGCCGGAGACCCCCGGCACCTCGGCCTGGCCGCCGAGCGTCCCCTCGGTGCCCACCTCCCGCGCCACCCGGGTCACTTCGGAGGTGAAGACCGACAGCTGGTCGACCATGCCGTTGAAGACCTTGGCGATGTCGCCCATCAGTCCGCCGACATCGTCGGGCAGCCGCGTACCGAAGTCGCCGTCCCGGACCGCCGTCAGGCCGACCAGGAGCCTCTTGAGCTCCTGGTCGGCCGGGACCGGGTCCACGGCCTCGGTCGTGTTGCTGGTCATCCGTCCCCTCGTTCCCAGGTCACAGTCGTCCGCCAGGTGGTGTCTTCGCAGTTCACGAGGACTGGCGGTGTGAGAAATACGCCGCAGATTAACCCACGCAGCCGACCGGCGACACGGCATCCCGTCAAAGAACGGTCACACGGAAACTGCACGTCACGCACCGTGTGTGCGAAGCGTGAAACCGGGTACCCGGTTGGATTTCCCGGTGGTCCTGCGAAGGGCAGCGCGCAGCGCACGCGAGCTTGCGCCCGGCCTCACGGAGCGGCCGAAAACCGTCCCTCGCGGGGCGCGGCATGCTGATCGTCCTCGGGTGCGGCACGCTGGTCCGGCGGCCGGGCCGGCGGCCCGCCGTCAGCCCGTGCCCGAGGGGTGGCAGCACGATCGGCGTACCGGTGGCGTGACGTGCCGTTGCCCGGCCCCGCCGAGGGAACGGGGGCCGGGCAACAGGTCCGCGGTCACCAGGGCAGGAAGACGTGCACGTCCTTGCCGTCGTCGTTCGTCACCACACTGACCTGGGTGCACAGGGTCTGCACCAGGTACCAGCCGATGCCCCCGCCCCCGCGGCTGGGGTGGAAGGGGCGCGGAGTGGGCGGAGTGGTGCTGGTGTCGTGCAGGACGACGTGCACACCGTCGAAGGTCCGCCGCAGCTGCAGCTCGAAGGGGCCCGGGGCGTACTGCACCGCGTTGGCGGCCAGCTCTGTGACGATCAACACGATGTCGTGCCAGCACTCGTCCGCAGAGGGCGGCTGGATCCTGGCCAGAGCGCGGAGGAAGTCCTCCGCGGCCAGCCGGGCTCCTGTCACGTCCCGTGGTTCGCCCTCGAAACGTGTCGTGCGGTGCGGCATATCTCGGGTGGTCAGCGCATTGTCCCAACGCGGCTCGGTTGCCATGTCCCATCCACTACCCCGGCGACAGCAGGGCGGTCGTCCCTTCTTGTGAGCATTCCGTTGCCATCTGGAGGGTTCCCAGGGGTCTGGAAGGTACGCGTCTCGATCCGTCAGCACCATCGAAAACGTATTCGTTTCCCGACGGAATGCGGACCCGCCCCGGGGGCACCCGGACGGCCGTAGGAGCCCAACACCCCCTAGACCGGGAGAATCTGATGTCGAGTTACGGCAGTTCCCCTGCCGCCTCCTCCGGTTCGCGCACCAACGGCCTGGCGATCGCCGGCCTCGTCTGCGGCATCGTCGGCGTGTTCTTCGCCGGCGTGATCCTCGGCCCGCTCGCGATCGTGTTCGGAGCCGTCGGCCTGCGCCAGGCGCCCGTGAAGGGCGGCGGCATGGCGAAGGCCGGTGTGGTGCTCGGCATCATCGACCTGATCATCTTCGTGGTGCTGATCTCGCTGGCCGCCTCCCACGGCGGCTTCAGCTGGTACGTCGGCAGCTGACCGGGCCTCGTCACCATCATGGTCGCCGGCCTCGCGTGTCATGCCCGGTGACCTCACACGTCAACGGAACACATCGTCGGAGTCGTCCCAGCCGGGCGGCTCCGACGCATAGTGCCGCACCGGGCGTGAGCGGGCCGCGTACATCGCCTCGATCTCGGCGGCGTACGCCCGCACGATCGCGTCCCGGCGCAGCTTCAGCGACGGGGTCAGCAGCCCGCTCGCCTGGTCGAACGGCTCCGGCAGCACACGGAAGACCCGCACCGACTCCGACCGCGACACCGCACTGTTGGCCGCGGCCACGGCCCGTCCGATCTCCTCACGCAGCGCGTTCTCCTCACGGGCCTCCCGCAGCGGATGGCTCCCCGGCAGCGCCAGCGAGCGCCGCCAGTGCGTCAGGAACTCCGGGTCCAAGGTGATCAGCGCCCCCACGCACGGCCGGTTGTCGCCCACGACGACGGCCTGATGGACGAGGGGATGCATGCGCAGCCGCTGCTCCAGGAAGGCCGGCGCCACGCTCTTGCCGCCGCTGGTGATGATCACGTCCTTCTTCCGGCCGGTGATGGTCAGATACCCCTCCCCGTCCAGGTGCCCGAGGTCACCGGTGGCCAGCCAGCCGCCGCGCAGCACGGCCCGGCTGGCGGCCCGGTTCCCGACGTATCCCTGGAACACCGACGGCCCGCGCACCAGGATCTCCCCGTCCTCGGCGATCCGGATCTCCATCCCGGGCAGGGCCTGCCCGACCGTCCCCGCCTTCTCCCGGCCCAGCGGCTGCATGGTGATCCCGCCGGCGGTCTCCGTCAGCCCGTACCCGTCGTGCACATAGATGCCGATGCCCTCGTAGAACCAGGACAGCTCCCGGTGCAGCGGTGATCCGCCGGACGTCGCCCGCGTCACCCGGCCGCCCAGCGCCGCCCGCAGCCGCCGGTACACCGTCCGCTCGTACACCGCGTGCTGCAGCCGCAGCTCGAACCCGGGCCCCCCGCCACGGCCCGTGCGCTGCCGCTCACAGGCCGCTGCGAAATCCCGCGCCGTCTGCGCCGCCCGCTCGAACAGTGCGCCGCGGCCGGCCCGCTGGGCGGTGCGCAGGAACGTCTTGTACACCTTCTCGAACACCGACGGCACCGCATAGAAGTACGTCGGCCGCAAGGTGCGCAGCGCCGAGGACAGCGCCTCCTCGCTCATGTCCGGCTCGTGCCCCAGCAGTACCCCGCCGCGCAGGCACAGGCCCTGGATCATCAGGCCGTAGACATGGGAGAACGGAAGGAAGGCGAGCACGGACGCCTGCTGCCCGGCCGGTGCCGCCGTGTGCCCCCAGCCCGCCAGCAGGGTGTCGCAGGGATGCGCCAGCGCCCGGTGGCTCAGCGCGCACCCCATCGGCCGGCCCGAAGTGCCGGAGGTGTACGCGACGACCGCCGTCGAGTCGGGCAGCACGAGCCGGCGCAGCGAGTCCACCGTGGTCGGCGCGATGGGCGCACCACGCTCCGCCAGCTGCCCGAGCGCCCCCGCGTCCAGCTGCCACACATGCCGCAGCCGCGGCAGCGAGGCGCACACCGAGCCGACCGTCATCACGCTCGGCTCGTCCTCGACGGCCACCCCCACACACTCGGCGTCCCGCAGGATGAACGCCACCTGGTCCCGGGAGGCCGTCGGATGCACCGGCACCACTTCGGCTCCCACCGCCCACAGCGCATGGCACAGCAGCGTCCACTCGTAGCGGGTGCGCGCCATGATCGCGACGCGGTCGCCCGGCCGGATCCCGGAGGCCACCAGCCCCCGGGCCAGGCCGAGCACCTGATCGCGCACCTCCACGGTCGTGACCTTGTCCCATCCGCCGTCGGCGCGACGGCGCGCCAGCGCGGGCCGCACCGGGTCGCGGTCCGCGGCGGCGAAGACACTGTCGGCCAGCCCACCGGTCAGCGGGGCGACGACCGGGGGAGCGAGGGCGGACTCGGGCATGCGCTGCTCCTGGAGATGCGCGGGCGGCTCCGCCGCTGACCTGCGGGACCACCCGGGTCGGCGGTGGGGGGACTCTAGCCCCGCCGGGCCGCGCGCGGTGCCCGGTTCGCGGAAGTGATGCCGCTTCGTTGATCCCGCCCGCTATGGGGGACTCGGAAGGCATGAGTTACACCAACCCCGACCCCGAACCGGAACGCACCACCGGCCTGGAACCGGGCGGCGGCGTCCCCCCGGGCGAGACCCCGCCCGCGGAGAGCAGCCTGCCCGAGGCCGGCCCCCGCGAGGTGCACAACCCGCCCAAGGGCTGGGCGAAGACCCCGCTGGTGCTGATCATCGTCCTCGTGGTGCTGGTGGCGGCCTTCTTCCTGGCCTACGCCATCTCCCTGGCCCTGTGAGCGACCGCGCGGGTCCCGGCCGGGCAGCGGTCCCGCCTGGACCTCAGGCCTGCGTGTGCCGTACGCACTCCGCGACCACGCCCCGCAGACTGTCGGTGCGCTCCAGCAGCGCGCGCTGGATCCGGGCGCCGTTGCCGTCGCGCAGCAGCCGGGCACACGACTCGCGGGCCCACTCCAGGTCCCCGCTGTCGGCGAGGGCGTCCTCGACATGCCTGAGCAGCGCCTGTACGACCTCCTCGGCGGGCGCCGGCCGCATGGTCGCCGGATGCACCAGCTCGCCGTCGATCCCGGAGCGCGCGGCCCGCCAGGCCGCCAGCCGCAGCATGCTCACGCTGTGCCCGGCCGGCTCCACCCCCGCCCGCCACTGCCGTGCAGCCGTCTCGACAAGACCCCGCACCAGCGTGGCGACGAGCACCGCCGTGTCCGCGTGCAGACACACGTCCGAGACCCGGATCTCCACCGTCGGGTACCGCTCCGAGAGGCGGGCGTCGAAGTAGACCATCGCCTTGTCGAGGATCACCCCGGTGGCGACCATGTCGTCCACCCGCTGCCGGTAGCCCGCCACGGACCCGAACAACTCGGTCGGTCCGGCCGAGGGCCAGCGCCCCCACACCCGGCTGCGGTAACTGCGGTAACCGGAATCCCGGCCCTGCCAGAAGGGCGAGTTGGCGCTCAGCGCGGACAGCACCGGCAGCCAGGGCCGGATCCGGTCGACGACGGCCACGCCCTCCTCGTCGGAGTCCACCGACACATGGACATGGCAGCCGCACACGAGCTGCTCCCGGGTGGCGATGCCGTACTGCTCCGCCATCCACTGATAGCGGTCGTTCATCCCTATCGCCGGGCTGACCGGAAGGGGCGACGTGGCCAGCGCCGCGACGGTGCAGCCGATGCTCTCGGCGTGCCGGGCCGCTTCCTTGCGGCACCGCACGATCTCCTCGTGCAGGTCCGCCATCCCGGACTGCGGCCGGGTGGCGAACTCGAGCATCTGGTCGTACAGCTCCTTCTCGAAGACCTCCTGACCGGCGTCCTCGTGCTCCGCGCGGGCCAGGGCGGCCGCGGACAGAGCCTTGGGATCACCGGTCTCCGGGTCGACGAGGAGCAGCTCCTCCTCCACACCGACTGTGCGCACCTTCAGGCCGCCTTTCCTGGCCGAACCGCTACGGGACGCACAGTCGGGTTCCCCGTGATCGCTACATGGAACGCGAAGGATACGACGACATCCACACCGTCGCCAGCGGAGGCAGCGTGAGCCGGACCTTCCCGTCCTCCGGCTTGACCGGCTCGGGGAGCGTGACGTCGCTGCCGCCGTACTTCGCCGCGTCGGTGTTCAGGACCTCCCGCCAGGCCGTGACGTCGTCACCGACGTGCAGGACGTAGTCGTGGCGGACGACGGGCGAGAAGTTGGACACCGCCAGCAGCGGGCCGCCCTCGGCGTCGTAGCGCACAAACGCGAACACGTTGTCGTCGGCGGCGTCACAGGCCACCCAGCGGAAGCCGGCCGGTTCGGTGTCCCGCTGCCACAGCGCGGGCGTGGCCAGGTACAGGGTGTTCAGATCGCGCACCAGCTCCTGCACCCCGCGGTGGTCGCCCGCCGCCATGTGGCCGGGATCCATCAGCCACCACTCCGGCCCGTGCTCCGCGTTCCACTCGCCGCCCTGCGCGAACTCCTGCCCCATGAAGAGCAGTTGCTTGCCCGGGTGAGCCCACATGAAGCCGAGGTAGGCACGGTGGTTGGCGCGGCGCTGCCACCAGTCGCCCGGCATCTTCGACACCAGGGCCTGCTTGCCGTGCACCACCTCGTCGTGGCTGATCGGCAGGACGTAGTTCTCGCTGTAGGCGTACACCATCGAGAACGTCATCTCGTGGTGGTGGTACTTGCGGTGGATCGGCTCCTTGCTCATGTACTGCAGGGAGTCGTGCATCCAGCCCATGTTCCACTTCAGCCCGAAGCCCAGGCCGCCGCTGTCGGTGGGCCGTGTCACGCCGTCCCAGGCCGTGGACTCCTCCGCGATCGTCACGACCCCCGGGCAGCGACGGTAGACGGTGGCGTTCATCTCCTGCAGGAACGCCTTGGCGGCCAGGTCCTCGTTGCCGCCGAAGATGTTCGGCGTCCACTGGCCGTCCTCGCGCGAGTAGTCCAGGTAGAGCATCGAGGCGACGGCGTCCACGCGCAGGCCGTCGATGTGGAACTCCTCGCACCAGTACACCGCGTTGGCGACCAGGAAGTTGCGCACCTCGGTGCGGCCGTAGTCGAACTCGTACGTGCCCCAGTCGGGGTGCTCCGCCCGCTGGTCGTCCCCGGGTTCGTACAGCGGATCGCCGTCGAAGCGGGCCAGGGCCCAGTCGTCCTTCGGGAAGTGCGCCGGCACCCAGTCCATGATCACGCCGATGCCGGCCCGGTGGCAGGCGTCGACGAAGTAGCGGAAGTCGTCCGGCGTGCCGAGCCGCGGCATCGGCGCGTAGTGGGACGTGACCTGGTAACCCCACGACCCGCTGAAAGGGTGCCCGGCGACCGGCATCAGCTCCACATGCGTGAACCCCATGTCCCTGACGTACGCCGGCAGTTCCTCCGCGAGTTCGCGGTAGGTCAGGCCGGGTCGCCAGGAGGGCAGGTGGACTTCGTAGACCGAGAACGGTGCCCGGTGCACCGGAACATCACCGCGGTGCGCCATCCAGTCCGCGTCGCCCCACTCGTGCGCCGACGCCGTCACGATCGACGCGGTGTCCGGCGGCACCTCCGTGCACCGCGCCATCGGGTCGGCCTTCAGGAAGCGGTGCCCGTAGCGCGAGGTGATCTCGAACTTGTACCGGGTGCCCTCGCCGACCCCGGGCAGGAACAGCTCCCACACCCCGGACGCGCCCAGCGAGCGCATCGGGAACTGGGTGCCGTCCCAGTAGGTGAAGTCCGCGGCGACCCGCACGCCCTGCGCGTTCGGCGCCCACACCGTGAACCGGGTGCCGGCCACGCCCTCGTGGGTCATCGGCTCCGCGCCGAGCGCCTTCCACAGCTGCTCGTGCCGGCCCTCCCGGATCAGGTGCAGATCGAACTCGCCGAGCGCCGGCAGGAACCGGTACGGGTCGTCCACCACGTACTCGGCGTCCTCGTACGACACCGCCAGCTTGTAGCCCGGGATCTTCTTCAGCGGCAGCACGGCCGAGAACAGACCGTCGCCGTCCGAGGTCAGCGGATGCCGCTTGCGGCCGACCACCACGCTGACCGCGCGGGCGAAGGGCCGCAGCGCCCGGAAGAGCACCCCGCCCGGCACCGGGTGAACGCCCAGCAGGGCGTGCGGATCGTGATGGGCACCCGCCAGCAGCCGGCCCCGGTCGGCCGGGTCCAGGTCGGTGGCCGCTGTGCGGGCCGGGCCCGACGGCTCGGGGAGTGAGGTGTCGCGGAGCGCCACGGGTCAGTCTCCTCTCACGGCGAGTCGTTCGATCGCCGCCATGGGTACGGGAAGCCAGGCAGGTCGGTGCTTGGCCTCGTAGAGCACTTCGTACACAGCCCTGTCCGTCTCGTAGGCGCGCAGCAGGGCGTGCTTCTTGCGCGGATCCCAGCCCGCCCGCGCGGCGTAACCCGCGCAGTAGGCCTCGCGGCAGCGGCGCGCCCACTCGGGACGCCACGGCCTGCGCTGCCGGGCCGCGTAGTCGAAGGAGCGCAGCATGCCGGCGATGTCCCGCACCGGCGAATGGGTGCTGCGCCGCTCGGCCAGCGGCCGTGACGGTTCGCCCTCGAAGTCGATGACGAACCACTCCCGTCCGGCGCGCAGCACCTGACCCAGGTGCAGGTCACCGTGGATGCGCTGGGCCGGCGGGCCCGGGTCGCAGGCGCCGAGCGCGCCGAACGCCGCCCGCAGCCCCGGCACGTGCGGGCGCAGCGCCCTGACCTGGTGGGCGGCGGCGTCCAGCCGCTCGGTCATCGCATCCGCCAGCCGCGCGTTCTCCGCGTGGCCGCCGGCCGGGAAGGCCGCGGCGAGCGCGAGGTGCACCTCGGCGGTGGCGGCGCCCAGCGCGCTCGCCTCCGCGGTGAAGTCCTCACCGCGCGAGAGGGCCTGCAGGGCCAGCGTCCAGCCGTCGGAGGCGTTCGGCAGGAACGGCTGCAGCACGCCCAGCGTCGCCTCCTGGGGCCGGCTGGTCCGCATCCACGCCACCGGAGCCGGCACCCGCGCACAGCCTTCCCGGGCGAGCGCGAGCGGTACCTCCAGATCCGGGTTGATACCGGGCTGGATACGCCGGAACAGTTTCAGGATGAAGGCGTCGCCGTACACCAGCGACGTGTTGGACTGCTCGGCGTCCAGCAGCCGGGGCGCGAGACCGGACGGGATCGGCACCGACGGATCGGAGTCGAACAGCAGCGGCCCCAGCGTCCCGGAGTGCCGCATCCGCTCCAGCAGCAGATGCGCCGAGCGCGGGTCCAGCAGCGCGTCGTAGACCGTGAGACCGGCCATCGGGCCGCTCTCCGCCCGCCCGATCAGCGCCTTGCCCAGCCGGGGCGAGAGATGCTCCTGGAAGCCGAGCAGCAACTGGTAGCAGTCGCCGCCCGCCGGGGCCGCCGTCCCGCCGGGCGCGGGCACCCCGGCGTGCGGCGGGGGCGACCCGGCGTGCGCGGCATGGATGAGCACATGCAGACAGCCCGGGAACAGCTCGGTCATCGACAGCAGACGCAGATCCGTGACCGGTCGGTCCTTCCCGGCGAACCAGCGTTGCCGTGGCAGCCACTCGCGCAGCAGACCCGCGAGCGAGTCCAGATGCAGAGCGATGCCGGAAGTGCTCGGCTGGAGGGATGCGGTCTTCGGCATGGTGACGCGTCCTTTCCTCGGCGCGCTACTGTCGGCGGCCGATGCGGGATGCGACTCGGGCGAGCCGGAACCAGTAGAAGCCGTGGCCTGCGATGGTGAGCAGGTAGGGCAGCTCTCCGATGGCGGGGAAGCGCACGCCACCGAAGAGTTCGACCGGATGGCGGCCGTCGTAGGCCCGCAGGTCCAGCTCGGTGGGCTGGGCGAAGCGGGAGAAGTTGTGCACGCACAGCACCAGGTCGTCCTCGTACTCGCGCAGGAACGCCAGCACCGCCGGGTTCGACGACGGCAGCTCGGTGTAGGACCCCAGTCCGAAGGCTGTGTTCTGCTTGCGGATCTCGATCATCCGGCGGGTCCAGTGCAGCAGCGACGACGGCGACGCCATGGACGCCTCGACATTGGTGACCTGGTAGCCGTGGACCGGGTCCATGATCGTGGGCAGATAGAGCCGCCCGGGGTCGGCCGTGGAGAATCCGGCGTTGCGGTCCGGCGTCCACTGCATGGGGGTGCGCACCGCGTCGCGGTCGCCGAGCCAGATGTTGTCGCCCATGCCGATCTCGTCGCCGTAGTAGATGATCGGCGAGCCGGGCAGGGACAGCAGCAGCGCGGTGAACAGCTCGATCGTGTTGCGGTCGTTGTCGAGCAGGGGCGCGAGGCGCCGCCGGATGCCGATGTTGGCGCGCATCCGCGGATCCTTGGCGTACTCCGCCCACATGTAGTCGCGCTCTTCGTCCGTCACCATCTCGAGCGTCAGCTCGTCGTGGTTGCGCAGGAAGATGCCCCACTGGCAACCGTCCGGGATCGGCGGGGTCTTCGCCAGGATTTCCGACACCGGGTACCGGGACTCGCGGCGCACGGCCATGAAGATGCGCGGCATGACCGGGAAGTGGAAGGCCATGTGGCACTCGTCGCCGCCCGCGGAGTAGTCGCCGAAGTAGTCGACCACGTCCTCCGGCCACTGGTTGGCCTCCGCCAGCAGCACCGTGTCCGGGTACATCAGGTCGATCTCCCGGCGCACCCGCTTCAGGAACTGATGGGTTGCCGGAAGGTTTTCGCAGTTGCTGCCTTCCTCCGCGTACAGGTACGGCACCGCGTCCAGCCGGAAGCCGTCGATCCCCAGGTCGAGCCAGAACCGCAGCGCGGCCAGGATCTCCTCCTGCACGGCCGGGTTCTCGTAGTTCAGGTCCGGCTGGTGGGAGAAGAAGCGGTGGAAGAAGTACTGCCCCCGCACCGGGTCGTACGTCCAGTTGGAGGACTCGGTGTCGACGAAGATGATCCGGGCGTCCGGGTAGCCCTTGTCGTCGTCGGCCCACATGTAGTAGTCGCCGTACGGGCCGTCCGGGTTCTTGCGCGACTCCTGGAACCACGGGTGCTGGTCGCTGGTGTGGTTCATCACGAAGTCGATGATCACGCGCATGCCGCGCTGGTGGGCGGCGTCCACGAACTCCACGAAGTCGGCCAGGTCACCGAACTCGGGCAGGACCGAGGTGTAGTCGGCGACGTCGTAGCCGCCGTCCCGCAGCGGTGACTTGAAGAAGGGCGGCAGCCACAGGCAGTCCACGCCCAGCCACTGCAGATAGTCGAGTTTGGCGGTCAGGCCCTTGAGGTCGCCGACGCCGTCGCCGTTGCTGTCCTGGAAGGAGCGGACGAGGACCTCGTAGAAGACAGCACGCTTGAACCAGTCGGGGTCCCGGTCCTTCGCCGGGGTGTCCTCGAATGTGTCCGGGACGGGCTCGTTGACGGACATGGGGCTGATCGACCTCCGTTTCGTGGGGTGGCTCACCGGACGTGGAACACGTGGGCCGGCGTCCGACCGGGTTCGAGGCGCACGTAGTTGGCGCCGCCCCAGCGGTAGGTCGCACCGGTCAGTTCGTCGTGCACGGTCGTCTCGGCGTGCCGGTCCAGGCCGAGGTGCGGCATGTCCAACGAGACCGTGGCCTCCTGGGTGTGGTGGGGATCGAGGTTCACCACCACGAGCACCGTGTCGTCACCCTCGCGCTTGCTGTAGGCGATGACCGCGTCGTTGTCGGTGGCGTGGAAACGGAGGTTGCGCAGCCGGCGGAGCGCCGGGTGGCCGCGCCGGATGTCGTTCAGGCGGGCGATCAGCGGGGCGATGGTGCGGCCCTCGCGCTCGGCGGCCTCCCAGTCACGGGGCCTGAGCTGGTACTTCTCGGAGTCCAGATACTCCTCGCTGCCCTCCTTCAGCGGGGTGTTCTCGCACAGCTCGTAACCGGAGTAGATGCCCCAGGTGGGGGAGAGGGTCGCCGCGAGCACCGCACGCACCTCGAAGGCGGGCCGTCCGCCGTGCTGGAGGTAGCCCGGCAGGATGTCCGGGGTGTTGGCGAAGAAGTTCGGCCGCATGTAGGAGGCGGCCTCACCGGACAGCTCGGTGAGGTACTCCGTCAGCTCCTGCTTGCCGTTGCGCCAGGTGAAGTACGTGTACGACTGCTGGAAGCCGATCTGGGCCAGGGTGTGCATCATCGCCGGGCGGGTGAACGCCTCGGCCAGGAAGATCACGTCCGGGTCGGAGGCGTTGATGTCCGCGATCACCCGCTCCCAGAAGACCACCGGCTTGGTGTGCGGGTTGTCCACGCGGAAGATCCGCACCCCGTGGTCCATCCAGTGCCGCAGGACGCGGACCGTCTCCTTGACCAGGCCGTCCATGTCCTGGTCGAAGGCGATCGGATAGATGTCCTGGTACTTCTTCGGCGGGTTCTCGGCGTAGGCGATCGTCCCGTCGGCGCGGTGGTGGAACCACTCGGGGTGCTTGTGCACCCACGGGTGGTCGGGTGAGCACTGGAGCGCGAAGTCGAGGGCGATCTCCAGACCGTGCGAGCGGGCCTGCTTCACGAACCAGTCGAAGTCCTCGATCGTGCCCAGCTGAGGGTGCACGGCGTCGTGGCCGCCCTCCGGGGAGCCGATCGCCCACGGCACGCCCACGTCGTCCGGCCCGGCGGTGAGGGTGTTGTTCTTCCCCTTGCGGAAGGTCGTGCCGATCGGATGGATGGGCGGCAGGTAGACGACGTCGAAGCCCATCGCGGCGATCTTCGGCAGCCGCCGGGCGGCGGTGCGGAACGTGCCGTGCGGCTGCTCGGGCGTGCCCTCCGAGCGCGGGAAGAACTCGTACCAGGACCCGAACAGCGCCCGCTCCCGCTCCACCAGCAGGGGCATGGCCTTGGACGCGGTGACCAGGTCGCGCAGCGGATGGCGGGCCAGGACCTCGTCCACCTCCGGCGCCAGCGCGGCGGCGTAACGGTCCTGCACCGGCAACGAGTCGTCGAGCAGCCTCTTCGCGGTCTCCCGCAGCAGGGTGCGCGCCGGGCCGCGCGGCGCCCGGGCCGCCGCCCGCTCGTACAGCTGGCCGCCCTCCTCCAGCACCAGGCCCGCGTCGATGTCCGCCGGGATCTTGATGGCGGCGTGCCGGCGCCAGGTGGTGACCGGGTCGCTCCACGCCTCCACGGTGTACGTCCAGTGGCCCTCCGCGTCCGGGGTCACCTCGGCGCCCCAGCGGTCGCTGCCCTCGGCCAGTTCACGCAGAGGAGTCCACGGCCCCTTGCGGCCGCCCGGGCCGCGCAGGACGACATTCGCGCCCACCGCGTCGTGCCCCTCGCGGAACACGGTCGCGGTGACCATGAACGTCTCGCCCACGACGGCCTTCGCCGGTCGCCTGCCGCACTCCACGCGCGGATGGACATCCCGCACAGGGACACGGCCGATGGGCCTGGTGGACTTCATCGTGAACCTCCTGCGTGCTCGAAGCCGGGCCGTGGCCGGGCTGGTGGATGTCCAAGCTGCACCGGAGGAGGGCTAGTGCTCCGCCGGGAAACGCCGGGCGGAGCGTGTTCCACTCCTGCGCGCCACGTTTTTCGTCCGCCGCCGCGGAGCGCCCTGCCACAGGGAGGTGGCCGCGTCCGACCGCAGATAGCGTTCCGCGGCGTCGGCGGCCTCCCGTGCGCAACGCTTGCCCATCAGCACGCACAGGGTGTATCCCGTGTCCTCGAAGGTGGCCCGCACCGCGCTGTCGGCGGGCGAGGCGAGCATGGCCCGCTCCCAGGCGCGGTAACGCTGCAGATGCCTGGCGACTTCGGCTTTCGCGGGTAGCAGCATGGCGCTGTTCACCTTCCGGGAGTGCGAGAGGTACGACGCCCGACGGACGGGCCGGCCGCGTACGCAGAGGGGCATCAGCCGGAAAACCTCTCGTGGCCTTCACTTATGGTGCACGTGCGATGACCTACCGTCCTGTTGGATCTTGGCCGTGGTGTGCTCGTGTTGCACGAATGGCGTATCACCCTCAGTGTTGGGGGTGACTCAGAAGCGAACATCGCTCACGCTTCGTGTTCGGGGTACCGCCCGCCAGGGCGTTAGGAGCCTGAGCGTCGCCGGTGAGGAGCCAACGACGATGAAGACCGCAGTGCCCTGCTACTACCACCTCGACGTGGAAGTCAGCCCGGAGCGGGTCGGACAGGTCAGGCGCATCATGGCCGCGCACCTGAAGTACTGGGACCTGGAGAACCTGGTCGAGCCCGTGTGCCGCAGCACCGAGATGCTGCTGCGGGCCATCGACGAACACGCCACCGACAAGAACACCTCCATCGAGATGTGGTGGAACGGTCAGCACCTGATCACCGCCATCGGGGAGAACGACTGCGAGCTGCGCCCGGACCAGGACCTGCGCAGCTGCCTGGAGCGCATCGCGGCGAGCAGCGACGGGTGGGGGTGCTGCGCCACCGACACCGGCAGCAAAGTCATCTGGTTCTCGCAGCGCGCCCGGGTCGGCGACCGCGAGCCGCTCATCCCCACCACTCCGTTCCCGGCCCTGCGCGAGATGCTCCAGGTGCCGCGCGCGCTCCGGACTGTCGCACTGGCCGGCGAGACGGTGGGCGACGTACTGGAGGCGAGCCGGTGACGACCACCGACCCGAAGAAGAAGGCAGGGGTGCCCGTGTGGAGCGGGCACCCCTACCCGCTGGGTGCCGTCTACGACGGCCAGGGCACCAACTTCGCGCTGTTCAGCGAGGTGGCCGAGCGCGTCGAACTGATCCTCGTCGACGATCGCGGCGCCCACCGCACCGTCCCGCTGACCGAGGCGGACGGTTTCGTCTGGCACGGCTACCTGCCGGGCGTCGGACCCGGCCAGCGCTACGGCTACCGGGTCCACGGGCCGTGGGCGCCCGCCATGGGGCACCGCTGCAACCCGGCGAAACTGCTGCTGGACCCCTACGCACGGGCCGTCGACGGGCAGATCGACAACCACCCCTCGCTGTACGAGCGCAACGCCCACGGCCCCGACCCGGCCGACAGCGCCGGGCACACCATGCTCGGTGTGGTCACCGACCCGTACTTCGACTGGGGCGACGACCGGCCGCCGCGCACACCTTACGCGGACAGCGTGATCTACGAGGCGCACGTGCGCGGCCTGACCCGCACCCACCCCGACGTGCCGCCCGAACTGCGCGGCACCTACGCCGGCCTCGCCCACCCGGCGATCCTCGAACACCTGACCTCGCTCGGGGTCACCGCCGTGGAGCTGATGCCCGTCCACCAGTTCGTCCAGGACGGCGTCCTGCAGGACAAGGGCCTGGTCAACTACTGGGGCTACAACACCATCGGCTTCTTCGCCCCGCACAACGCCTACGCCGCCCACGGCAGCCGGGGCCAGCAGGTCGCGGAGTTCAAGTCGATGGTCAAGGCGCTGCACGCGGCCGGCCTCGAGGTCATCCTCGACGTCGTCTACAACCACACCGCCGAGGGCAACGAGAAGGGCCCGACGCTGTCCTTCCGCGGCATCGACAACGCCTCGTACTACCGCCTGGTGGACGGCGACTTCGCGCACTACTACGACACCACCGGCACCGGCAACAGCCTGCTGATGCGCCACCCCTACGTGCTGCAGCTGATCATGGACTCGCTGCGGTACTGGGTGACGGAGATGCACGTCGACGGGTTCCGCTTCGATCTCGCGGCCACCCTGGCCCGGCAGTTCCACGAGGTGGACCGGCTGTCGGCGTTCTTCGACCTGATCCAGCAGGATCCGGTGATCAGCCGGGTGAAGCTGATCGCCGAGCCGTGGGACGTGGGGGAGGGCGGCTACCAGGTGGGCAACTTCCCGCCGCTGTGGTCGGAGTGGAACGGCAAGTACCGCGACACGGTACGCGACTTCTGGCGCACCGAGCCCGGTTCGCTCGGCGAGTTCGCCTCCCGCCTGACCGGCTCCTCCGACCTCTACCAGCACAACCGGCGCCGGCCGCGCGCCAGCGTCAACTTCGTCACCGCCCACGACGGTTTCACCCTGCGTGACCTGGTCTCCTACAACGACAAGCACAACGAGGACAACGGCGAGAACAACCGCGACGGCGAGAGCCACAACCGGTCCTGGAACTGCGGCACCGAGGGCGAGACCGCCAACCCCGCGGTCCTGGAACTGCGCGCCCGCCAGCAACGCAACCTGCTGGCCACCCTGCTGCTGTCCCAGGGCATCCCGATGCTGTGCCACGGTGATGAGCTCGGGCGCACCCAGCGCGGCAACAACAACGCCTACTGCCAGGACAACGACATCTCCTGGATCGACTGGCGGCTGACCGAAGAACAGCGCGACCTGGCCGGCTTCACCCGCCGCCTCATCCGCCTGCGCGCCGAGCACCCCGTACTGCGCCGCCGCCGTTTCTTCCGCGGCGACACGGTCACCAACGCCGACCAGCCGCTGCCCGACCTCGTCTGGCTGCTGCCGGACGCGCAGGAGATGACCGACGAGGAGTGGCAGCGCTCCGACGCCCACTGCATCGGCGTGTTCCTCAACGGCGACGCCATCGCCGAACCGGACCGCTACGGCCGCCCGGTCGTCGACGACTCCTTCCTCCTCCTGCTCAACAGCTACTGGGAACCCGTCGTCTTCACGCTCCCCGACGCCCTGTACGGCACCCGCTGGACGGTCCGCATCGACACCGCGGAGCCGGACGGCCTCCCCGACGAGACCGAGTACAAGGCGGCGACGGACGTCACGGTCGCCCCGCGCAGCCTGGTCGTCCTCTCCCGCCCGGCCCGAGGCCGCAGAAACCCGACCCCGCCCCCGGAACGCAGCTGACGAAGAAGGCGCCGCCGCCCCTCCGGGTGGCGGCGCCTTTCAGCAGGGACGCCGCAGGCGTTCAAGGGGTGCGGGGAACTGCGCGACCAGTCACAACGCAACGCGGAGGCGAACAACGCCCCCGCCCCCCTCAGCGGCGCGTCACCGTACGCGAGGTGATCGTGAACTGCGCCCCGTCCGGATCCCGCAGCACAGCCTCATCCGCCCCCTTGCCCAGCACGCTGCCCCCATGCTGTTCCGCCGCCAACGCGCACGCCGTCACGTCGGCCACGGCGAAGTGGACCTGCCAGTGCGGCCGGATCGTCGGATCGGGCGCCGCCTCCAGCGCGCCCGACTCGATCCGGGCCACGACCTCGCCCTCGCTGCGCAGCACGACCTCGTTGCCCTCGTAGCCCACCTCGCAGCAGCCGGGCAGCCGCGAGGCCCAGTCGAGGATCTCGCCATAGAAGATCGCCGCGTCGAAGGCGTTGCGGGTGTGCAGCCGGATGAAGGCCGGCGCGGCCTGCCGCCAGTTCTCCCAGTTCGTGAAGAGCTCGCCCTCCCATATGCCGAACGTCGCCCCGTCGCGGTCCGCGATCAGCGCGGCCCGCCCCGGCGGGAGCGAGATCGGGCCCACGGCCACCGTCCCCCCGCGCTCGCGCGCCCGCGAGACGGCCTCGTCCGCGCTCGGCACCGCGAAGTACGGCGTCCACGCCACCGCCATCTGCCACATCGTGGCGACCGCGGCGATCCCGGCGACCGGCACGTCGTCGGCCAGCGCGATCCGGAACCGGTCACCCAGCTTCCCTTTGCGCCACTTCCATCCGAGCACCGCCGAATAGAAGTCCTGGGTCGCCTCCAGATCGCGACTGGTCAGGCTCACCCAGCAGGGTGCGCCGAAGACGTGGTGGGACGAGACGACCTCTGTCGCTCGTGGGGAGGGTGGCGTGTCGTGGTTCATGGCGCTCGCGTCCTGATCTCTTCGGCCGGTCGGCCGCCGGTCCACCTCCAGTGTCCGACCGGATCCCTGCGGGCCGCCTGTCGAATACCCCCGGTGGCGGCGGGTGGCCCCCGGGGGCAACGTGGGAGGGTGGGACGAGTACCGCGGGACCAGGACGACGAAACCGGTCGGCTCTTCGAGCTCCAGGAAGAAGTGGATCAGCTCAAGGAAGCGGTCACCTCGCACGCCGTGGTGGACCAGGCGATCGGAATGATCGTGGCGCTCGGCCGGATGTCACCTGATCAGGGCTGGCGCGTCCTGAAGGAAGTCTCCCAGCACACCAACATCAAACTGCGCAATGTCGCGGAGCTGATACTGATCTGGGCGCGCAACGGCGAGATGCCGCAGCAGATCCGTGCGGAGCTGGAGGACGCCCTGGACCGCCACGGCCCCACCCAGATCCCGGGGACGCCACCGATCGGGTGACGCCCCCGCATCTGGACCACTGTCTGGATCACTGCCTGGACCACTGCGGGGATCAGCGCCCGGATCGAAGACCACTGCGTGGATCACGGGCGATCGGCGAGGATCTCCTCGCGCAGCTGGGCGAAGCAGCCGCTGAGCAGCCGGGAGACGTGCATCTGCGAGATGCCCAGCTGCTCGGCGATCCCGCTCTGCGTCATGCCCTTGAAGAACCGCAGGTAGAGGATGGTGCGCTCGCGCTCCGGGAGCGCCTGCAGGCACGGCTTCACGGCCTCGCGGTCCACGACGGTGTCGTAGCCCGGGTCCGGGCCGCCGAGCGCGTCCCCGAGGGCGTAGCCGTCGGTGCCGGGCATCTCCGCCTCCAGCGACAGCGCGGAGAAGCACTCCAGCGCCTCCATGCCGGTGCGCACCTCCTGCTCGGTGAGCTGCGCGAACGCGGCGATCTCGGCGACGGTGGGGGCCCGGCCCGGGATGGTCTGACCGAGTTCCTTGACCGCGCGCCGCACGCGGTTGCGCAGGTCCTGGACCCGGCGCGGCACGTGCAGCGTCCACATGTGGTCGCGGAAGTGCCGTTTGATCTCACCGGTGATCGTCGGCACGGCGTACGCCTCGAAGGCGCCGCCGCGGTCCGGGTCGAAGTGGTCGACGGCCTTCACGAGTCCGAGCGCCGCGACCTGGTACAGGTCCTCGAGGGACTCCCCGCGCCCCCGGAACCGTACGGCGATCCGCTCGGCCATCGGCAGCCAGAGGCGGACCAGCTCGTCTCGCAGCGCCCTGCGTTCGGTGCCGTCGGGCAGAGTCGCCAGCCGGGCGAAGTCGGCGGCGGTGTCGGGGGCGTCGTCGTGCGGATGCTGCTGCGTCCTGATGGCGGTACGCATCGATGCGCGCCTCCCTCAGCGGATGCTGGGTGGACAGACACCGTGGGACGAGCACGCGGACCGGACATGGAGGGCGTCGGGCCCGGCACACCGGCCCCACGGAGGTGCCTCCTGTCCGAAGCACTGAGAAGCAGATTCCCCTCTTCCATACGAGTGAAACCCCATTCGCGAAGAACGTGGTGATTTGCGAAAGGCCACCGACACTGCGTGAGCGCGGCGTCTCTTGACCGGCCCTTGGTCGGGATGCCTCTGACTCAGAGCTAACCTCGGCGTTGTGGACGTTGTGGGCCAGGACGCCCTCCCGGAAGAGCTCGCCGGTGCCCTCGTCGGCGTGCACCGGCTGACCCGGCGCCGGCTGCGCGCCGGGCTGACCGCGCCACGGCTGCGCGGCGCCGAGGTCGAGCTGCTGCGGCTGGTCGAGGCGCGGCCCGGCATCGGGATCTCCGAGGCGGCCAAGGAGCTGTACCTCGCGGGCAATTCCGTCTCCACCCTGGTCAATCACCTGGTCCGGGACGGCTACCTGATTCGCGAGACGGATCCCGCCGACCGGCGCGCCGCCCGCCTGCTGCCGACCGACGCCGCCCTCAAGCGGCTGCGCGACTGGCAGGAGCGCCGCGCCGAACTGCTGGACCGCCACCTCGCCGAGCTGCCCGAGGCCGACCGGGAGGCCCTGCGCGCCGCGGTACCCGCGCTGCGCCGGCTGGCCGAGAGCCTGAGGCAGGAGGGGGAGACGCCATGACCGATCCCATGACCGATCCCAAGCCCGATCCCACGACCGATCTCATGGCCGGCTCCGACACCGACACCGACACCGACACCGAGACCGGTCCGGGGTCCAGCCCCGTGACCGATCCCGCGACCGGCCCGGTGGACGGCCCCCCGACCGACCCAGTTTCCGATGCCGTGTCGTGCACCGGCCTGGTGTACGCCTTCGGTGCGACCAAGGCCGTCGACGGACTCGATCTGACCGTCCGGCGAGGCGAGGTCTTCGGACTGCTCGGGCCGAACGGCGCCGGCAAGACCACCGCGATCCGCTGCCTGACCACCCTGCTCCCGGTCCCGCCGGGCACGGTCGGAGTCTTCGGCCACGACGCGGCCCGCGAGCGCATGGCCGTACGGCGGCTGCTCGGGTACGTCCCGCAGCAGTTGTCCGCCGACGCGAGCCTGACCGGCCGGGAGAACGTCGCCCTCTTCGCCCGCGTCTTCGACGTGCCGCGCCGCGAGCGCGCCGCCCGGGTCTCCCAGGCGCTGACGGCCGTCGACCTCGCCGACGCCGCCGACCGGCTCGCCGGCACCTACTCCGGCGGTATGGTCCGCCGCCTCGAACTCGCCCAGGCGCTGGTCAGCGCGCCCCGTCTGCTGATCCTCGACGAGCCGACCATCGGCCTGGACCCCATCGCCCGCACCGGCGTGTGGGAGCACATCAACGCCGTGCGCGCCGCCACCGGCATGACGGTCCTGGTGACCACGCACTACATGGACGAGGCCGACCAGTACTGCGACCGGGTCGGCCTGATGCACCGCGGCCGTATCCGGGCCCTCGGCACCCCCGCAGCACTGCGCGAGCGGCTCGCCGAGCGGCGCGGCACGGCGACCCCGGCCACGCTGGAGGACGTCTTCCGCGACGTCGCCGGCAGCGGCCTCGACGACACCTCAGGAGACTTCCGCGATGTCCGATCAACCCGTCGCACCGCACGCCGCGTCGGCTGACCCGGCGCTCGGCCTCCTGCTCCGCCCGCCCGAGCCGAGGGCGCCGTGGCGGCTGGTGCCCGCCCGGGTGTTCGCGATGTGCGCGGTCGAACTGCAGAAGCTGCGCCACGACCGCACCGAGCTGTACACCCGTGCCGTACAGCCCGCCCTCTGGCTCCTGATCTTCGGTCAGACCTTCACCCGCATCCGGGCGATCCCGACCGGCGGAATCCCGTACGTCGACTACCTGGCGCCCGGCATCATCGCGCAGTCCGCGATGTTCATCGCCATCTTCTACGGCATCCAGATCATCTGGGAGCGCGACGCCGGAGTCCTCAACAAGCTGCTGGTCACGCCCACTCCACGTGCCGCGCTCATCACCGGCAAGGCATTCGCCGCCGGGGCCAAGGCACTTGTGCAGGCGGTCGTCGTCCTCGTCATCGCCGCGGCGCTCGGCGTCGCGCTGACCTGGAACCCGCTGAAGCTGCTCGCCGTCGCGGCGGCCGTGGTCCTCGGATCGGCCTTCTTCTCCTGCCTGTCGATGACCATCGCCGGCATCGTGCTCAGCCGCGACCGGCTGATGGGCTTCGGACAGGCGATCACCATGCCGCTGTTCTTCGGCTCCAACGCGCTCTACCCGGTCTCCGTCATGCCCGGCTGGCTCCAGGCCGTGAGCCGGGCCAATCCGCTCAGCTACCAGGTCGACGCCCTGCGCGGGCTGCTGCTGGGCACCCCGGCACACCTCGGCGCGGACTTCGCGGTGCTCCTGGTGGCCGCCGCGCTCGGCATCGCCGCCGCCTCCTCGCTGCTGGGCCGGCTGGCCCGCTGATCATGACTCACCGTCAAGATCGGTGATCATGGCCGCGGACGTGATGTGCGGCACGCCCCCGAAAACCGGCCGAACGACCGGAAACCGATTGTCCCTGCGCACGGCTTGATCATCGATCACCTGCGCCGAATCCGCTGGCCACAGCGCATGAGGCGCATTTGACAGTGCCCTGACCGCCTGGATAGGAAGCAGCTCTCAGAAGTCGAGAGGTGGACTGTGTACGAGCCGAACGTGGTCGGGGACTGGCACGAGTACGAGGAGCATGCCGGTCTGCGCGTCCGCGTCCACCGTCTGGAGCAGGCGGAGCCGCCGCGCGGACGGGACGACGCGGCCGAGGGGCTGACGTACTTCGCGCTGCGGGTCACGGTCGAGAACCGCGGACCCGAGCGGTTCGGCGTCCACCTCGAGGACGGCCAGATCGACGTGCGCATCGGGCCCGACGGCGAGGGCGCCTTCATCGACTGGCGCAACTCGCAGTTCATCGAGGGCTTCGACGTGTATCCGCTGCGCCGGGTCACGGCCGTGCTGTTCGCCGCCGGACCCGAGGACGCCCTGCGTCAGGTGGACGTCCAGGTCCAGCTGCGCGTCGACGAGGAGTGGGCGGAGCGCCGGATGTGGACCGGCGGCCTGGGCGTGAAGGCGCAGCCCTCCCACGTCCCGGCCGGCGCGGGCCGGGACTGCCTGGCCCACCAGGTCAGCACCTTCCTGCGCGACCAGGCCGAAGAGGGCACCGCCTGACACTCAGGCCACCGGCCGCGAAGCCGCGACGTTGTCCGCTCAGTGCGCGATGCCGTCGATGATCTCGCGGGCGCCCTGCCGCAGCAGCGCCACCGCCACCGACGTGCCCAGCGTCGCCGGATCCAGCCGCCCGGCCCACTCGTGGGCGTTCAGGCGGGTCTTGCCGTCCGGGGTGAAGACGCAGGCGCGCAGCGAGAGTTCTCCGCCGCGGTCCACGCGGGCGAAGCCGGCGATCGGGCTGTTGCAGTGGCCCTGGAGCACATGCAGGAACATCCGCTCCGCCGTGGCCTCCCGATGCGTGTCGGGATCGCCGAGCGCGCTGACGGCGTCGATGAGGTCGCCGTCGTCCTCCCGGCACTGCAGGGCGAGGATGCCCGCGCCGATCGGCGGCATCATCACGTCGGGGGAGAGGACCTCGCTGATGACGTCCGGCCGCCCGATGCGCTCCAGACCCGACATGGCCAGCAGCAGCGCGTCGGCCTCCCCGGCCGCCAGCTTCTCCAGCCGCCGGTTGGCGTTGCCGCGGAACGGGACGCACGTCAGATGCGGGTGGGTGGCCGCCAGTTGGGCGATCCGGCGCACCGACGAGGTGCCGACGCGGGTGCCGGCGGGGAGCTCGTCCAGGGTGAGCCCGCCCGGGTGCACGAGGGCGTCCCGGATGTCGTCCCGCTTCAGGAACGCGGCGAAGACCGTCCCGGCCGGCAGCGGCCGGTCGGCGGGCACGTCCTTGACGCAGTGCACCGCGAGGTCGGCCTCCCCGGCCAGCAGGGCCGCGTCGACCTCCTTGGTGAAGGCCCCCTTGCCCTCGACCTGGGACAGATCGCCGAGCCACTTGTCGCCGGTGGTCTTCACCGGTACGACCTCGGTGCGCACCCCTGGATGGACGGCGGCCAACTCGGCGCGGACACGCTCCACTTGAGCCAGAGCCATCGGTGAGTCACGCGAGACGATGCGGATCAGTTCCGGAGCGGACATGCGGGTCACGATAGACCCTTCCCACCGATCCGCGCGCCACGGCCGGGCCGTCCAGGCCGGGGTCTGCCGTCGCACCTCGGTCAGGCCCGCCTCACGGGCGCGTCACACCAGCGGTTCGCTGAGTTCGGCTGCGCGCAGCGCGGCGGCCAAGGCCTGTTCGTCACCGACGTCCAGGGCGGTGTCGGTCAGCTTGATCACGTGCTCGTCGCCGTGCGCGAGCGCCGGGGAAGTCCTCCAGCTTGCGGCGGTACAGATCCAGCCGGCGGTGCACGGCGCCGGCCCGGCCGTGCGGGGCGAGCGCCTCGACCACCATGGGGGCGTGGTTGGTGAGCCGCCCCAGCCGTTCCGTACCGGTGGCGTGCAGGCGCTCGAACGCCTCGTCGAGTTCTCCCGTGCTGTCGTTCGCGGTCATGATGCGGACGCTACGCCGAGTCCCCCGACCGCGGATCGGCCTGCGGTCCGAAGCCGTCCCACGGCGGGAGCCCTGGGCCTGTCGGTCTCGGCCGACGGGAAACCCGGTCGCTGTGCGGCCGGGGGTCGGCTACGGTCCGCGGCATGTTCGTCGTCACCGTGACTTATACCGTGCCGCTGCCCGAAGTGGATCCGTACCGACCCGCCCACGGCGACTGGCTGAACGACCTCGTCGCGCAGGGACTGCTGCTGGCAGCCGGGCGGCAAGTGCCGTTGACGGGTGGTGTCTACCTCGCCGCCTCGATGCCCGCCGAGGAGCTCTACCGGATCCTGGCCACCGATCCGTACCTGCTCAACGGCGTCGCCGCGCACCATGTCGTGGAGTTCGTTCCCTTGCTGGTCACACCCGGTCTGGAGGGCCTCAAGGCCGAGGCGTGAGCGGAACGCGGCGGCGGCCGGTGGTCAGGCGTTCGGGTCGAAGGGGATGCCGGCGGGCTTGGCCGAGGCCAGGTGGGAGGCGAAGCTCGCGTCCTTCAGGCCGAAGTTCGCGCTGCCGAAGTCGTAGGCGCTCAGCTTCTCGCGGATGCCCGGCGGGTAGCCGTTCCAGCCGACGAGCGGCGGGTACTGCCAGGTGTGTTTGTGGTTCTCCGGCGGCTCGTCGTTCGCGCCCGCCAGCCGGAAGCAGTGCGTGCTGATGCCGTCCTTGTGATAGACGACCTTCGGGTGGGTGCCCTCGAAGCGGACCTCGGACGCCGCGTGCACGGTGAACGAGCCGTGGTTGGACGTGGAGACGTACTTGACCTGGTTGTCCTGCACCCACACCGCCACGTGTTCCCAGTCGTGGCGGTGTCCGCCGAGGCTGCTGCCGGGCAGGGCCTGGTCCTTCTCGAAGTACAGGCCGTAGAGGATGACGCACCAGCCGTTGTTGCACCGGGAGCGTGAGTAGCCGTTGGTGTTGTCCAGGTCCGCGGCGTCGTGGCAGTTGCCGTTGAGGGCGCCGGTCGGGTTGAGCCCGCCGTTGACGGTGCCGTCCGGGCCGATGGCCGGGGTGGGATAGCAGCCGTCGGTGTCGTAGTCGAAGGCGGGCTGGTAGGTGCGCTCCAGGCTGTCGGCGTCGGCCGGCAGAGCCTGCGGCGGGGCGGCGAAGGCGGTGGTGGGGACGGCGACGACAAGCGCGAGCGCGGCGCCGAGTCCGGTGAGCCATCTCCTGCTGTGGGCCTTGAACGTCACTGCGTCCTCCTCCTGGCACGGGTGCGGCCGGGCGGCTGTGGGGGCGTTCAGCGTCCCGCGTTTTGCATGTCCGCGCCAAGAGGGTCGGAGCGTATCTCCGGTGAAGTCCCGTCGAACAGAAGGATCATGACGAGGTGTCGGGCAGTTCGGCGGCCGACTCCTCGGGTGTGAGGTCCTGCCGCAGCCGCAGCCAGGACGGCTGACGCAGCATCCCCGCCCGGGTCCGGGTGCTGTACCGCACCTCGCCGACGAGCCGGGGCAGCACCCACTGGGCGCCCGGCACCCGCGGGCCGGGCGTGAACGGGCAGGTGCCGGTCGCCAACTCCCCCAGCAGGTGCGCCAGATGGGTCCTTTCCTGCTCGCTCCAGCCGGTGCCGACGCCGCCCACGTACCGCAGTGCGCCGGCCGCGTCACGCTGGCCGACCAGCACCGCGCCCGGCAGCCCCGACAGCCGCCCCTTGCCCGGCAGCCAGCCGCCGACGATCACGTCGACGCCGTGCATGTTGCGGATCTTGATCCAGGCGCGGGAGCGCACCCCCGGCTCGTACACGGAGTCCAGGCGCTTGCACACCAGGCCCTCCAGGCCGTGTTCGCGGGTTGCCGCCAGCGCCTGGGCGCCATGACCGACGAGTGCCGCGGGGGTCGACCAGTACGGCCCGTGCAGGCCGAGCGCCTCCAGCTGGGCGCGCCGTTGCCGGTACGGCAGGGCCAGCAGCGAGCGGCCGGCGAGGTGCAGGACGTCGAACAGGACGAGATGGACGGGCTGCTCGGCCGCCTTGCGCGCCGCGCGGGCCGGGGCGTGGGCGAGCCCCATCCGGGACTGCAGCAACTGGAAGTCGGCCCGTCCCCGCGCGTCCAGCGCCAGCACCTCGCCGTCCAGAACGGCCGCAGTGCCGCCGAGAGCGTCGCCCAGCGCGTGCAGCTCCGGGTAGGCGGCGGTGATCACTTCCCCGGAGCGGGCCCGCAGCACCACGGTGCCGTCCCCGGCCAGATACGCCACGACCCGCTGCCCGTCCTGCTTCGTTTCATAGGCCCAGCGGGAGTCCTGAGAGGCGGGCGGCAGGGTGCCGGGTGTGGCGAGCATGGGAACGATCAGTGGCAGGGTCACGTCCTGAAAGGTGGACGGAAGAGGTCGGGGTCACGCGCGGTGGACGCGGGATTCGCCTGAACGGGGCGGCGTGCGGCGCAGGCCCGGAAACGCATTTACTTGAGTTACGCAACTATATGGTACCGTGGGTTCCATGGCAACATCACCGCTTCCCGCCGCCCCCGCTGCCTCCCCGGAAGTCGCCGAGATCGAGCGCGCCCTGAACCGCATCACCTATCTCAGCACCCGGGCGCGGCAGCACGAGCGGCTGATGACCCTGGCGGGCGTTCCGCTGGACCGGGCCGCCGTGGCGTTGCTGCGCCAGGTCGCCGACTCCGAGCCGCTGCGCTCCGGGGAGCTGGCCAACCGGCTCGGTGTGGAGGCCTCGCACGTGACGCGTACCGTGCAGCAGCTGCAGAAGTCCGGATACGTCACGCGGGTGCCCGATCCGGACGACGGGCGCGCCCAGCGCATCCAGCTCACGGATGCGGGGCGCCGTGCGGTGGACGCCGTCCGGGACGCGGGGGCGCGCGGCATGCAGCTCGCGTTGGCCGAGTGGTCCACGGAGGACCTGCGGCAACTCGCCACGCTGTTCCATCGCATGGTCGACGACTTCTTGGCCCGGGCCGCGGCGGTGGAGGAGGAGGAGGACGACGTCTGATCGTCGCCTGCGGCGGCCCCTCGCGGCACGTCGCGGCGTGCGTCGCCCCTGCTGTCGCTGTGAGCCGGGGCCCCGGTGGGGGTGTCCGCGTGGTCCTACTCTCCAGTAATATCGCGCGCCTGGCCACCTTCAGGAGGAACCGTGTCCCAACGCTCGCCCCTGCTGCTCGCCGGTCTGCTGGCCACGGCCGGTGTCGCCCACTTCGCCGCGCCCCGTTCGTTCGACGCGACCATCCCGCGGGCTCTGCCCGGGCGGCCGCGCGCCTGGACGTACGGCAGTGGCGCCGCCGAACTGGCCCTCGCGGCGGGCCTGGCGGTTCCGCGCACCCGGCGGACCGCCGCGCTGGCGGCTGCCGCGTTCTTCGTAGGGGTGTTCCCGGCCAACGTGAAGATGGCCGTCGACTGGCGTGACCGTCCCACCCCGCAGAGGACAGCGGCCGTCGCGCGGCTGCCCCTCCAGGTGCCGCTCGTGCTGTGGGCGCGTGGCGTCGCCCGCGCCGCGGGGGTGCGGCCGTGAGCGATGCGCCCACCGTCGGGGAACGGGTCGAGGACTTCGTGCTGCCCGATGAGACGGGCCGTACCCGGCGGCTCACCGAACTGCTTGCCGACGGGCCGGTCGTGCTCTTCTTCTACCCGGCCGCTCTCACACCCGGCTGCACGGCCGAGGCCTGCCACTTCCGTGACCTGGCCGCCGAGTTCGCCGCCGTGGGGGCCCGCGCGGTCGGCATCAGCGCTGACGCCGTGGACCGCCAGCAGGAGTTCGCCGCGCGTCATGCGCTGGGAGTGCCGCTGCTCTCCGACGTCGACGGCGCCGTGCGTGAGCGGTTCGGTGTGAAGCGCGGATTCTCCCTCGCGCCCACCAAACGGGTCACTTTCGTCATCGCCGAGGACCGCACGGTCCTGGAGGTCGTCCGCAGCGAACTGCGCATGAACACGCACGCGGACCGGGCGCTGGCCGCGCTGCGCAAGCACCGCGAGTGACGGCTCACCCGCCGGCGTCGGCCGCGACCTGGGCCAGCGTCCGGCCGGTGCGCACCGAGCGGGCACGGCGCGGGTCGGGCGTGCCGCGCCCGTGTGCGCCGTGCCCGGCCTTGACCAGCAGCCAGTCGCCGTCCCTGAACCGGGTGAGCGCGTAGTCGCCGCGCAGCTTGCTCCCCTTCAGCCGGAACGTGGCGTGCCCGCGCTCCAGCGACTCGGCGAAGTCGACGGGACGGCCCCGGCGGTCGTGGCTCAGCGGCTCGTAGGTCCCGGCATCCCAGACGATCACCGTGCCGCCGCCGTACTCGCCCTTGGGGATCACGCCCTCGAAGTCCTCGTACTCCAGCGGGTGGTCCTCGGTCGGCACCGCCAGCCGCTTGTCGTGCGGGTCGCCGGACGGCCCCTTCGGCACCGACCAGGACTTCAGCACGTCGCCGACCTGCAACCGGAAGTCGAAATGCATCCGGCGCGCGTCGTGGATCTGGACCACGAAACGCGGCTCGTCGCTCGCGGCCGTCGTGTCACCCTGTGGCTCCGCCGTGCGGTCGAAGTCCCGTTTGGCGTGGTACTCCCGCAAGCGCTCCACCGATTCCTCCTTCCGACGCCAGCCTTCCGACGCGAGTCTTCCGACGCGAGTCTTCCGACGCGAGCCTTCCGACGCGAGCGACGGGTACCCGCGCGGCGGCTCAGAACTCCTCGTGGGTCTCCGGGTCGCCGCCCAGCCGGTGCGGGCTGTGGTGGTGTCCGACGGCCTCCATCTCCTCGGCGTCCAGTGCGAAGCCGAAGACGTCCAGGTTGTCCCGCCGGCGCTCGTGGTCGGCGGACTTGGGGATCGGCAGCGCGCCCAGCTGGACATGCCAGCGCAGCACGACCTGCCCGGGCGACACCCCGTACCTGCGGGCGATGCCGGCGATCCTTGGGTCGTCCAGCAGATGGCTGCCCCGGCCCAGCGGACTCCAGCTCTCCGTCACGATGCCCTTGTCCGCGTGGAAGGCGCGCAGCTCCGGCTGCGGGAACAGCGGGTGCAGCTCGATCTGGTTCACGCTCGGCAGGACCCCGGTCTCCTTCTGAAGGCGCGTGATGTGCTCCGCGGTGAAGTTGGAGACGCCGATCGAGCGGACCAGGCCCTCCTCCCGCAGTTTGATCATCGCCCTCCAGGAGTCGACGTACTTGTCGAGGCGGGGGAGCGGCCAGTGGATCAGGTAGAGATCCACGTGGTCGAGGCCGAGGCGCCGGCGGGACTCCTCGAAGGAGGCGAGGGTCTCCTCGTAGCCGTGGTGGCGGCCCGGCAGCTTGGTGGTCACCACCACGTCCTCGCGGGGTACGCCGCTGCCCGCGATGCCCCGGCCGACGCCGGTCTCGTTGCCGTAGTTCGCCGCGGTGTCCACCAGGCGGTAGCCCAGGCCGAGGGCGCCGCGCACGGCCTGCTCGGCGAGGGCGTCGTCCATCGGCCAGGTGCCGAGCCCCAGGGCGGGGATCACCAGGCCGTCGTTGAGGGTGTACGTCGGGATGTCGCTCACGGGTCGGACCTTCCCTCGGCTGTGTCGTCCTACCAGCGTCACGGATAGGGTGAGCAGTGATCAACCGGACCGGGTGGGGATGAGGGCAGCGGACGGCATGGGCGGCACCGAGGAACAGCGCACCACGGGCACCCGTGCCACGTCACGTGACGTGGCACGGCTCGCCGGGGTGTCGCACACCGCGGTCTCCTTCGTCTTCAACGGCCGGGCCGAGGGCAACCTCTCGCCCGCCACCCAGGAACGCATCCGGCAGGCCGCCGCCCAGCTCGGCTACCGCCCCGACCCGGTCGCGCGCGGCCTGCGCCGCCGTCGTACGGCCGTGATCGGGCTGGTCACCGACGAGATCGCGTCCTCGCCGTTCGCCGGGCGGCTGCTGCGCGGCGCCATGGAGACCGCGTGGGGCAGGGAGCACCTGGTCCTCACCGTCGACTCCGGCGGCGACCCGGCCAAGGAGGACGCGGCCGTCGCCGAGCTGCTCGACCGGCGCGTGGACGGCATCATCTACGCGGCGATGTCCCTGCGCCGCGTCCGGGTCCCCGAGGGCCTGCACCGCACCCACTCCGTGCTGGCCAACTGCCTGCCCGAGGACGACTCCCTGCCCGCCGTCATCCCCGCCGAACGCGCCGGCGGTCGTACGGCTGCCCGGCTGCTGCTCGACCAGGGCCACCGGCGCCTCGCGCACATCGGCGGCCTCGACGACATCGCGTCCGTGGAGCGGCTGCGCGGCTTCCGCGACACGCTGCGCGCCGAGGGCATCACGGTGCCCAAGGAGTGGGTGGTGCGCACCGGCGGGGAGATCGCCGGCGGTTACGAGGGTGCGGTGCGGCTGCTCGAGGGTGTTCCGGCCGACCGCCGCCCCACCGGGATCTTCGCCTACAACGACCGGGTCGCGGCGGGCATCCTGCACGCCGCGACCCGGCTCGGGATCGACGTCCCCGGTGACCTGTCCGTCGTCGGTTACGACGACCAGGAGCACATGGCCGCCTTCCTCACCCCCGCCCTGACGAGCGTGGCGCTGCCGCACCGGGAGATGGGCGAGGCCGCCGCCGTGCTGCTGCTGGACGCGATCGATACGGGCCGTACGCCGGCCGCGACGGTCCGGCGGATCGCGTGCCCGGTGGTCAGCCGTGCGTCGGTGGGACCAGCGCCCACCCGGTGACGGCGACCCCCTCGCCGGTGACGGTCAGCTCGGCGACGTCGGACGGGCTCCGGTAGACACGCTCGGTGACCATGGACCGGTCGTCGGCGAACAGCTCCAGCAGGGAGCCGTCGACCAGGAGCCGTACGCTGCGGGCCGGGGTCCGCAGCACAAGCGGGGCCGAGCCCTCCCGGCCCACCCGGGGCCAGGCGGAGCGGTCCACGGTTACCGTGCCCGCTTCGGGGTCCAGCCGGACGGTCAGCTCGTCACCGGACTCCGACCGCAGCAGAGACAGGTTGACCGGCGCGCTCGCGGTGACCTCCAGGTCGTACGCCTCGGGCAGCGGTGTCCGGACCGGCGCCGTCACGAACGGCTCGGGTGCGCGCAGGAGGGCCAGTTCCGGGGCGGGGGAGAGGCACAGGGAGCCGTCCGCGGTCACGTCGAGGACCCGGGGGGCGGTGAGCACGCCGGCCCAGCCCGCACGCTCCACCTCGGCCGGGTCCCGCGCCTCCCAGGACCAGCCCCACAGCAGGGCGCGGTCCGGTTCCTGGAGCACGGCGGGCGCGTAGAAGTCGCGGCCGTGGTCGAGGCGGCCCCCCGCGCCGGCCTCGAAGCGCAGGCCGCCTTCGGCGTCGTCCGCCAAAAGCCCCGTCAGGTAGCCGGTGCTGCACGGGTCGCCGTCCCACAGCGACAGCACCAGCACCCACGCACCGCCCGGTGTGAGGGCGAGCTGAGGGCACTCCCAGCCCACCGCCTTGTCGCCGAACGCGTCCGCCGCGACCGGGTCGTTGCCGTCCAGCAGCACCCCGGCGAACCGCCATGCCGCCAGGTCGTCGCAGTCGTACAGCAGGACCGACGGCGTACCGTCGGCGTGGCCCGCGCCGACCAGCGCCCACCGGTGGCCGGCGTGGCGGAAGACGAACGGGTCGCGGAACATCACCACGTCCAGTCCCTCGGGCGGGCCGGACAGCACGGGCTCCGGCAGCGCCTTCCACTCGGTGAGCGTGGCGTCGTCCGGGTCGGCGGCGCGGGCCAGGCAGACGGCACCGAGGCCGCTGTGGTGATGGTCGATCCCGGTGTACACGGCGGTCGGCACGCCGTCGTCGTCGACCACGCACCCCGACCAGCAGCCCGCCTCGTCGGGGCCGCCGGGGGCGGGCGTCAGCGCGATCGGGTGGTGGGTCCAGTGGGCCAGGTCAGGGCTGGAGGCATGCCCCCAGTGGATGTTGCCGTGCACCGGAGCCTCGGGGTTGTGCTGGTAGAAGAGGTGGTACCGGCCGCGCCAACGGAAGGGCCCGTTGGGGTCGTTGACCCAGTGGGCGGGCGGACGGACCCGGAAGCGCGGGGCGTGGGCGAGGCTCAACGGTTGACTCCTGCGGAGGTGATGCCCTCACGGAGAGGGCGCTGGCCGACGAGGAAGACGGCGACGGCCGGGATCATGGACAGCACGACTCCGGCGAGGACGACGGAGATCGAACCGGTGCCGAGGTTGCCCTGCAGGGAGACCAGGCCGAGCGGCAGCGTGTAGTTCTGGTTGGAGGTCTCCAGGATCAGCGGCCGGAAGAACTCGTTCCAGTGGTAGTTGAAGGCGAGGACGCCGACGATGGCGAGGCCGGGCGCGGCCAGCGGCGCGTACACGGACCGGAAGATCCGCCACGGGCCCGCGCCGTCCAGCATCGCCGCCTCGCCGAGGTCCTTCGGCATGCCGAGGAAGTACTGGCGCATCAGGAAGGTGCCGAACGCGGTGGGGAAGGCGGGGACGATCAGCCCGAGCAGGGTGTCGGTCAGCCCCATCGTCTTCAGGACCAGGAAGACCGGCACGATCGTCACCTGCAACGGCACCATCATCGTCGCCAGGACCAGGCCGAACAGGGGCTTTTTGAAGCGGAACTCGAGACGGGCGAAGGCGTAGCCCGCCAGGCCCGCGGTGATCATCTGGCCGGTCGCGATCAGCGCGGTCACCAGCGTGGAGTTCAGCGCCAGCAGCCACACGTCGATCTGGTCGAACACCCCGCGGTACGCCTCCGTCGTGGGGTGCGCCGGGATGATCCGCGGCGGCAGGTCGAAGGACTCGGCGGGAGTGCGCAGCGAGGTGGACAGGGTCCAGATCACCGGACCGAGGGTCAGCAGCGCGCAGACCGTGAGACCGGCGATGCGCGCCCACGGCGCGAGGGAGTTCCGGGTACGGCTCAGGGTCGGGGTCGCTTGGCTCATGTCGCTCACCGGGCTCACTGGTAGTGGACGAAACGCCGGCTGAGCCGGAACTGGAGGGCGGTGACGGCCATGATCAGCACGAACAGCAGCACGCCGACCGCGGACGCCTCACCGAAGCGCAGCTGCTCGAACGCGGTCTCGTAGATGACCATCACCACCGTGCGGGTGGAGTCGCCGGGCCCGCCGTTCGTCAGCACGTACGGCTGCTCGAAGACCTGGAGGGCGTTGATGATGCCCACCACGGACGCCACCAGCAGCGTCGGAGACAGCAACGGCAGGGTGATGGACAGGTGCTTGCGCAGGCCGGTCGCCCCGTCGAGGGAGGCCGCCTCGTGGACCTCCTTCGGGATGTTGTTCAGACCGCCCACGAACAGCAGGAACGAGAACCCGAACTGCTGCCAGACATAGACCAGGATCACCGCCGCCATCGCCGCGTGCTCCGACGTCAGCCACGGCACCGGGGCGATCCCGATCAGCCCGAGCGCCCAGTTCACGACACCGAAGTCCTGGTTGAACAGGTACTTCATCACCACCGAGATCGACGCCGCCGACAGCACCAGCGGAAAGAAGAACGCCGAGCGGAACACCGAGCGCAGCCACACCGGCATCCGCCCGTTCACCACGATCGCCAGCACCAGCGCGATCAGCAGTTGCAGCACGACGGCCAGCACCATGAACACCAGCGTGTTGCGGAAGGAGACCAGCACGGTGGAGTCGCCGAACACCTCGCGATAGTTGGCCACCCCGGCGAAGGCGGGGGAGTCGATCACGTTCCAGTGGAACAGGCTCAGCACCACCGAGCCGACGATCGGCACGACCGTGAAGACGACGATGCCGACGATCGTGGGCGCGAGGAACAGCGTGGCTAGCAGCCGTGTGCCCCGCTCGCGCGGGCCCGGCCGGGACGCTGCGGCCGCCTGCGCTTTCGGGCGCGTGGTGCGCGCCGGCGGGACCTGGGTGTTCGTCATATCTCACGCTCCATGGCCTTCTCCAGGTCGCCCTGCATCCGGCGCAGCGCGGGACGCACGGCGCGCGGGGCGGACAGCGCGGTGCCGGTGTGCTTCAGCAGCACCTGCTCCACCTCGGCGACCTGCGGCGGCGCCGGGATCGGTCCCGTGTCGGGGAACCGGTCGAGGGTGTCGTAGAAGACCCGCCAGTGCGCCGGGCCGGTCTCCCGGTAGCGGTCGGCCGTCAGCATCGAGCGGCGGGCCGGGGTCGTCTGGTTGGTGCTGAACAGCTGGGACAGGGTGTCGCGGCGTGCGGAGTACTTGATGAACTCCCATGCCTCGTCCTGCCGCTTCGAGGTGCGCAGCATGGCGTAGCCGGCCGCGCCGTACTGCATACGGTGGGTGCGCCAGCGCGGGAAGTACTGCGTGTCGAAGCCGTCCGGCCGCACCCCCGCCAGATGCAGGCCGCCGGCCCAGAAGCCGCCCGCGGGTGTGACGCCGACCCGGCCGGTGGAGAACACACCGATCAGGTTCTGCCCGTTGCCGCCCTCGGGGCGGCTGCACAGCCCGTCCCGCACCAGGGAGGCGAGGTAGTCGTACGTCTCCTCGACCCGGTCGGAGGTGGCCTGCGGGGTCCTCCAGCGGAAGCCGCCGCCGCGGCCGTGCCGCTGATCGGCCGGGTAGAAGGCGTTCCACAGCCAGTCGCCGCCCGGTGCCTTGGACTCGGCCAGCAGGTTGGTGTCGTTCGCGAACAGCCAGGGCACCACGCCGCCCCACAGCCGGTTGGTCCAGAAGTACGGCGTGAAGTGGGAGTCGCTCGCCTGCTTCATCCGGCGCAGCAGCGCGGTGAAGTCGTCCCGGGTCCACTCCGCGTCCGGGAAGTCGGCACCGGCCCGCCGCAGCACCTGCGTGCTGAGGTACATGTCGGCCGCGTTGAACTCGATCGGCAGCTGGTACAGGCTCCCCTCGTACATCATCGACTCGACCAGCGAGGGGTGGACGTCGGCGAAGTACTCGCGCAGCTCGGCCGCGTCGCGCTTCACCCAGCGGTCCAGCGCCACGCCGAGCCGCTGCGCGAACAGCTGCACGCCCTCGGTCGCCACATAGACCAGGTCGGGCGCGGTGCCCGCGGCGATCTGGGTGAGGATCTTGGCGAAGAAGTCCGACCAGTCCACGGCCTGCACGGCGTTGATACGGACCTTGATGTCGGGATGCAGCCTGCGGAAGCCGTCCAGCAGGGTGCGCACGCCGTCCGGGGAGAACGCGGAGCCGAGGGTCGCGACGACGAGGGAGCCGTCGTCGCGGCCGGGGATGTCGGCTCCGGTGAGCCGGTCCCAGCTCGCGGCGGTACCGGCGACGGCAGCGGCGGCCGTGCCGTAGGCGCCGTACCGCAGCAGTGTGCGGCGCGGGAGGTGCGGGTCGGTCATCGAGGGGCCTAACTCGTGTTAGTCGAGCACTGATGCCCCAGATGATGAGAACTGCGTTACGCCCCTGTCAAGACTGTTGCACGCCTTGACCTTTAACGAGTTAGGTCTACAGTCCTGGTCCACATGAGTCGCCGTTTCCGACGAGAGGAACGATGTGTGATGCGTGGAATGTCCCGGAGAGCGTTGTTCGCCGGCTCGGCCGTGGGCGCGACGGCGGCGCTGCTGCCGGCCCTACCGGCAGCGGCACAGCCGAAGGCTTCCGCGGGCTGCGCCAGCTACCGTGCCCGCTATCACCTCACCGTGCCCGACCAGTGGAAGAACGACCCGCAGCGCCCGGTCTGGATCGACGGCGAGTACCGGTACTACTACCTGTACAACGCGGACTACACGACCGGCGCCGTCGGCACCGCCTGGCGCCTGGCCACCAGCTCCGACCTGGTCTCCTTCACCGACCGCGGCATCGCCGTGCCCAAGGACACCACCCCCAACGGCGACGTCTGGTCGGGCTCGGCGGTCGTGGACACCGACGGCACGGCGGGCTTCGGCAAGGGCGCGGTCGTCGTCCTGGTGACCATGTCGCCCGACGACGGCCCCACCTCCCAGGCCCAGTTCCTGTACTACTCCACCGACGGCGGCCGCACCTTCGCCCCCTACGGCACCGCTCCCGTCCTGCCCAACCCGGGCGTGCGCGACTTCCGCGACCCGAAGGTGATCCGCGACGACGAGCGCGGCCGCTGGGTGATGGCCCTCGCCGAGGGGAACAAGCTCGGCTTCTACCACTCGCCGAACCTGCGCACCTGGACCTCCGCCGGATCCTTCACGCACGACGGCATCGGCGTCCTGGAGTGCCCCGACCTGTTCCGTATCACCGCCGACGACGGCACGCCGAAGTGGGTCCTGGGCGCGAGCGCCAACGGCAAGGGCGCGGGCCTGCCGAACACCTACGCCTACTGGACGGGCTCCTTCGACGGCACGCACTTCACCCCCGACGCGCCCGAACCGCAGTGGCTCGACCACGGCTGGGACTGGTACGCGGCGGTCACCTTCGACAAGCGGGACGCCCGCGGCACCCTCGACGAGCGGGCGCGTTACGCGCTGGGCTGGCTGAACAACTGGGACTACGCGAACACCACCCCCACCATCGACTGCGACGGCTTCAACGGCACCGACTCGATCGTCCGCGAGATCCGCCTGGTGCGCGCGTCGGACGGTTACCACCTGGCCTCCCGCCCGGTGGCCGCGCTGGACCGGTACGTCTCCCGGACCGTGCGGCTGGGCGATGTGACGGTCGACGGCACCCGCGTCCTGGACTACCGGGGCATCGCCTACGAGGTCAGCTGCGAGATCACCTGGGACCAGCTCACCGGCGCCGGCCTGCAACTGCGCCGCTCACCCGACGGCGGCCGGCACATCGACGCCGGGATCTACGGCGACTACGCCTTCCTCAACCGCCGTCCCACCGTGAACCCCGACGCGTCCGCCCGCTGGCAGGAGAGCCACAGCCCCTTCGACCCGGCGGCGCGCTCGGTGCGACTGCGGATCCTGGTGGACCGCACCAGCGTCGAGATGTTCGTCGACGACGGCCGCCATGTGCACTCCTCGGAGGTCTTCCCGTACCTCGTCGACACGGGTCTGGCCCTGTTCACGATCGGCGGCAGCGCGGTGTTCCGGAACGTGGTCATCCGGGAGTTCACGGTGTGAGGCGTTCTCGCCCCGGTGGGCGTTCCCTGTCACGATCTTTGCGGTAGGTGAACGCCCACGAGCACCGGAGTGCGTATGACGACCGACAGCGCTGGGACGGACGGGACGACGCCGGTGGACGGTGTGGAGGTGCGGCCGGTCGCCGGGTACATCGGGGCCGAGATCAGCGGCGTCGATCTGGCCGGGGAGCTGGACGACGCGGTGGTCGCGGTCATCCGCGCGGCCGTGCTGCGCTGGAAGGTGGTGTTCTTCCGCGGGCAGGACCTCGACCACGCCGCCCATGTCGCGTTCGCGCGCCGGTTCGGCGAGCCGGTGGTGCTGCCCAGGCGCGGCAGCGCCTCCCCGGCAGGCGTACCGGAGGTCGAGACCACCGCCGACCGGCTGGAACTGGGCGGCCGGTTCGGCATGGAGCACGACGAGTGGCTGCAGCGCCGCCGCCACACCCTGCTGCGCGGCTGGCACTGCGACCACGGCGCCCGCGTCGACCCGCCGGCCGCGACGATCCTGCGCGCCGAGACCGTCCCGCCGTACGGCGGCGACACCACGTGGTCCAACCTGGCCGCCGCGTACGCCGGACTGTCCGCGCCCGTGCGGGAGTTCGTGGACGGGCTGCGGGCCGAGCACCGGCTCGGCGTCGGCTACCAGTCGCGGCCCGGCGACGACGCCTACGTCCGCCACCTGCTCGACCACCAGACCGCCACCGTCCATCCGCTGGTGCGGGTCCACCCGGAAACGGAGGAGCGGGTCCTCTTCGTCAACGGCTACTACCTCGAGCAGATCACCGGGCTCTCCCGCCACGAGAGCCGGGCCGTCCTCGACATGCTCCTGGAACAGGCGGTCCGCCCCGAGTACACCGTGCGCCTGCGCTGGGAGCCCGGCACCGTCGCCTTCTGGGACAACCGGGCCACCATCCACCTGGCGCCCGGCGACAACGCCCACCTCGGCTTCCCGCGGATCATGCACCGGGTGATGCTCGCCGGGGACGTGCCCACCGGGGTGGACGGCCGGCCCTCGGAGGCGATCACCGGGAGCGCGCCCGGGCGCTGGTAGCTCAGCCGGCGGGCCGCCACCCCAGTGCCGGTCCCAGCCTGGTCGCCGTGTCGGTGAGGATCTGCACGTAGTCCTCGTGCCCGAAGGTGAACGGCAGCGCGAACGCCACCTCGTCCACCTCACGGAACGCGGGGTCGGCGTGCAGGCGTGCGGCGATCTCCTCCGACGTGCCGACCAGGTCCGGGGCGAACAGCAGCCGCCCGGGACCCTGCGGGGACGCCGTGCGCGGCAGCCGCGCGGCCGCGTACGCCTCGTACCGGGCGCGCTGCCCGGGCGTGGCGGAGTCCGTCGGGACGACGACCAGCCCCTGGGAGACGCGGGCGGCCGCGCCGTCCGGGTGGGAGTCCCGGAAGGCGCGGATCAGATCCCGCTGGATCCGCGCGAAGTCCCACGGACCGTCCTTCTCCTCGGCCTTGACGACGCTGCTGGTCAGCAGGTTCATCCCGTGCTCACCGGCCCACCCGGCCGAGCGCAGGCTGCCGCCGCCGTACCAGAGGCGGCCTCCGAGGCCGGGGGAGTGCGGCTGGACCCGGTCGGAGAAGAATTCGAACCCCTCCCTCCCGCTGAAGTCCGTGACCGGCTTGCCCCGCACCGCGTCCAGCAGCCGTTCCAGCCGCCCGTAGCCGAAGTCCTCGGCCTCGGCACTGTCCGGGTGCAGGGCGTCCTTGACCTGGTCGTAGTGCGTCGGCGGGCCCACGCTGACGCCCGGGTTGAGGCGGCCGCCGGACAGGACGTCCACCGTCGCCAGATCCTCCGCCAGCCGCAGCGGGTTCTCCCAGCCCAGCGGGATCACCGCGGTGCCCAGCTCGATGCGCCGGGTGCGCTGCGAGGCCGCCGCCAGTACAGCCACAGGGGACGAGACGCCGTACTGGAGGTGCCGGTGCCGCACCCAGGCACTGTCGAACCCGAGCCGTTCACCGAGCTCGATCAGTTCCAGCGTCGACGCGTGACCCGGGCCGGGATCGGCCTCGTCGAACAGGCCGATGGTCAGGAAGCCGAGCTTGCGCAGGGGGCGTGCGGCGGGCGGCACGGGCACCTCCGTCATCCGGGCACCTGCGTGCCGTCCACGATCTCGCGACGATCCTACGACCCGATCATTGCGACGACATGAACGGTTCCGGGCGAGGTCAGTCCAGCGGATCCAGCGTCAGATACGCCTGCTGCGGGGCGCCGTCGTGCACCAGGGACTCGTGGTGCCCGACGTCGTCGAAGGCGAAGGCGTACGCCGTGCCGTCGGCCATGCGGTCGTGGATGACCCGGGCGTAGTGGTTGGTCACGGCGTCCTGGTAGAAACCGGCCGCGGAGGTGTCCGGCTGGCTGGGGTTGGTCAGCAGCGTGGTGCGGTTGAAGCCCGCGCACAGGGTGCGCGAGATCGGGCCGCGCACGGCGTCGTTGGGGGCGTCGAGCAGCTTGTGGCAGCCGAAGACGCTGTCCGCGTCCGGCTTGCTGAACGACGTGACGACCGTGCCCGTGCCGTCGGTGAAGTTCATGACGCCGCCGGAGACCCGGCCGTAGAATTTCTTGCCGGGCTGGTCGGCGAACGGGGTCACGGCCAACGTGGCACCTGCGTACTTCTGCCACACCCGGTTGATGTAGTCGTCCATGACGGACGCCGGCAGCGCCCCGCTCTCCAGCCCGTGCCCCGGGGACAGCACCCGCAGCGCCGTACCGTCGGACCGGGTCTGGATCAGCTTGCCCCAGCCACCCGCCTGGGCCCGCAGTGCGTCGAACACCGCGCGGTAGCCGCCCGCCTTCAGGTGCCCGGTGCTCGCCGTGCTGCCGTCGGAACGCTGCACCCCGACGGCGTACGGCGCGGAGAACATGTCCACCTGTGTGCTGTTGAGCCACAGACCACTGTCATTGAGCGTGTACTCGGACCAGTTGAAGAGGATGTCCCGGTTGGGGTCGCTCGGATTCTGCACGGCCGGCTGCACCAGCCCGCCGGTCGCCAGCCGGAAGTCCAGCTTGCGGCCGTAGGAGAAATAGATCCGGCCGGAGAGCTTCGGGATGCGGATCGTCTTCGACTGCCCGGCGGACGGCCCCGGGATCGACGCGTCCGGCGCGGGCACGGGCGGTGTGCCGCCGCCCGGCCAGGGATGGAAGGCGCCGCCGGCGTCGGCCCACCCTTGCTGACCGGTCGTCAGCGAAGTGCCGAGCGTATAGATGTAGACGGGCTCCGTGCGGCCGGAGTTGTTCGTCAGTTTCAGCTTGATCGTGTCCGGCACCGAGGCCTGCGCCGTCGATGGCGCCTGTACGGCGACGACACCACCGATCAGGGCTGCTGTCGCCGTCGCGGCGAGGACCCGGTGCTTCAGGCGTGCGAGCACGCTGCACCTCCGTACTGTGTGGGGGGCGTCCGGACTTGGTCCGGACCGTTTTGAGAGCGCTCTCAGATTTCCGTTGAGGCGCGCTCATGTCAATAATTCAGACAGAAGAAAGACGCCCGTGCCCCCACGGTCACGGGCGTCGCGCCGAGGTCAGCCCTCGCCGAAGGCGCGCTCCAGAAGGTCCAGCAGCGCGACCCAGTGCCGCTCCGCGCCCTCTTCCTGATACGCGGACGTGTCGGCCTGGGTGTACCCGTGCGGCGCGCCCGGGTAGACCTCGCAACGGTGCCGGACGCCCGCCGCGGTGAGCGCGTCCTCCAGCCGCCGCATCTGCTCGGGGTCCATGGTCGGGTCCTGGTCGGCGTGGCCGAAGTACAGCTCCGCCTTCACCCGGTCCGCCACCAGATGAGGGCTGTCCGGGGCGTCCGTCGCAAGCTGCCCGCCGTGGAAGCCGGCCGCCGCGGCGACCCGGTCCGGATGGGTGCCGGCCGTGCGCAGCGCCAGCCGCGCTCCCATGCAGTAACCGGTGACCGCCACCGGCCCGTCCGCCACGTACGGGGAGCCGGCCAGCCACTCCAGATAGGCGCCGGCGTCCCGCATCGCGCGCTCGGGCGTCAGCGACTGCATCACCGGGCGCAGCTTCTGCCACATCTCCGGACGTGCCGCCGGGTCGATGAACTCGGGCAGCTCCACGACCGGCGCCCGCCCGTGCCGGTAGAAGACGTTGGGCACCACCACGGTGTACCCGGCGCCCGCGATCCGGTCGGCCATGGACCGCAGGTGCGGGCGCAGCCCGAAGGCGTCCTGGTAGAGCAGGACGGCCGGACGGGGCCGGCCGTCGGCGGGGCGGGTCAGGTAGGCGTCGGCGGTGCCGTCGGGGGTCGGGATCTCGACGTCTGTTCCCTGAACGGAGGTCATGGTGCGTACCTCATCACGGTCGGCGGGTCCTGGCTCCTGAGACCAATATCGTTGCACACACCACGGACTTCCCCGCCAGGCCGGTGTCGCTTACTCGAAGCGGCTCACGTCCCCGGCGCCGCGCCGTACGATCTCGGCCTCGCCGCCCGAGAAGTCGACGACGGTCGTCGGCTCGGTGCCGCAGTCACCGGAGTCGAGCACCGCGTCCAGCACATGGTCGAGGCGGTCCTTGATCTCCCACCCCTGCGTCATCGGCTCCTCCTCGCCGGGCAGCAGCAGCGTGCTGGACACCAGCGGCTCCCCCAGCTCGGCGACCAGCGCCTGGGTGACCGTGTGGTCGGGGATGCGCACGCCGACGGTCTTCTTCTTGGGGTGCTGCAGCATGCGCGGCACCTCCCTGGTCGCCGGGAGGATGAAGGTGTAACTGCCGGGCGTCGAGGCCTTGATCGCCCGGAACACGTCGTTGTCCACCCGCACGAACTGGCCGAGCTGCGCGAAGTCCTGGCACACCAGGGTGAAATGGTGCCGGTCGTCCAGCTGCCGGATGGAGCGGATCCGCTCCATGCCGTCGCGGCTGCCGAGCCGGCAGCCCAGCGCGTAGCAGGAGTCCGTCGGATACGCGACGAGCGCGTCGTCCCGGATACTCGCGGCGACCTGCGCGATGGTGCGCGGCTGGGGGTTGTCGGGGTGCACGTCGAAGTACTTCGCCATTCGCCGAGCTTATGCCCCCGACGACCCCCACGCCGACGTTGCCCACCGCCGGCTGGTGCCACGGCCTGCCCCACCGGGGCGGCGGCAGCCGGAGCCGACGACGGCCGGCACCCGCGTACGGCGGGAAGGGGCCGGGGTGGGGGGTGTCCGCCCGCAGCGGCCGGCACCGGCACACTGAGCGCTCGTCGGGAACGGGCGGCCGGACCGAGGACGGACACCCCCCGA
>NZ_JBFAMH010000017.1:0-164661 GCF_040656475.1 Streptomyces sp. NPDC049915
AACTGCTGGAAGTCCTCCAGGGTGGGGTCCTGCGCCTGGAGCATCGTGCCCATCGCACCGTCGGCGACCACCACACGGGTGGCGAGCGCCTCTCGGAGCGCGGACACACGGGTCCGGCTGTCGGCGGAAGGGGTCAGCGGCGACGAGGCCATGAAGGGGCTCCCTTGAATGCGACGGCTGTCGGCTATGCGGCTTCGCGGCGGTCTTCAGGCGAGGCGCACGGCGTCAGCGTAACCGGGACTCGCCGAGGATGGGCGGAGCGTCCACGAGGCGGACGGGTGGGGTGCGCGGGCATATGGCCGCGAGCGGCTGCGCAGGTGGGTGCGGATTCCGAGGCGACCGGGTGAAGGCACGGAGGGCGTGCGGGTGAGGGGCGCGGGGGCGTACGCCGGGCCGTACGCCCCTGCCGGGGGACGCCCCGGCCGGTGGATGGCCATCGTGCGGGGCGCCGGCGTGGATGATCGAGGTGTCCGGGGGACACCCCCGTATGGCCGACACGCCGCGCATGGCGTAACAAGTACCGTCCGACCATTGGCGGGAGGTCGGCATGGACCGGTAGTGTTCGACATTGCCGAACGGCGGTGGCAGCACCGTGCGTGAGCGGTCGAAGGGGACGGAGGCAGGACGGCGATGGCACGGAACATCCAGTCGCTCGAGCGGGCGGCCGCGATGCTGCGGCTGCTCGGAGGCGGCGAGCGACGCCTGGGCCTGTCGGACATCGCCTCCGCGCTCGGCCTCGCCAAGGGCACCGCCCACGGCATCCTGCGCACCCTCCAGCAGGAGGGCTTCGTGGAGCAGGACGATGCCTCCGGGCGCTACCAGCTGGGCGCGGAACTGCTGCGCCTGGGCACCACCTATCTGGACGTGCACGAGCTGCGGGCGCGCGCCCTGGTGTGGACCGACGACCTGGCCCGCTCCAGCGGTGAGAGCGTCTACCTGGGCGTGTTGCACCAGCAGGGCGTGCTGATCGTGCACCACGTCTTCCGGCCCGACGACAGCCGGCAAGTGCTGGAGATCGGGGCGATGCAGCCGCTGCACTCCACCGCCCTGGGCAAGGTGCTGTCCGCCTACGACCCGGTGGCGCACAGCGAGGCGCTGGAGTCCGATCGCAAGGCCTTCACGGACCGCACGGTGTGCGACCTGGAGAGGTTCGAGCACCTCCTCGACGTGACACGCGCGCGTGGTTACGCGGCCGACGTGGAGGAGACCTGGGAGGGCGTCGCGTCCATCGCCGCACCCATCCACGACCGGCGGCGCATGCCCGTGGGCGCGGTCGGCATCACCGGCGCCGTGGAGCGGGTACGCCGGGACGGGGAGTTGCGGCCCGAGCTGATCGCGGCGGTGCGGGACTGCGCCCGCGCGGTGTCGCGGGACCTGGGCGCCGGACGCTTCTGACAGACGTACCCACAGGGCCGGGACGCCGTACGGGCGTTCCGGCCCTGTTGGCGTGTCCGGACCCGGGCAGGAAGGCAGCCGTACGTGTCCGCACCCGGGCAGGGACGCACCCGTGTCTGTCCGCGACAGCCGGAAGCGATCAATAACGATCGTGCTTTCGATTACAGACCTCTTGACGGGTAGCTGAGGCCAAAGCAAGACTCCCGTCCATCGGTCGGCATTGTCGAACACCTACCGGCAATACGCGCTAGAGTGTGACAACGCCAAGGGCCGGAATTCGCTCTCACCCCCGAGGGCGCCGCACCCCCGGAGGGACCCGGGAGTTCGGCTTCTCCCCTGGACGAAGGACAAAGGAGTCGCGGGTGTCCAGCTCCGACATCTTCATCGGCGAGACCATAGGTACCGCCATACTCATCCTGCTCGGCGGCGGCGTCTGCGCCGCCGTGACCCTGAAGGCATCCAAGGCCCGTAACGCCGGCTGGCTCGCCATCGCCTTCGGCTGGGGTTTCGCCGTGATGACGGCGGTGTACATCTCCGGCCCGCTCTCCGGAGCCCACCTCAACCCGGCGGTCACCGTCGCCCTGGCCATCAAGGACAGCGACTGGACGAACGTCCCGGTCTACTTCGCCGGCCAGCTGCTCGGCGCGATGATCGGCGCCGCACTGGTCTGGGTCACCTACTACGGCCAGTTCCAGGCGCACCTGACCGACAAGGAGATCGTCGGCGGTCCGGGTGCGCAGGCCACCACGGCCAAGGCCGTCGAGGCGCAGGAGAAGGGCGCAGGCCCGGTCCTGGGCGTCTTCTCCACCGGTCCGGAGATCCGGAACACGGTGCAGAACCTCCTGACGGAGATCATCGGCACCGTCGTGCTGATCCTCGCGGTCCTCACGCAGGGCCTCAACGACAAGGGCAACGGCCTGGGCGTCCTGGGCGGTCTGATCACGGCTCTGGTGGTCGTCTCGATCGGTCTGTCCCTCGGCGGTCCCACCGGATACGCCATCAACCCGGCCCGTGACCTCGGCCCGCGCATCGTGCACGCCCTGCTGCCGCTGCCCAACAAGGGCGGCTCGGACTGGAGCTACGCGTGGATCCCGGTGGTCGGTCCGCTGATCGGCGGCGCGATAGCCGCAGGCCTCTACAACGTCGTATTCGCGTAGGAGCCAGCTCAGGATGTTCGTAAGGAACAGCGAGACGTCCCCGCGGACCCCCGAGCACCGCACGCGCCGAATCCATCAGCCCCCCAACGACGGATCCTCCAGGAGCACACAGTGACCGACGCGCACACCGCCGGCCCCTTCATCGCCGCCATCGACCAGGGCACCACCTCCAGCCGCTGCATCGTCTTCGACCGGGACGGCCGGATCGTCTCCGTCGACCAGAAGGAGCACGAGCAGATCTTCCCGAAGCCGGGCTGGGTCGAGCACAACGCCACCGAGATCTGGACCAACGTCCAGGAGGTCGTCGCCGGCGCGATCGCCAAGGCCGGCATCACCCGCGACGACATCAAGGCCATCGGCATCACCAACCAGCGCGAGACCACCGTGCTGTGGGACAAGAACACCGGCGAGCCCGTCCACAACGCCATCGTCTGGCAGGACACCCGCACCGACGCCCTGTGCCGTGATCTCGGCCGCAACGTCGGCCAGGACCGCTTCCGCCGCGAGACCGGTCTGCCCCTGGCGTCCTACTTCGCCGGGCCCAAGGCCCGCTGGCTGCTCGACAACGTCGAGGGCCTCAAGGAGCGCGCCGAGGCCGGGGACATCCTCTTCGGCACCATGGACACCTGGGTCATCTGGAACCTGACCGGTGGTGTCAACGGCGGCAAGCACGTCACCGACGTCACCAACGCCTCCCGCACCATGCTGATGAACCTCCACACCATGGAGTGGGACGACAAGATCTGCGAGTCGATCGGCGTGCCGAAGCAGATCCTGCCCGAGATCCGCTCCTCCGCCGAGGTCTACGGCGAGATCACCGGCGGCAAGCTGGGCGACCTGCTGGGCGGCATCCCGGTCGCCTCCGCGCTCGGCGACCAGCAGGCGGCCCTGTTCGGCCAGACCTGTTTCTCCGAGGGCGAGACCAAGTCGACCTACGGCACCGGCACCTTCATGGTGATGAACACCGGCGAAAAGATCATCAACTCCTACGCCGGTCTGCTCACCACGGTCGGCTACAAGATCGGCGAGCAGGACACGGTCTACGCCCTGGAGGGCTCGATCGCCGTCACCGGCTCGCTGGTGCAGTGGATGCGCGACCAGATGGGCCTGATCTCCACCGCCGCCGAGATCGAGACCCTCGCGCTGTCGGTCGAGGACAACGGCGGCGCGTACTTCGTGCCGGCCTTCTCCGGCCTGTTCGCCCCGCACTGGCGCTCCGACGCCCGCGGTGTGATCGCCGGCCTGACCCGGTACGTCACCAAGGCGCACCTCGCGCGTGCCGTCCTGGAGGCCACCGCCTGGCAGACGCGGGAGATCGCCGACGCCATGGTGAAGGACTCCGGCGTCGAGTCGGTGACCCTCAAGGTCGACGGTGGCATGACCGCCAACAACCTGCTGATGCAGACGCTGTCGGACGTCCTGGACGCGCCGGTGGTGCGCCCGATGGTCGCCGAGACCACCTGCCTCGGCGCCGCCTACGCCGCCGGTCTCGCCGTCGGCTTCTGGAACAGCACCGACGACCTGCGTGCCAACTGGCGCCGGGCCGCCGAGTGGACCCCCCGCATGGACGCGGAGACCCGCGACCGTGAGTACAAGAACTGGCTCAAGGCCGTCGAGCGGACCATGGGCTGGCTCGAGGACGAGGAGTAATACCCGCTATGACCACGCAGTCCACCCTGAGTTCCGTACCTGCCCTGGGCACCCACCCGGCCTCCGGCTCGAACCCGAGCCGAGCCGAGACCCGGGAGCAGCTCTCCAAGGCGTCGTACGACCTTCTTGTCATCGGCGGCGGCATCCTCGGCATCTCCACGGCCTGGCACGCCGCGCAGTCCGGCCTCAGGGTGGCTCTGGTCGACGCCGGCGACTTCGCCGGCGCCACCTCCTCCGCCTCCTCCAAGCTGCTGCACGGCGGCCTGCGCTACCTGCAGACCGGCGCCGTGAAGCTGGTGGCGGAGAACCACTTCGAGCGCCGTGCGGTCTCCCGTCAGGTGGCGCCCCACCTGGCGAACCCGCTCACCTTCTACCTCCCCGTGTACAAGGGCGGACCGCACGGCGCGGCGAAGCTCGGCGCGGGCGTCTTCGCCTACTCCGCGCTCTCCGCGTTCGGCGACGGCGTCGGCCACCTGCTCTCCCCGGCCAAGGCACAGCAGGACGTCCCCGAGCTGCGCACCGAGAACCTCAAGGCCGTGGCCGTGTACGGCGACGACCAGATGAACGACGCGCGCATGGCGCTGATGACGGTCCGCGCGGCCGTCGACGCGGGCGCGGTCGTCCTCAACCACGCCGAGGTGACCGGACTGCGCTTCACCCAGGGCCGGGTGACCGGGGCCGACCTCAAGGACCGCACCTCGGGTGACGAGTTCGGCGTCAACGCCCGCCTGGTGCTCAACGCGACCGGCCCCTGGGTCGACCACCTGCGCCGGATGGAGGACCCGAACGCGGCGCCTTCCATCCGTCTGTCCAAGGGCGCGCACCTGGTCCTCAAGCGCACCTCGCCGTGGAAGGCCGCGCTGGCCACCCCGATCGACAAGTACCGCATCACCTTCGCCCTCCCCTGGGAGGACATGCTGCTGCTCGGCACCACCGACGAGGAGTACGAGGGCGACCCGGCGGACGTCGCGGTCAACGACAAGGACATAGCCCAGATCCTCGACGAGGCCGCGTTCTCCATCTGCGACCAGCAGCTCGACCGGGACCTGATCACGTACGCCTTCGCGGGGCTGCGGGTGCTGCCGGGCGGCCCCGGCGACACCGCCAAGGCCAAGCGCGAGACGGTCGTGACCGAGGGCAAGGGGGGCATGCTGTCCGTCGCGGGCGGCAAGTGGACCACCTTCCGTCACATCGGCCGTACCGTGATGAAGAAGCTGGAGGCGCTGCCGGGCCACCCGCTGGGCGACGACTTCGAGCCGATCGCCTCGCTGCCGAAGAAGCTGCCGCTGCCCGGTGTCGCCAACCCGCGCGCGATCGCGCACCGCCTGCTGATCGACCGCCCGGCGCCGGGCCCGCGCATGGCCGCGGACACCGCCCGGCACCTGGCGACGCACTACGGTTCGCTGGCGTTCGACATCGCCCGCCTGGCCAACGAGAACCCCGAGCTGGGCGAGCGGGTCCACCCCGACGCCCCGGAGATCTGGGCGCAGGTCGTCTACGCCCGCGACCACGAGTGGGCCGAGACGGCGGACGACGTGCTGCGCCGCCGTACGACGCTGACGATCCGCGGTCTGGCCACGGACGAGGTACGGGGGAAGGTCCAGGACCTGCTCGACAAGAAGTAGGGCCGGCAAAGGTTCGACGGCCGGACGGCCCTGCGCCAGGTAAGGGGCGGCTCCCCGCACGGAGCCGCCCCTTTCCGCGCGCGCCGGGCCGGCGGGCGGTGAGGAGCGGGACCGGCGGCGGGCAGGGTGTTCGGGGGTGTTGATCGGGGCAGTGTTCCGTTCACTCCCCCGTGCAAGGGGGCTGCGGGCGCCCCCGCCGCACGCCGTAAGGTTGGGTGGTCAAGCGAGGGCACGTCGGAAGGAGGCGCTGGGTGATCGAGCTCGAGGGGGTTCCCGAGCTGATCGACCCGGTCATGGTGGCCGCGTTCGAGGGCTGGAACGATGCCGGCGACGCCGCCTCCACCGCGGTCGCGCATCTGGAGAAGGAGTGGAAGGGCGAGGTGTTCGCGGCGCTGGACGCCGAGGACTACTACGACTTCCAGGTGAACCGCCCCACGGTGTTCATGGACGGCGGCGTCCGGAAGATCACGTGGCCGACGACAAGGTTGTCCGTGGTGCGCGTCGGCGGCGACAAGCCGCGCGACCTGGTCCTGGTCCGCGGCATCGAACCGTCCATGCGCTGGCGCTCGTTCTGCAACGAGCTGCTGGGCTTCGCGCACGAGTTGGGCGTGGAGCTGGTGGTGATCCTGGGCGCCCTGCTCGGCGACACCCCGCACACCCGTCCGGTCCCGATCAGCGGGACCACGTCCGACGCGGACCTGGCACGCCGGATGGATCTGGAGGAGACCAAGTACGAGGGTCCCACCGGCATCGTGGGTGTCCTGCAGGAGGCGTGCACGCACGCGGGCGTGCCGGCGGTGTCGCTGTGGGCGGCCGTGCCGCACTACGTGTCGCAGCCGCCCAATCCGAAGGCCACGCTGGCGCTGCTGAACCGCCTGGAGGACCTGATCGACGTGCGCATCCCGCTGGGCGAGCTGGCCGAGGACGCGCGCGCCTGGCAGGTGGGCGTGGACCAGCTGGCCGCCGAGGACAGCGAGGTCGCCGAGTACGTCCAGACGCTGGAGGAGGCCCGGGACACCGCGGAGCTGCCGGAGGCGTCGGGCGAGGCGATCGCGCGCGAGTTCGAGCGGTATCTGCGGCGCCGTGACGGCGCCCGTCCGCCCAAGCCACCTGCCTCCGGCGGTGCCAAGGACGACGAGGACGACGCGGAGGACTGAGCGGAGTACGAAAAAGGGCGGTGCGCCAGGCGCACCGCCCTTCGTCGTTGCCGGAAGCCCTTACAGAGCGACGCCCAGCAGCGCGTCCACGGCGCGTGAGACGACGCCCGGTGCGCCGGGGTCCGTGCCGCCCCGCTCTTCCTGGAGCGCGACCCAGCGGTCCACGGCGGCGAGGGCCGCCGGGGCGTCGAGGTCGTGCGCGAGGGCGTCGCGGATCTCCTCGACGAGCGCGTCGGCGGACGGGCCGTCGGGCCGGGAGACGGCCGCGCGCCACCGGCCGAGCCGGGCCACGGCGTCGGCGAGGACCTGGTCGGTCCACTCCCAGTCGGCGCGGTAGTGGTGGGCGAGCAGCGACAGACGGATGGCGGCGGGGTCGACGCCGTCGCGGCGCAGCTGGGAGACGAAGACCAGGTTGCCCTTGGACTTCGACATCTTCTCGCCGTGCAGGGCGACCATGCCGGCGTGGACGTACGCCTGGGCCATGGGGAACTCGCCGGTGAGCACCTGGGCGTGCGAGGCGCCCATCTCGTGGTGCGGGAAGGCGAGGTCGGAGCCGCCGCCCTGGACGTCGAAGCCCATGCCGAGGTGGTCCAGGGCGATGGCGACGCACTCGATGTGCCAGCCGGGGCGCCCCCGGCCGAGGGTGGCGCCGTCCCAGCTCGGCTCGCCCTCACGGGCGGCCATCCACAGCATCGGGTCGAGCGGGTTCTTCTTGCCCGGGCGGTCCGGGTCACCACCGCGCTCGGCGGACAGCAGCCGCATGGCGGCGGCGTCGAGGCGGGAGACCTTGCCGAAGTGCGGGTCGGACTCGACGGAGAAGTAGATGTCACCCTCCAGCTCGTAGGCCGCGCCGAGGTCGCGCAGCCGCTCCACGAGCGGGACGATGCCGGGTATCGCCTCGACGGCGCCTACGTACTGCCGGGGCGGCAGCATCCGCAGGGCCGTCATGTCCTCACGGAAGAGGGCCGTCTCCTTCTCGGCGAGGGCGACCCAGTCGACGCCGTCCCGCTCCGCGCGCTCCAGCAGCGGGTCGTCGACGTCCGTGACGTTCTGGACGTAGTGAACCTGCCGCTTGGTGTCGAGCCACACGCGCTGTACGAGGTCGAACGCGTTGTAGGTCGCCGCGTGCCCCAGGTGGGTGGCGTCGTAAGGGGTGATGCCGCAGACGTAGATACGGGCGACGGGACCGGGCTGGAGGGTGACCAGCTGGCCGGTCGCGGTGTCGTGGATCCTCAGGTCGCGGCCCTGACCGGGCAGGGCGGGGACTTCGGAAGCGGGCCAGGCATGCATGTCATGAGCCTAACCGGACCGGGGTTTCACATACGAACCGGAGCGGGCCGTATGGCCGGGAAGGCGCTCTTGTGTCTTCCCCGCCGATGTGCAGTCCGGTGTGTCACACGGGTGGCCAGGGAATCGCCGGCCATTCCCCGCTCGGTTCGGGATGTCTTCCGGAGGCGAGCAGCGCCTCGACACGCGCGCGTGTGGCGTCGGCCTCGGCGGGGCTGACCAGGGCGGCGAGCCGCTCGGCGAGCGCCCCGCCCTCCTTCAGCTCCGCGCGCAGCCGGGTCAGCGCCTCGACGGCCTCCTCGGCCAGCGGCTCCCCCGCCCACCCCCACAGCAGGGTGCGCAGCTTGTTCTCGACGTGGAACGTGACGCCGTGGTCGATGCCGTACAGCCGCCCCTCGGCGGCGGGCAGCAGATGGCCGCCCTTGCGGTCGGCGTTGTTGATCACGGCATCCAGGACGGCGAGCCGCCGCAGCCGCGGGTCGTCGGCGTGCACGAGCAGGGCGGTGCGGCCCTCGCCGACCTCCGCGAAGCCGATCGCCTTCCAGCCCGGTTCCGGCTCCTCGCCGTCGACGAGGGCGAGCAGCTCGGCGCCCTCGGGCTCGACGTCGATCCAGAGCTGGCACATGCCCTCGCCGTACGGCCCGTCGCGCAGCACGGTCGGCGGGATCAGGTGCCAGCCGGTCGCCTCGGACACCTCGTACGCGGCGACCTCGCGGCGGGCGAGGTCACCGTCGGGGAAGTCCCACAGGGGACGCTCACCGGCGATCGGCTTGTAGATGCAGGCGGCCTCCCGGCCGTCGAGGGCCACCGTGCAGTACAGGGCCGCGTTGGAGGCCTCGCGGATGCGCCCGCGGACGGTCAGCTCCCCGTCGGCGAGGAGCTGCGCCGCGGTCACGCTCCGCGGCGGTATCCGTTCTGGCGCGGACATACGTGTCCCTCCGGGTCGAGCGGCAGGCTGCACAGCGGGCAGGGAGGCCGGCCGGCGTTGACGACGTCGAGGGCGCGCTTGGCGAAGGCTCTGGCCTGGGCGCCGGTGAGGCGGACCCGCAGCATCGGGGGCCCGTTCTCCTCGTCCTGAAGGAGTCGCTCCTCGGCCTCGGCGAGGTCCTCGTCGGACTCGGCGTCGAGTTCGACCAGGGCCTGCGCCTCGACGATCATGCGCTGCTCCTCGCCGTCCCAGGCGAGGGCCATGGTGCCGACCCGGAACTCCTCCTCGATGGGAGTCTCCAGGGGGGCGCTGTCGTTGATCTCGGTGGGCGCGACGGCCGGGACGGCGGCGTTGCCGCCGCTGCGGCGCACCACCTCGTCGAGGAGCTCGTCCATGCGCTCGGCGAGCGCGGCGACCTGGGTCTTCTCCAGGGCCACGCTGGTCACCCGGGCACCGGCGCTGGCCTGCAGAAAGAAGGTACGGCGCCCGGGCAGTCCGACCGTACCGGCCACGAAGCGGTCCGGTTGGTCGTAGAGGAACACCTGACGGGACACGTCCAGCTCCAAGAATCGTGGTGGGCAATCGCGGCGCTACTGCGACCGCTTCACCCTACTGCGGCCGACGATCACGGTGCGCCCGCACCACCCCCCACCGTTGCGTCGTCGCCCGGCGGCTGCTCGCGGGGGGCCAGGGAGGCGAAGTCGCCGGTGTCGCCGAGGCGCACCAGGAACGGTCGCAGCCGGGTGTAGCGGATGGCGGTGATGGAACACGGTTCGACAGAGATCCGCTGGAAGAGGTCGAGATGCAGGCCCAGTGCGTCGGCCACGAGCGACTTGATGATGTCGCCGTGGGAGCACATCAGATACACCGCGTCGGCGCCGTGGTCGCGCTCCACGCGCGCGTTCCACTCGCGGACCGCCTCGGCGGCACGGGTCTGCATGGCGCGCATGGACTCCCCGCCGGGGAAGGCGGCCGCGGAGGGGTGCGCCTGGACGACCTCCATCAGCGGCTCGTCGCTCAGCTCGGCGAGTTTGCGGCCCGACCAGTCGCCGTAGTGGCACTCGCCGATGCGTTCGTCGGTGTGCGGCGTCAGACCGGGGCGGGCCGCCAGCAGCGGCGCGACGGTCTCCTGGCAGCGCTGCAGCGGGCTGGTGACGATCTCGGCGAGCGGCAGCGCGGCGAGCCGGGCCGGCAGCGCCGCGGCCTGCGCGGCGCCGCGCTCGTCGAGGGCGACGCCGGGGGTCCAGCCGGCGAGGAGGCCCTCGCTGTTGGCGGTGGAGCGTCCGTGCCTTACGAGGATCAACGTGGGCATGCGCCCCAGGGTAGGCGTACGCAGGGCCGCGTCGGCGGCCCGCAGGAAGGAGAATGCGCTCCGTGATCGTCGATTGCGCCATCTACAGCGACGGCAGGCGGACCGAGGGGCCCGGGGACTTCTCCGACGCCCTGGAGGAGGCACGGGCCGCGGGCGGGTTCGTGTGGGTGGGTCTGTACGAGCCCTCCGAGCCGGAGTTCGACCGGGTCACCCAGGAGTTCGGGCTGCATCCGCTGGCGGTGGAGGATGCCCTGAAGGCGCACCAGCGGCCCAAACTGGAGGTGTACGACGACTCGCTGTTCCTGGTGCTCAAGCCGGTCGTGTACGAGCCGGAGAGCGACACCGTCTCGGCCGGTGAGGTCATGGTCTTCCTCGGCGACGGATTCGTGGTCACCGTGCGGCACGGTGAGGGTTCGCCGCTGGGGGCGGTGCGGCAGCGGCTGGAACACGAGCCGGAACTGCTCGGCAAGGGGCCGACCTCGGTGGTGTACGCGATCGCCGACGCCGTCGTGGACCACTATCTGGACGTGGCGACGGAGCTGCAGACCGACCTGGAGGAGCTCGAGACGGAGGTGTTCTCGCCGTCCAGCGGCGGCACCCGGCACACGGCGTCGCGGATCTACACCTTCAAGCGGCAGGTGCTGGAGTTCCGGCGGGCGACCGGACCGCTGGCGAAGCCGCTGAGCCGGATGGCGGGCGCGGGCGAGTACGGCGTGAACGTGCCGTTCGTGGACGACAAGGCGCGGCCCTTCTTCCGTGACGTCAGCGACCATCTCACCCGGGTGAACGAGTCCGTGGAGGGGCTGGACCGGCTGGTGTCGGACATATTGTCGGCGCATCTGGCGCAGATGAGCGTCCGGCAGAACGACGACATGCGGAAGATCTCCGCGTGGGCGGCCATGGCCGCGGTGCCCACGATGATCGCGGGGATCTACGGCATGAACTTCGACCACATGCCCGAGCTGCACTGGGTGTGGTCGTACCCGGCGGTGATCATCGTGATGGTCGGCCTGGTGGTGCTGCTGTACCGGCTGTTCAAGCGGCGGGGCTGGATGTGACGCGCGCGGTGAGCGGGTGCGCGGGGGCGGTCAGGCGAACCCGGGGGCCGGGGCGGGGGCACCGCCGAGCGCGTCGCGGCGCTCGGGCATGCGCAGCGACACCATCCGGTGCCAGCCCGCGAACCGCTCCCAGGCGTACACCGCGTGGATGCCGGCCGCGAGCAGCGCCGACCTCGCCCGGGACCAGCCGAGGATGCGGCCCATGTGCGCCATGACGGCGATGCTGACGTCGCGGTAGATGCGGATCTCCGCGAGGGCGCACGCGCGCAGGGAGCGCTGGATGAGCCGGCCGTGCCCGGCGGCCGCGAGGCGCAGCAGCTCCTCGTGCGTGTACGCCAGGTGGTTGTCCTCGTCGGCGGAGATCATCCGGACGGCCCTGCCGACGTCCGGGGCGTCGGCGAAGTACGTGCGCAGCATGGCCATCTGCTCCGCGGCGCGCTGTTCGGTGACCCTGCTGTGCGCGAGGTAGACGACGATGTCCTCCGCGGTGAGCGTCCGGTCGGCCCTGAGCCTGTCGTGCGACAGGCCGATGCCGTGCTTCTCCAGCAGCATCGTGTAGTCGGTCTCGGGCGGCACCGGGACGGGGTGCAGGCCGCGCTTCTTCATGAGGGCGTTGAAGATGCGGCCGTGTTTGTCCTCGTCGGCTCCGTGCCGGGCGATCTTGGGGGCCATGGCGCGTTCGCCCGGAGGCACGAGGGCGGCGATCCGGCCGTTCTCCCAGCCCCCCTGCGACTCCCCGCCCGCCGCGATGGAGCAGAACAGCGCGAAGGACTCGTCGTTGTCGAGGATCTCCTGGAACAGACTCTTCGCCGAAAGCATCTGAGGCACCTCTCTGCAGGACTCCGCAAAGAACGAGTCAAGTGCGGTGGGAGAGGTGCTGCAACACGGGTGTCGGACCGCTGAGCCGGACGGGGGACCGCCCGGCTCACCGAAAAGGCCGTAACCCGGTGGCGCCGGACGCGTTGTTCCCGGTGACGGCCGTGGCGGGGAAGACCCCCGAGCCCCCACCACGGCCGTAAAGACTTCCTCACCCCCGCGACGCCTGGCTGATCCGAATGACAAGGCCTACGACAGGGCCTACGCCAGGCCAGCGCGCTCCAGGGCCTCGATGCCGGCGCGCAGCGCGGCGACGCGCTCGTCGAGGGTGAAGCCGGCGGGATTGAGGTTCAGCGTGGTGACGCCGGCCGCCGCGTACGCCTTCATCCGGTCGGCGATCCGGTCCACGGAACCGAGCAGCGTGGTGGCGTCGATCAGGTCGTGCGGTACGGCGGCCGCGGCGCCCTGCTTGTCGCCGGAGAGGTACTTCTCCTGGACCTCGGCGGCGGCCTGCTCGTAGCCCATGCGCCGGGCGAGCTGGTTGTAGAAGTTCTGCTTGGCGCTGCCCATGCCGCCCACGTACAGCGCGGTGTAGGGCCGGAAGGCGTCGGCGAGCAGGGTCACGTCCTTGTCGTCGCCCAGGTGCAGCGGGAGGGTGGGCGCGACATCGAAGCCGTCCATGGTCTTGCCGGCCTTCTCGCGTCCGGCGCGCAGATACCGGATGCCGGTCTCCTCCAGGTGGTCGGCGGAGGGGAAGATCAACAGGGCGCCGTCGGCGATCTCGCCGGTCTGCTCCAGGTTCTTCGGGCCGATCGCGGCGATGTACAGCGGGATGTGCTCGCGCTCCGGGTGCACGGTCAGCTTGATCGGCTTGCCCGGGCCGCCGGGCAGCGGCAGCGTCCAGTGCTCACCCTCGAACGACAGGCGCTCACGGCTCATCGCCCGGCGCACGATCTCGACGTACTCGCGGGTGCGGGACAGCGGCTTGTCGAACTTGACGCCGTACCAGCCCTCGGAGACCTGCGGGCCGGAGACGCCGAGGCCGAGCCGGAAGCGGCCGCCGGACAGGGAGTCCAGGGTCGCGGCGGTCATGGCGGTCATCGCCGGCTGACGCGCCGGGATCTGGAAGATGGCCGAGCCGACGTCGATGCGCTCGGTCTGGGCGGCGACCCAGCTGAGCACGGTGGCCGCGTCCGAGCCGTAGGCCTCGGCGGCCCAGCACACCGCGTAGCCGAGCCGATCGGCCTCCTGGGCGACGGCGAGGTTGTCCGCGTCCATCCCGGCGCCCCAGTAGCCGAGGTTGATCCCGAGCTGCATACCCGCTCCCTTACCGATCAGTAATGTCCCGTGTGCGCCGACCTTAGCGCGGGGCCCGCCGCCGGGGCAGGGTGGTGTGGTGAGCGTCGCCCCCGCGCGCCGCGCAACCCCTGTGGAAAGCCCGGATTCTCGTTGTCCACAGGCAACCCACGGCGCATCCCTGGCCAGTAATCTCGGCGTTCATGGAGCAGAGGCATCTCGGCCGCACCGGCCTGCGTGTGTCCCGCATCGGGCTCGGCACCCTGACCTGGGGCCGGGACACCAACGAGCACGACGCCGTGGACCTGCTGAAGACGTTCTGGGAGGCGGGCGGCACCCTCGTCGACACCGCGGACGTGTACGGCGACGGGGAGGCCGAGTATCTGCTCGGGCGGCTCATAGAGGGGCTGGTTCCGCGCCGGGAGCTGGTCATCTCGACCAAGGCGGGGGGCGTGCCCGACCCGGACCGCCGGTTCGACGGCTCGCGCGGTCATCTGCTGGCCGCGCTGGACGCCTCACTGGACCGGCTCGGCACGGACTACGTCGACCTGTGGCACCTGCACGCCTATGACCCGTACACGCCGCTGGAGGAGACCCTTCAGGCCCTCGACATCGCGGTGAGCAGCGGCCGGGCGCGCTATGCCGGGGTGTGCAACTTCTGCGGCTGGCAGCTCGCCAAGGCGGGCACCTGGCAGCTGGCGGCGCCGGGGACGCGGACCCGGCTGGCCGGGACGCAGATGGAGTACTCGCTGCTGCAGCGCGGGGTGGAGCGGGAAGTGCTGCCGGCCGCGCTGGACCTGGGAATCGGGCTGCTGCCGTCCTCGCCGCTGGGCCGCGGGGTGCTCACCGGCAAGTACCGGGGCGACGCCCTGCCGCCGGGCTCCCGCGGTGCCTTGGAGCATCTGGCGCCCTTCGTCGCGCCGTACCTCGACGACACCGCGAGCCGGATCGTGGACGCGGTGGCGACGGCCGCGGACGGGCTCGCCGTGACCCCGCTCCAAGTCGCCCTCGCATGGGTCCGCGACCGGCCCGGCGTGACCGCGCCGATCGTCGGCGCGCGCACGGCGCAGCAGCTCACGGCCGCATTGTCAGTGGAGGCGCTTAGTCTTCCTGACGAGATCTGCCGGGCGCTCGACGATGTGTCGGCGCCCGAGCACCGCTATCCCGATCACGACTGGAGCACGCTGTGAGCACGGAGCCGGAGACCACGGAGGACGCCGGGCCGGGGACGCCGGACACCGGGGCGGAGCCCGGCACTCCGCAGGAGGAGCCGGCCCCGGACACCGGGACCGAGGGCGCGGGGGACGCTGCCGAGGGCGCTCAGGGCGAGGGCGGTGCGGAGAGCGGCGGTGAAGAGGCCGGCGGCGAGGAAGCCGGCGGGGCCGCCGGCAAGGGCGCCGGTGAGCTGTCCGAGACGGAGGCCGAGCTGCTGGCTCAGCGGATCGAGAGGGAGCGGATCGAGCGGCGCAAGGCCGAGAAGCAGGGGCGGATCGAGAGCGGTACGAAGCTCAGCGGCACGGCGGCCGACCTGCTCGCCGCCGTGCGGGCCGTGGAGAGCGGCCAGAAGCCCGCGCGGACCGCGTTCGGCGAACCGGCCGCCCCCCGCCGCCCGGCCCCGGAACCGGTACGGCGGCCGGAGCCGGCTCCGGCTCAGCCCACGCCGGCGGCTCCCGCGTCTGCTTCCGCTGAGACCGTCGCCGCCGTGGGACGCGTGCTGGCCGAGGGCGGCGCGCCCGAGGCGCTGGCCCCGCAGGCCGCCGCGGTGCTGGGCGCGGGCACGGCCGAGGTGCTGCGCGAGGACCCCTGGCAGCTGCTGCGGGTCGCCGGGGTGCGCCCCGAGCAGGCCGACGGCTTCGCGCGGGCCCTGCTCGGGGCGGACTGCGGCCCGGACGACGAGCGGCGGGGCCGTGCGCTGACCGGCTGGCTGCTGGAACAGGCGGCCGTCGCCGGACACACCGCGCTGGAGCCGGCCGCGCTGACCACCGCGCTGGAGCGGCGCGGGGTGCCCGATCCGGACGCCACCGTGCAGGACGCGCTCGCCGAGGGTGAGGCGCTGGCCTTCCAGGACGCCCTCGATGAGCAGCCGCCCGCCGTCGCCGGGGAGGAGGGCGACGAGGAGGAGCCCGAGCGCCCGGTGCGCGTCCTGATCGGCCTCGAGCGGTACGCGCTCGCGGAGGAGAGCCTCGCCGACTCTCTCGCCCGCGTGGCCAACTCCCAGGCCGAGGAGGACGGCGCCGACTGGGCGCCGGCCGCCGCGTCGGCGTCCGGCAGTGCGGCGGAACTGATCCGCGCCGTCGCCGGGCACGGACTGGTGCTGCACACCGGCGGGGAGGCGGCGCGCGCGGAACCGGCGGCACTCGTCTCCGCCGCCCGCACCCTGGGTCTGCGGGCCGTCGCCGCCTGCCACACGCCGGACGGCCGGCGCCGCTTCGCCGCGCTGCTCCCGGGCGACGATGCCGAGGCCGCTGCGGGCGTCGTGACCGTCGCCGGGCTGCTCTCCGGTGCCGAGGGCCCCGGCCGGGACGCCGACGGTGCGCTCGATCTTGATCTGCTGGTGGTGCTGGACGCTCCCCAACTCGACGTGGAGAGCGCGGCGATGGTGGTGGAGTCCCTGCCGGACGGGGCGCGGCTGGTGCTGAGCGGCGATCCGGCGGTGCTGTGGTCGGCCGGGCCCGGGCGGGTCTTCGCCGATCTGCTGGCCGCGCGGGTGTGCCCGCACATCGTCTCCCGCACGCCCGACCCCGGCCCGATCGGCGAGCTGGTGTCCGGGATCGGCGTCGGCGAGCTGAACCAGGTCGAGGCGCCCGGCAAGGAGATCGTGATCGTGCCGGTGCGGGACGCGGGCGAGGCCGTGCACCGCACCGTGCAGCTGGTCGCGGACTCGGTGCCGCGGGCGCTCGGTGTGCCCCCGGAGCAGACGGTCGTGATCACCCCGGGCCACGGCGGCGCGGTCGGCACACGGGCGCTCAACGCCGCGCTCAAGGAGCGTCTGAACCCCGGTCCCGGCCGGTTCGGCGGCTTCGACGCGGGCGACCGGATCGCCTACTCCCCCGCGCCGGGGCGCACGGTGCCGGGACAGGTGACGGGGGCCGACGCCGACGGACTGCATCTGACGTGCGCGGGCGTCCCCGTCGTCGTACCGCGTGAGCGGGTGGAGCAGACTGTGCGGCACGGCTGGGCACTGACCGCGCACCAGGCGGTGGGCAGCCGATGGCCGGCGGCGGTCGTGGTGCTGCCGGGGGATGCGGCGCAGACCCTGAGCCGGCCGTGGGTCTACACGGCGTTCGGCCGCGGCGAGCGCCATCTGTCCGTGGTGCACGGGGTGGAACAGGCGCTCCCGAGAGCGGTCGCCGAGGTCCCGGCCAAGCCGCGCACCACCCGCCTGCCCCTGCTGCTGCGCACGCAGGTCCCGGCAGCGGGCTGACCGGGCACCGGCCCTCCCCCGGCCCCGGGGCGGGGGCGTACGGCCGGGCACGCGTACGGCCCGGGACATGTCGTCCCGGGCCGGTCGCAGGGTGTGCGGGGTGCTGTCAGCGGTCGGCGTCCAGGGGTTCCAGGTCGTCGTCCTCGTCCGCGGCGAGATCCGGGTGCGGGTCGTCGTCCTCGTCCGCGTCGAGGTCGTCGTCGAACACGGCGCTGACGTCGAAGCGGCAGACCGCCCGCTGCGGATCGATCTGCTCGAACGGCGCCTCCAGCCACTCGCCGGGATCGGCCGGCTCGTCGGCGGCGACCACCCACAGCGTGGAGTCGCCCTCCTCCAGGCCGAACTCCTTGTGCCGGGAAGCGATCTCGTCCGGTTCGAACTCACCGAACAGGATGCCCAGCGCCCCGTGCACCGTCCCGGAGATCCCCTCGCCCGTGCTCTCCTCGTCCGCCGCCTCGATGCGCTGGGCCTGCGCCCGCAGCCGCTGCGGCTGAGCGACCGCGTAGTCGCGGCGGATCAGCACGCTGAGCGCGTTCGGTTCCTCCGGGCCCGTGTACGGCGGCAGCGAGTCGTCGGCTCCCGGGATCTCGAAGGGCGTGACCTCGTCGTAGCGGTCGTAGAGCAGCTCGTCGTACGCCTCGGCGGCCGCGGCCAGCTGGTTGAAGGCCTCGTAGACATCCGGGTCGTCCTCGCCGGACCTGCGTTCGACCGCGGCCAGGTGGCGGTCGAGCGCGGTCTTGACCGCCTCGGCGGCGGCGCGTACCTCGGCAGCGGTGGGCTGCGCAGCATCAGACATAGTGCAGACGCTATCCGTACCGGGCCCCAGCCCGCACAATAGATGCGATGCCGGAATACGAATTTGTCGACGTGTACCTACCGCGCGGGGTCTCCCGCAAGGAGACGACACGTCTGCTGACCGACCATGCCGAGTACGGACACTGGGAGTTGTACCGTCTGAGCCTGCTGCGCGACGGCAGCCGCAGGGTGCGGCTGCGGCGGCGGATCATCCGCCAGGTGCGCGCCACGTGGTGACGTGAGGCAGACGGGACGGGCCCCGCTGGTGCGGGGCCCGTCCCGTTCGTTGCCGCCGTGGCACCGAGCCGCTCAGATCGATGCGCGCGCCTTGCGGTACATCACCGCACCGACGAGCAGCGCGCCCGCGCCCACGGGCAGAACGACGCCCATGGGCACGTCGCTGCCGGTGTGGGCAAGCTCGGCCGAGCCCCCGGCACGGCTGACCGACTGGGTGCCGGGGTGGTTGGAGGGGCCGGGAACGCCGGGCGTCTCCTGCCCCGGAGTGGTCGGGGTGGCCGGCGTACCGGGGTTGCCCGGGGTGCCAGGAGTTCCAGGGGTGCCTGGAGTTCCAGGGGTGCCAGGGGTGCCGGGAGTTCCAGGGGTGCCAGGAGTTCCAGGGGTGCCCGGCGGGGTGTCCCCGCCGCCCGGAGGCGTGGTGGGACCACTCCCGCCGCCGTTGGCGCAGTTGTTGTCCATCGCCTGGTTACCGACGCCGATGACGTCGACGCTGTTGCCGCAGACGTTCACCGGTACGTCGACCGGGGCCTCGACGTGGTTGCCGGAGCCGACACCGGGCGAGTCTCCGGTGTCTCCGCCTGCCTGCGCGCCCCCTGAGCCACCGGAACCGTCGTCGCCGCCGGAGCCGCCTTGGGCGCCCTGGTTGGCGCAGGAGTTGCCCATCGCCGGGTTGAGCACCCCGACGACGTTGACCGTGTTGCCGCACACGTTCACCGGGATGTGCACCGGCGCCTGGACCAAGTTGCCGGACAGCACGCCCGGCGAGTTGGAGGCGAAGCCGCTCGCGCCCGAGTCGGCGTGGGCGTAACCGCCGGCGGCGGCGAGCACGCCGGTCGCGGCCGCCACCGTCATGAGGCCTTTGCGGGTGACCTGTCGCATTGCTGAATTCCTGCCTTCCGCGATGTCTCGTACATCAACTCGCAGATCAAGTCGCATCATTGAAATGCGCAAGAGACCGAACGACCCGGAGCGCATGGCGCGCGCTTTGCGGCCGACGGTGCGGACGTCCCTCAGAGGACCGACCCGCGAAGGACCAACCCCCGAAAGGGGAGGTCAGGTGTTGACGCAGGGGTTGCCGAAGGCGGGGTTCAGAAGCCCGACCACGCTGACAGTGTTGCCGCACACGTTCACCGGGACGTGCACCGGCGCCTGGATGACGTTGCCGGACACGGCGCCCGGGGACTGCACGGCGGCACCCTGGGCACCGGACTCGGCGACGGCCAGGCCCGCGCCCGCGAGAACCAGCCCACCGGTGGCAGCCGCAGCAGCGACGACCTTCTTGATCATTATTCCTCCTCGTTGGCAAAAGCGATCCCAGCCTTGCGGATCGCATCACCTGTAACGAGGAAGGAGTAATGGGGCTACGAGCATATGGTCGCATTCACTCTTCTCAGTGCTTGCCGCACGCACGCCCGAATTCCAGGCCCCAATCGACGCCTATTCAGGACGCGTCGATGAAGCGGTCGAGCACCCGCACACCGAACTTGAGCCCGTCCACCGGCACGCGCTCGTCGACGCCGTGGAACATCCCGGCGAAGTCCAGCTCCGGCGGCAGCTTCAGCGGCGCGAAGCCGAAGCCCCGGATGCCGAGGTCGTCGAAGGACTTGGCGTCGGTGCCGCCGGAGAGCATGTACGGGATCGCCTTGGCGGCCGGGTCCTCGGCGACCAGCGCGGACTGCATGGCCTCCACCAGCGCGCCGTCGAAGGAGGTTTCGACGGCCTTGTCCGCGTGCACGTCCTCGCGGCGGACGTTCGGGCCGAGGAGCCGGTCGAGGTCGGCGAGGAACTCCTCCTCGTGACCGGGCAGGAAGCGGCCGTCGATGTGCGCGGTGGCCTCGCCGGGGATGACGTTGACCTTGTAACCGGCGTTCAGCTGGGTGGGGTTGGCGGTGTTGCTGAGGGTCGCGCCGATCAGCTTGGCGATGCCGCCGAGGCGGACGAGGGTGGACTCCATGTCCTCCGGGTCCAGCTCGGTGCCCAAGGCGTCGCCCAGCTCGTCGAGGAAAGCCCGGGTGGTCTTGGTCACCCGCACCGGGAACTTGTGCCGGCCGACCCGGGCGACGGCCTCGCTCAGCTCGGTGATCGCGTTGTCCCGGTGGATCATCGAACCGTGCCCGGCGGTGCCGGCCACGGTGAGCTTCATCCAGTGCATGCCCTTCTCGGCCGTCTGGATCAGATACAGCCGCCGCTGCTCGCTGACGGTGAAGGAGAAGCCGCCGACCTCGCTGATCGCCTCGGTGACGCCCTCGAAGAGGTCCGGATGGTGGTCGACGAGGTGACGGGCGCCGTAAGTGCCGCCCGCCTCCTCGTCGGCGAGGAAGGCCACCACGATGTCGCGCGGGGGCCGGCGCCCGGAGCGCAGCCGGTCGCGCACGACGGCGAGCGTCATGGCGTCCATGTCCTTCATGTCGACGGCGCCGCGGCCCCAGACGCAGCCGTCGGCGACCTCGCCGGAGAACGGGTCGTGCGTCCAGTCGGCGGCGTTGGCCGGGACGACGTCGAGGTGGCCGTGGATCAGCAGCGCGGGCCGGGACGGGTCCTCGCCCTCGATACGGGCGACCGTGGACGCGCGGCCGGGATGGGACTCGAAGATCTTCGGCTCCAGGCCGACCTCGGCGAGCTTCTCGGCCACGTACTCGGCCGCCTTGCGTTCACCGGGGCCGGAGTGGTCGCCGTAGTTGCTGGTGTCGAACCGGATCAGCTCGCGGCAGAGGTCCACGACCTCGTCCTCGCCGGTGACGCCCCTGGCCGTGTCCGTCTCGCTCACGCTGCTTCCTCCCGGTGTCAAGCGGTGTCCCTGGTGTCCCTGCGAGTGTCCCCGCCGGTGGGTCCCCCTCATCCTCCCCCCGCTCCCCTCCCCGGCCCAAGACCGGTCCCGGCCCGTCACACGCCGTTCACGTGACGACGGCCGCACCGGGGGGTGATCGGCCACCCCGGAAAGCCTGGTAATGTTTACGTCGTCGCCGCGAGGGAAACCCCGCACGACAGACACCTTGTCCGGGTGGCGGAATGGCAGACGCGCTAGCTTGAGGTGCTAGTGCCCTTTATCGGGCGTGGGGGTTCAAGTCCCCCCTCGGACACAGCGAGAAGGCCCCTGCTCAGCGGGGGCCTTCGGCGTTTTCCCGCCCCCTCGGCGACCGGGCACAATGGCGGACATGACGACGCGTGCCTGCCCCTGCGGCCTGCCGGAGCCGTACCCCGCGTGCTGCGGCCGCTACCACCGCGGCGAGGCGGCCGCGCCGACGGCGGAGGCGCTGATGCGCTCGCGCTACAGCGCCTTCGTGAAGGGCGACACGGACTACCTGCTGCGCACGTGGCACCCGCGGACCCGGCCCGCGCGGCTGGATCCGGATCCCCGGATGCGCTGGACGGGCCTGGAGATCATCGGCACGAGCGACGGCTCGGCGTTCCACTCCACCGGGACCGTGACGTTCCGCGCCTCCTATCGGGGCGGTGCGCTGCAGGAGCACAGCCGCTTCGAGCGGGTCGGCGGGGCGTGGGTGTACGTCGACGGGGACTTCCCCGACGCCTAGCCCCCTCGGGACGGCCCTCCTGAGAACCTGCGCTCCCCCTCAGGGCGCCAGGATGTCCAGTTCCTGCAGCGCACCCACCGTGATCTCCCGGGTCAGCTGTTCCGCGCGCTCGGCGTCGCGGGCGCGGACCGCCTCCGCGACCCGGACGTGGAGCGTGACGGCGGCCGGGTCCGGGTCCTCGAACATGACCTCGTGCTCCGTACGGCCCGTGAGGACCTCCGCGACGACGTCGCCGAGGCGGGCGAACATCTCGTTGCCCGAGGCGTTGAGGATCACCCGGTGGAAGGCCACGTCGTGCAGGAGGTAGCCCTCCAGCTGGTGGCCGCGGGAGTTGGCGACCATGCCGAGGGCGCACTCGGTGAGTTCGGCGCACTGTTCGGCGGTGGCGTTGCGGGCGGCGAGGCCGGCCGCGACCGGTTCGACGGCCGAGCGCAGCACGGTCAGTGAGCGCAGCTGGTGCGGCCGGTCCGCGCCGGCCAGCCGCCAGCGGATGACCTGCGGGTCGTAGACGTTCCACTCGGGCTTCGGGCGCACGGTGACGCCCACCCGACGGCGTGACTCCACCAGGTGCATCGACTCCAGGACCCGTACCGCCTCGCGCATCACGGAGCGTGACACCTCGAAGCGCTGCGCGAGCTCGTCGGTGCGCAGCACGCTGCCCGGCGGGTACTCGCCCGCGGTGATGGCGGGGCCGAGGGTGTCCAGTACATGGCCGTGCAGCCCCCGGCCCGGAGTGGTCATGCACACAGAGTACGGGCCGGATCACGGGACTAAAAAGTCAGACTTATTTGTCACACACTCTTGAATTCGTCGTACCTAATGGGTTTCAGTAGCCCGGCATCAACGTGTCGACGAAGACAGCGAGGCAGCGATGAACACCCCCCACGTCGTCGTGGTCATGGGCGTGGCAGGCACCGGCAAGACGACCATCGGTCCTCTGCTGGCCGCCCGGCTCGGCGTCCCGTACGCCGAAGGCGACGACTTCCACCCCGCGGCCAACATCACCAAGATGTCGGCCGGAGTTCCGCTCACCGACGAGGACCGGTGGCCGTGGCTGGACGCCATCGGCGACTGGGCGGACGGCCGGGCGGGGCTCGGCGGGGTGGTCAGCTGCTCGGCGCTGAAGCGGTCGTACCGCGACCGGCTGCGGGCCGCCGCGCCCGGGCTGGTGTTCGTCCACCTGAGTGGTGACCGCGCCCTCATCGCCGACCGGATGTCACACCGCCAGGGTCACTTCATGCCCACGGCACTGCTCGACTCCCAGTTCGCCACGCTGCAGCCGCTCGGGGCGGACGAGGCGGGCGTCGAGGTCGACGTCGAGGGCAGCCCGGAGCAGATCACCGAGCGGGCCGTGTCCGCTCTGGCCACGCTGCCCGAGCCGACGACCCGGTAACCCCCCTCCCCCGGGGTCCCGCCCCCTGCCCTCCCCCGAGGGCCGGGACGGGACCCCGTTCCCTCCCCCATCCCCGTAACCGCAAGGAAACCCCCGTGACCAGACTCAGCGTCGAGATGCTGGCAGCGGACAAAGTCGAGCCGATCACCTCGGCCGGCCACGCCCAACTGGGCATCGCCGTGCTGGCGGGAATCGCCGTCATCGTCCTGCTGATCACCAAGTTCAAGCTCCACGCGTTCCTGTCCCTGACGCTCGGCACGCTCGTCCTCGGCGCGGTCGCCGGGGCGCCCCTCGACAAGGCCATCACCAGCTTCACCACCGGGCTCGGCACCACGGTGGCCGGTGTGGGCGTCCTGATCGCCCTCGGCGCGATCCTCGGCAAGATGCTCGCCGACTCCGGCGGCGCCGATCAGATCGTGGACACCATCCTGGCCAAGGCCGGCGGGCGCGCGATGCCGTGGGCGATGGTGCTGATCGCCTCGGTGATCGGCCTGCCCCTGTTCTTCGAGGTCGGCGTCGTGCTGCTGATCCCGGTCGTACTGATGGTCGCCAGGCGCGGCAACTACTCCCTGATGCGGATCGGCATCCCGGCCCTGGCCGGCCTGTCGGTGATGCACGGCCTGGTCCCGCCGCACCCCGGTCCGCTGGTCGCGATCGACGCGGTGAAGGCCAACCTCGGCGTCACCCTGGCGCTCGGCGTGCTGATCGCCATCCCGACGGTGATCATCGCCGGTCCGCTGTTCTCCAAGGTCGCGGCCCGCTGGGTGGATGTCCAGGCGCCCGACCGGATGATCCCGCAGCGCGCCTCGCAGGAGTTGGAGACCCGGCCGGGCTTCGGCCCGACGCTGGCCACGATCCTGCTCCCGGTCGTTCTGATGCTCTCCAAGGCGCTGGTCGACATCACGGTCGACGACCCCGACAAGACCGTGCAGCGGATCTTCGACGTCGTCGGCTCGCCGCTGATCGCCCTGCTCGCCGCCGTCCTCGTCGGCATCTTCACGCTGCTGCGGCCCGCCGGGTTCGGCAAGGACCGCGTCTCACCGCTGGTCGAGAAGGGGCTCGCGCCCATCGCCGGCATCCTGCTGATCGTCGGCGCGGGCGGTGGCTTCAAGCAGACGCTGATCGACACCGGCGTGGGCCAGATGATCCTGGACATCTCCAAGGACTGGAACATCCCGGCGCTGCTGCTGGCCTGGCTGATCGCGGTGGCGATCCGGCTGGCGACCGGCTCCGCGACCGTCGCCACCGTCTCGGCGGCCGGTCTGGTCGCGCCGCTCGCGGCCGACATGTCGACCACGCACGCGGCCCTGCTCGTCCTCGCCATCGGTTCCGGCTCCCTGTTCTTCAGCCATGTCAACGACGCCGGCTTCTGGCTGGTGAAGGAGTACTTCGGACTGAGCGTCGGCCAGACCGTCAAGACCTGGTCGATCATGGAGACGATCATCTCGGTGGTCGGGGGCGGCCTGGTGCTGCTGCTCTCCCTGGTCATATAGGGAAGACAGCGATGACCGTGCACCCGCTGTGGCCTACGGCCGCCACAGCGGGTGTTCGCGTTCCGCCCACCCCCTGCTGACCAGGCCGGTGCGCAGTCCGCGGCGGGCCTCCGGATCGCCCAGGGCCATGCCGATGTGGCCGGCCAGCACGACACCGATCGTCAGAGCCAGCCAGTCGTGGACGAAGGTCGCGCTGGTACGCCACTTCAGCGGGGTGAGATGGGTGAACCACATCAGCAGCCCCGTGCCGAGCATCACCAGCGTGGCTCCGGCGATCCAGGCGGCGTAGACCTTCTGCCCGGCGTTGAACTTGCCCGCCGGACGCGAGGAAGGCCGCTTGTCGCGGCGGAGGGCGGCGCGCAGCCAGCGGCGGTCGTGCGGGCCGAAGCGGTTGAGCCGGCCGAGGTCGGCGCGGAAGGTCCGGGAGGCGAGGCCCAGCAGTACGGGCACCGGCAGCGCGAGCCCGGCGCACTCGTGGACCCGGACCACCAGCTCGCGGCGCCCGACGAGTTCGGCGAGCTGCGGGACGTACAGGCAGGCCGCGGTCACCACGCAGACGCCCATCAGCACGGCCGTGGTGCGGTGGATCCAGCGTTCGGCCGGGCCGAAGCGCCGCACCTGCCCCGTGGCGGGGGCCGCCGGGGCGTCAGCTCGTAGGCTCATCGTCACGTCCGTTCGAGCGGCCCACCCAGGCGTCGACGTCGTAGCCGCGCTCCTCCCAGTAGCCCGGCTGGACCTCGTCGGTGACGGTGATGCCGGAGAGCCACTTGGCGGACTTGTAGAAGTACATGGGGGCCACGTAGAGGCGGACCGGGCCGCCGTGGGCGTGGCCCAGGTCCTTGTCCTGCATGCGCAGCGCCACCAGGACGTCGGGGCGGCGGGCCTGGTCGAGGGTGAGGGACTCGCTGTAGGTGCCGTCGAAGCAGGTCAAGCGGATCGCGCGGGCGCCCGCCCGCACTCCTGCCGCGTCCAGCAGCCGGGACAGGCGTACGCCCTGGAAGGCGGTGCCGGGGACGCGCCAACCGGTGACGCACTGGACGTCCTTGACGAGCCGGGTCTGCGGCAGGGCCCGCAGCTCGGCGAGGGTGTAGCCGCGGGGGTGGTCGACCAGGCCGTCGACGGTGAGGCGGTAGTCCCGTGCGCCACGGTGCGGGACCGAGGAGGCGACGGAGTAGTACCGGAAGCCGCCGCCGTTGGGCAGCAGACCGGTCAGGCCGGTCGGGTCGCTGCTGAAGAGTGACTCCAGGCCGGGTTGCAGCGTCGGCGCGGCGAGCACGCCGAGCGCGCCCAGGCCCAGGGTGCCGAGCAGGACGCGGCGGCCGATCGGGCGGCCCTCCTGGTCGGGTGGTGGTCCGGGCGAGGGTGGTGGTTCGGGGTTCACCCCTTCATTCGAGCACCCGCGAACCCCAGGAGGAAGGGTTCACGGGTGCGCGTCAGCTTTCCGTAATCACAGCTCAAATCACAGCTCGTCGGGTACGGCTGTGGCGGCCGCCTTGTCCAGCTGGAACGCCTCGTTGCCGAGGCCGATGCGGGCGTGCGCCGCAGGGTTGCGGGAGCGCAGCAGCATGCCCTGCGCCAGGCCGGCGACCAGGGCGAGGCCGATGACGGCGGGCAGCGCCCAGCTGAGGGCGGAGCCGGGGCCGGCGCCGACCAGGACGTCGAAGTCCTTGACGGTGTAGCCGGCGAGCACCAGCAGGGCGAGCCCGGCCAGCGCGGAGGTGAGCAGCCGCCAGGCCTGGGCGCGGGCGGCGCCGCGGCGTACGAAGAAGACGATGACGGACAGGGAGGCCGCGGCCATCAGCAGGATCACGCCGAGCGCGCCGAGGTTGCCGCACCAGGTGAACAGGTGCAGGACGGGCGCGGTGGGGTCGCCCGAGGGCTTGCCGTCGGTGACGGCGAAGACGATCACGACGGCCGCGGACACGGCGGTCTGCAGCAGCGAGCCGGTGCCGGGTGCGCCGCTCGCGCCGGTCGTGCGGCCGAAGGCGCGCGGCAGCAGGCCCTCACGGCCCATGGCGAAGGCGTAGCGGGCGACGACGTTGTGGAAGCTGAGGGTGGCGGCGAACATGCCGGTCACGAACAGCACGTGCAGAACGTCGGTGAAGGTGGCGCCGAGCCGGGACTCGGTGAGGGTGAACAGCAGGCCGGCGCTCTCCTTCTGCGCGGTGCCGACGATCGCGGAGGGGCCGGTGGCGACGGTGAGCGCCCAGGAGCTGATCGCGAAGAACACGGCGACGGAGCCGACGGCGAGGAACATCACCCGCGGCACCAGCAGGTGCGGACGGCTGGTCTCCTCGGCGTAGACGGGGGCCTGCTCGAAGCCGGTGAAGGCGGCGATGCAGAAGCACAGGGCGGTGGAGACACCGGCGCCGGTGAGGGTGCCGGGGTCGAAGGCGTGCAGGGAGAGGCCCTCCTTGCCCGGGTCGGAGATCGCCGCGATGTCGAAGATCACGACGAGGGCGACCTCGATGACGAGGAGAACGCCGAGCACGCGCGCGTTGACGTCGATCTTCAGCCAGCCCAGCGCGCCGACGGCGGCGACCGCCAGCAGCGCCGGGATCCACCAGGCGACGGTGAGGTCGGCGTAGGTGGCGAGCAGCCCGGAGACCTCGAAGCCGAAGATGCCGTAGATGCCGACCTGGAGGGCGCTGTAGGCGACGAGGGCGAGCAGGGCGGCGCCGGCGCCGGCGGTGCCGCCGAGGCCGCGGGCGATGTAGGCGTAGAAGGCGCCCGCGTTGTGGACGTGCCGGCTCATCTCGGCGTAGCCGACGCTGAACAGGACCAGGACCGCGCCGAGCGCGACGAACAGCAGCGGCTGGCCGACGATGCCCATCACCGCGTACGTCGTCGGCATGACACCGGCGACGACCATGAGCGGCGCGGTCGCGGCGAGTACGGAGAGCAGCAGACCGGAGGTGCCGAGGCGGTCGGCGCGCAGGGCCCGGTCGGGGCCGAGGTAGGTGCTGATGCCGTCGGCGGAGGGTCTGCTGGTGCGGGGACTGCCGGTCGTCATGCGGGGTCCTTTCGGGGGCGGGGGCCTCGCGGGCGGGGGCCTTGGGGACGTCAGCCGGTTCCGAGGGCGCGGTCGCGGGCTGCACGGAAGGCGGCGTAGGGGTCGCGGTCGGGGTAGGACCAGGGCGCGGGGGTGGGGTGCTCGCCGATGCGGTGGAAGAGGGCGGCGGCCTCGGCGCCGCGGCCCTCGCAGACCTTGGCGTGGGCGAGGTGGTTGAGGTCGACCAGGCGCCGGGGGTGGCCCTCGTGCTCCCACTCCAGCCACCAGTCGAAGGCGGCCTTCATCACCTGCCGGGCGCGGCGGTCGGTCCAGTGACCCGAACCCTGCGGGTCTGCGGAGACGCGGCCGGCGGTGGCGAGCACGCGGTAGCGCTCGGCGTGCGCGATGACCGGGAGCATCGCGAGCGGGGAGTCGGCGGGTGCCTGTTCGGCGGCCCAGGCGGCGAAGTCGTAGACCTCGTGCAGCGGGTCGGGGCCGACGTCGGCGCGGCGCTCGGCCAGCCGGGCGACCATCAGATGGTGGGCGTGGTGGTGGTCGGAGTGGCGGGCGCGCACGTGCTCGAACGTGCGGACGACCGCGGTGTCGTCCCCGTGGGTGCGTTCGAGCAGGAGCAGGGCCAGCCAGGGGGTGGGGTCGGCCGGGGCGAGCGCGGCGGCGGCATGGCAGGCCTCGCGGGCGGCGGGTGGTTTGTCCTTGCCGCGCAGGGCGCGCTGGACGCGGGCGGCGGCGAGCAGCACGGCGGCGTCGACGGAGTCGGGTTCGGCGAGGAGCCAGTCCTTGGCCCAGGCGGCGCTGTAGGACTCGGCGGCCAGGACGACGACGCGGTGGCCGCGGCGGTCGTGCTCGTCACCGGTACGGGCCAGCAGCGAGCGCGCGGACTGCCACCGGCCCTGCGCCAGCGCGGCGCGGGTGGCGGCGAGTTCGGCGTCGTCGAGGGCGGCGTCGAAGGCGTGGGCGGCGCGTCTGCGGGCGCGGCCCAGGGGAGGCGGGGGTGGGGGCACCGCGGGGCTACCTCGTGTTCCGTGTTCCTGGTGCGTGATGGCGGTCCGCTGCCGGAGGGCTGGTCGGGCTCCTCCGCGGACTGCATGCACCTGCCACCGTGCGATCACGCACAGCCAACCGTCAGCGGGTGACGCACGTCAAGGGCCGACGGGCCGATGACACGCGTCAACTGACGCCTGCTTGGCGGGATTTGAGCGGTCGGGCGGCACATGGGGCACGGTCGGCGCGGTCGCGGGCACCGGGGGTGGTGTGGCGTGGGCCATGGCGGCGCCGGGTGGCGCGGCCGAGCATGGCGTCGGGGCCGGACCGGAGCCGGCCGGGCGGGGGTGTCCGCAAGGGACCGTTCCGCGCACTCCGGGGGCGCCCTGGAGGCCGGGGCATTAGAGTCGGGCCTCACGACCCGTGACCCGACCGGACGATCGAGGGACGCAGTGTGTCGGTTCTGGTTCTTGTTCTCGCCGTGAGTGCCGCGTGCTGTGTGGGTTTCGGTTTCGTCCTGCAGCAGAGCGCCGCGCAGCGGGCCCCGCTCGGTGACTTCCTCTCTCCGCGACTGCTGCTGGATCTGCTGCGGGTGCCCAGCTGGCTGGGCGGTCTCGCCCTGATGGTGGCCGGAATGGTCCTCGGCGCGATCGCGCTCGGCCGGGGTGATGTGTCGCTGGTCGAGCCGCTGCTGGCGACCAATCTGCTCTTCGCGCTCGCCCTCTCCCGGCACCGCACCCGGCAGTCGCTGGGCCGGCAGGGCTGGGCGGGGCTGGCGCTGCTGGCGGGCGGGGTGAGCGCGTTCATCCTGGCGGGTGAGCCGCGCGGCGGCAGCGCGGTGACCGATCCCGTGCGCCACTGGGTGATCATCGGCGTGATGACCGGCTCGGCCCTGTTGCTGACCACCTGCGCCAAGCGGTCACGGCTCAACTGGGGTCCGGTCCTGCTGGCCCTCGCGGCCGGTCTGCTCTACGGCGTCCAGGACGCCCTGACGCGCGTCAGCGGGCAGCGCTTCTCCGACGGCGGCCTCGCCGAACTGCTCACCGGCTGGCAGCCGTACGGGGTGCTGGCGCTCGGGATCACCGGACTGGTCCTGGTGCAGAGCGCGTTCGAGACGGCTCCGCTGCGCAAGTCGCTGCCCGCGCTCACCGCCGCCCAGCCGCTCGCCGGGATCGCCTGCGGCGTCGGCTTCCTCGGCGACCGGCTGCACACCGACACCGGGGCGCTGGCCTGGGAGGCGGCGGGCCTGGCGGCGATCGTCGCGGGCATCGTGCTGCTGGGCCGGCACCCGTGCCTGCCCCACGGCACGGCGGGCGGCGAACGGGTGGACGCACTCCAGCGCCGGTGACAGTCCCTGCGGGGGTTCGGCGGGGCCGCGGGGCGCTTGACGGACCGCCGGGGCGCGTCCCGGGACCGTGGGAGCGCTTCGGACCGCGCGGGCGCTCGACGGACCGCGCCGGGATCGAAAGCCTCTGCCCGCTGACGGCTCTCCCGGGAAGACAGGAACCTGCCGCCGGCCCAAGAACCCCGCGGGAGGACGAGGACGTTGGCGCCTGCCCGAGCCCCCGCCGGGAGACGAGAACCTGCCGCCCTCTCAGGATCCCGCCGGGCTGCCCGCGCCGGGGTCGCCGGGGGACGGGTGCCGGGTACTGCTGGGGTGTCGGCGGCCCTGCTTGGATGGCCTCATGAACCCTGCTGACGAGATCCTCGACATCGTCGACGAGAACGACCAGGTCATCGGTCAGTCGCCGCGCGGCGAGGCGTACGCGCGCGGGCTGCGCCACCGGTGTGTCTTCATCCAGGCCCGGGACGCGGACGGCCGCGTCTTCGTCCACCGCCGGACCCCGACCAAGCTGGTCTTCCCCTCCCGGTACGACATGTTCGTCGGCGGAGTCGTCGGCGCGGGCGAGACATACGACGACGCCGCCCTGCGTGAGGCGGAGGAGGAGCTGGGCGTGACGGGGCTGCCCCGTCCCACGTACCTGTTCAAGTTCCTCTACGACGACGGGGCGGGGCAGAGCTGGTGGTCGGCGGTGTACGAGGTCCGCTGCGAGCTGCCGGTGCGGCCGCAGGCGGAGGAGGTCGCCTGGCACACCTTCCTCACGGAGGACGAACTGCGCGGGCGGCTCGCCGAGTGGGAGTGGGTACCGGACGGCATGGCGGCCTACGAGCGGCTGGCGGACCATCGCTCGGCGGGCTGAGTGGGTGGCACGGGCCGTGGGGATAGGGTCCTGAACGTGATCGAACTCGTGCGGAACGTCCGGTTGTGGTTCGCACCGGAGCGGGTGCGGGAGGAGGGCGGGACGCCCGACTACCGGTTCTCGCTGGCCAACGAGCGCACCTTCCTGGCCTGGCTGCGCACCGCGCTCGCGCTGATCGGCGGCGGGTTCGCGGTGGACCAGTTCCTGCCCGACCTGCGCTGGGGCTGGCGCGTGGGGCTCGCGCTCGCACTGCTCGCGGCGGGCGTGCTGTGCGCCCTGCGGGCCGTCAACCACTGGGTGCGCTGCGAGCGGGCGATGCGGCGCGGGGAGGACCTGCCCGTGTCCCGGTTCCCCGTCGTGCTGAGCCTCGTCATCGCCGTGGTCGCGGTGGCGATGGTCGTCGTCGTGCTCATCGGGTGGGAGGGGTGAGCGGTGCTCGTCGTGCGGGCCAGGTGAGCGACGAGCGGGACCCGGGGCTGCAGCCCGAGCGGACCCGGCTCGCCTGGCGGCGTACGACGCTGGCGTGGACGGTCGCGGCCGTGCTCGCCGTGAAGGCCGCGGCGCACGGCGGCACTTCGGCGGCCGGCGTCGTCGCGGGGGCCCTGTGCTGCGTGCTGTGGGTGGCCTTCCTGCTCGTCGCCCATCACCGCATCCGCCTGCTGGCGGCGACGGGCCGCCCCCGGCCGATGCCGGCACGGCTGGCCACGGCGGCGGTGCTGTGCACGGTGGCGATGGCGGTGTGCGCGACGGCACTGGTGCTGTGAGCGGGCGACGGCCTTCTTCGGCCCCGCGCGGATGTCGGCCCTCTTCGGCCCCACGAGGGCTCCAGCCCTCTTCGGCCCCGCGCGGGTGCCAGCCCTCTTCCGCTCTGCGCGGGCGTCAGTCCTCCGCGGCCACCGTCACCACGACCTTGCCCCGGGTGCGGCCCTCCTGGCTGTGCCGGTGGGCGTCCGCCGCGCGCTGAAGCGGGTAGGCCGCGTCGACGTGCACGGAGAGCGCGCCCTGGTCGGCCAGGTCCGACAGCTTGCGCAGGTCCTCGGCGTCCGGGCGCACCCACGTGTAGCGGCCGCCGTAGGTCAGCACATCCGGGTCGGCGATCGAGGCGAGCCGGCCGCCGGCGCTCAGCAGGGCCGCGGAGGCCTGGAGGGCGTCGCCGCCGACGGTGTCGAAGGCGGCGTCCACGCCCTCGGGGGCCAGCCCCCGCACCCGGTCGGCCAGTCCCTCGCCGTAGCTCACCGGTTCGCCGCCCAGCTTGCGCACGTAGTCGTGGTTGCGCTCGCTCGCCGTACCGATCACGCGGGCGCCGAAGTGCCGGGCGAGCTGGACGGCGATCGAGCCGACGCCGCCGGCCGCGGCGTGCACCAGCACCGTCTCACCGCGCTTGACCCCGAGCGCCTTGACCAGCACCTGGTAGGCGGTCAGCCCGGCCAGCGGCAGGCCGGCGGCCTCCTCGAAGGAGAGGCTGCGCGGCTTGCGGGCGAGGGTGCGCACGGGCGCGGCCACGTACTCGGCGAAGGTGCCGCGGCAGAGGAAGTCCTCGCGGACGTACCCGATGACCTCGTCCCCCTCCGCGTACTCGGTGACGGACACGCCGGGCCTGACGACCACGCCGGAGACGTCCCAGCCGGGCACCACCGGGAAGACCGTCTCGAACATGCCGTCCAGATAGCCCTCGCGGCACTTCCAGTCCACCGGGTTCACGGCCGCCGCCCGCACCCTCACCAGCACGGAGTCGGGGCCGACCTTGGGCTCGGGCACCTCCCCGTACTCCAGCACCTCGGGTCCGCCGTACCGGCTGTAGCTGATCGCCTTCATGGCACCGACCCTCCGGGGTCCCCGGGCGGCGCGCAAGCCCGGATGGACCACGCGTGCGGGGGTCCTCGGCGGGGAGCGTTGGCTATCGTGGCTCCGATCACGTTGCGCTGAGGCACTGGACGACATACCGACCGGTCGGCATGATGGAGGCAAGTCCCGTTCACCGGCCTGTAGGAGCGACGATGAGACCCGACCACCCGCCCGGCCTCGATCTCGACCGGTTGCGCGGTCTGCTGGAGCGCGAGCGGCCCGGCCTGGTGACCGGTCCCCTGACCGGCCGGCTGGTCGAGGGCGGACGGTCGAACCTCACGTATCTGGTCGGCGACGGCGAGCGGCAGTGGGTCGTGCGCCGGCCGCCGCTCGGCCACGTCCTGGCCACCGCGCACGACATGAAGCGCGAGCACCGGGTGATCAGCGCCCTGCACCCGACGAAGGTGCCGGTGCCGGAGCCGCTGCTGCTGTGCGAGGACGAGGAGGTGCTCGGCTCGCCCTTCTACGTCATGGAGTTCGTGGAGGGCACCCCGTACCGCACCGCCGAACAGCTCGCGCCGCTCGGCCCGGAGCGCACCCGGCAGGCGGTGCTGTCGCTCGTCGACACCCTCGTCGACCTGCACGCCGTGGACCCCGACGAGGTCGGCCTCGGCGACTTCGGCCGCCCGGAGGGGTTCCTGGACCGGCAGTTGCGCCGCTGGGGCAAGCAGCTGGACGCCTCCCGCAACCGTGAGCTGCCCGGCATCGACGAGCTGCACGCCGCGCTCGGCCGGGAGCTGCCCCGCTCCCCCGCGCCGACGGTCGTGCACGGCGACTACCGGCTGGACAACGTCCTGATCGGCGCCGACGACACGATCAAGGCGGTCCTGGACTGGGAGATGTCCACGCTCGGCGACCCGCTCACCGACGTCGGCCTGCTGGTGATGTACAGCCAACCGCTGGGGATGCCGGACTCGCCCGTCTCCACCACCGCGCAGGCCCCGGGGCACCCGGCCCCGCGGGAGCTGATCGAACGGTACGCCGCGCGCTCGGGGCGCGACGTGTCGGCGGTGGACTGGTACACCGCGTTCGCGTGGTTCAAGCTCGCCGTGATCCTCGAGGGCATCCACTACCGCTACACCCTGGGCCAGACCGTCGGCCGCGGCTTCGACCGCATCGGCGAGCTGGTCCCGGTCTTCATCGAGCACGGACTGACGACTCTGCAGAAGGGCGAGTAGGCCATGGACTTCGCGTTCGACGCACGCACCGAGGAACTGCGCGCCAAACTGCTCGCCTTCATGGACGAGTACGTCTACCCGGCCGAGGCGGTGGCCGAGGAGCAGCGGGCCGCGCTCGCCTCCCCGTGGGACACTCCGCAGGTCGTCGAGGACCTCAAGGCCGAGGCCCGCCGCCAGGGCCTGTGGAACCTCTTCCTGCCGGACACCGAGTACGGCGCCGGCCTGACCAACCTCCAGTACGCGCCGCTCGCCGAGATCACCGGCCGCTCCCCGCAGCTCGCGCCCACCGCGACGAACTGCGCCGCGCCGGACACCGGCAACATGGAGGTGCTCACGCAGTTCGGCGACGAGCAGCAGAAGAAGCAGTGGCTGGAGCCGCTCCTCTCGGGGGAGATCCGCTCGGCGTTCGCGATGACCGAGCCGGACGTGGCCTCCTCCGACGCCACCAACATCACCACGCACATCCAGCGGGACGGCGACGAGTACGTCATCACGGGCCGCAAGTGGTACATCTCCGGCGCGATGAACCCGGACTGCAAGATCTTCATCGTGATGGGCAAGACCGACCCGGACGGCGCGGACATCCGCCGCCAGCAGTCCATGGTCCTGGTCCCGCGCGACACCCCCGGCGTCACCGTCAAGCGCGCGATGCAGGTCTTCGGGTACGAGGACCACTCGCACGGCGGCCACGCCGAGGTGATCTTCGACCACGCGCGCGTGCCGGTGACGAACCTGATCGGCGAGGAGGGCGGCGGCTTCGCCATCGCCCAGGCCCGGCTCGGTCCCGGCCGCATCCACCACTGCATGCGGCTGATCGGCATGGCCGAGCGGGCCATCGAGCTGATGTGCAGGCGGGCCGTCGGCCGCACCGCCTTCGGCAAGCCGCTGGCGCAGCAGGGCGTGATCCAGAACTGGATCGCCGACGCCCGGGTGACCGTGGAGCAGCTGCGGCTGCTGGTGCTGAAGACGGCCTGGCTGATGGACACCGTCGGCAACCGGGGCGCGCACACGGAGATCCAGGCCATCAAGATCGCCACGCCGCGTGCGGTCGTCGGCATCCTGGACCGGGCGATCCAGCTGCACGGCGCGGGCGGGGTGAGCCAGGACTTCCCGCTGGCCGAGCTGTACGCCGGCGCCCGCACCCTGATGCTCGCCGACGGCCCGGACGAGGTGCACCAGCGCTCGCTGGCCCGGCGCGAGCTGAAGAAGTACGTCTAGTAACCGCCGGAGTAATGGTGGTCCTCGCGGGCCAGGGCGCGGAGGAACGTGAGGAGCCGGTGGACAAGAGGTCTGCGTGTCATGCGTCCAGCGTGGCGCGCGGAACTCCCACCGGTCCAACAGATGGTTTCGCTGGCGCCCATCTCTAGAATAGATGGATGGAGATCCGCCAGCTCCGCCACTTCATGGCGGTGGTGACCGAAGGCAGTTTCACGGCCGCCGCCCGGTCCGAACTCATCGTGCAGTCGGCGCTCAGCACCTCGGTCAGAAACCTCGAACGGGAGCTGGGCGCCGACCTGTTCGAGCGGACGGGCCGCCGCGTGGTGCTCACGGAGGCCGGGCGCGCCCTGCTCCCGCAGGCACGTGCGCTGCTCGCCGGGGCCGAGGCCGCGCGGGACGCGGTCGCCGCGGTGTCGGGCCTCGCCGCCGGCCGGGTGTCCGTCGGGACCATCCAGACGCTGACCTGTGTCGACCTGCCCGCCGAACTGGCCGCCTTTCACCAGGAGTTCCCCGGCGTCCAGGTGTCCGTCCGGGACGCGCCGGTCGGTGAGCTGACCGACGCGCTGCGGGCCGGGGAAGTGGACCTGGCGTTCCTGGCACCGGACGGGCGGGAACTGCCCGAGGGGCTCGACAGGTACGCCGCCTGGCAGGAGGAGCTGGTGCTGATCACCGCGCCGGGGCATCCGCTCGCCCGGGCCGGCCGCACGCTCATCAAGGACCTCGCCGACGAGCCGTTCGTCGACTTCCGCGCCGGGACGGGCGTGGAGACGGCCGTACGGCGCCTGGCCAGCCACTGCGGCCTCGACCGTCGTATCACCTGTGACGTCACCCAGATCGGGCTGCTCGTGGATCTGGTGCGGGCCGGGATCGGGGTGGCCTTCGTTCCCCGGGCCATCGGGGAGCGGGCCGGGCTGCCGTGTGTGCGGATACGGCAGCCCGAGCCCGGCCGTACGGTCGTGCTGGCGGGGCGGGGGCCGCAGCCGCGCAATCCGGCGGCCGCGGCCCTCGTCCGTCACCTCACGCGCGAAGCGCCCGAGCCGGGGTGTCTCAGGGGCGGAGCGCCCGCAGCAGCAGGTCGGCCAGGTGGTCGGCGACCTCCTGCGGGGTGAGCGGGCCGTCGGGGCGGTACCAGGTCGACAGGTGGTGGACCGAGCCGAAGTGGTAGTCCACGACGAGGTCGGCCGGGGTCGCCGTGGAGAAGACGCCCTCGCGCTGACCCTCCTCGATGAGCGCGCGGAAGCGTTCGTGGTAGCGGCGGCGCTCGGCGCGCACCTGCTTGTTCTTCTCCGGGCTGAGGTGGTGCATCGACCGGAAGAAGATCGACGCGTCGTCGAGGTTCTCGATGGTGGTCACCACGACGTCCGCCGCCGCGCCGCGCACGCGCTCGTCCACCGGCGCGTCCAGCCCCGCGAAGTGGTCCAGACGCTCCTGCTGGACGCGCAGCACGCGTGCGTACACCTCCTGCAGCAGGTCGTCCTTGGAGCCGAAGTAGTGGTACAGCGCCCCCTTGGTGACGCCGGCCGCCTCGACGATCTCCTGCACCGAGGTGCGGTCGTAGCCCTGCTCGGCGAAGAGCCGGGTGGCGGCGGCCAGGAGCCGCTGCGGCACCGGGGTGCCGTCTTTGTCCGTCGTCCTGGGCACTGCCGCCACCTGCCTTTCCGTGTGTCTACTGGCTGTCTCGCGCGCGGGAACGCAGTTCCCGACGGAGGATCTTGCCACTTGCCGTCTTGGGCAAGTCGGGCAGGATCTCGACCTGCCGAGGGTATTTGTAGGCGGCCAGTCTCTCCTTGCAGTACGCGGCGAGTTCACCCGGGTCGGTCTCGGCGCCCGGGCGCAGGCTGATGTAGGCCCGTACGGTCTCACCGCGGTAGCCGTCGGGCACACCGACCACGGCGGCCTCGCGGACAGCGGGGTGGGTGTACAGCACGTCCTCGACCTCGCGCGGCCACACCTTGAACCCGGACGCGTTGATCATGTCCTTCTTGCGGTCGACGACGTACAGCCAGCCCTGTTCGTCCATGAAGCCGATGTCGCCGGTGCGCAGCTCGCCGCCGGGGAAGGTCTCGGCGGTGGCGTCGGGGCGGCGCCAGTAGCCGGGGACGACCTGCGGGCCGCGGACGGCGATCTCGCCCTGTTCGCCGAACGGCACGTCCGCGCCGCGCTCGTCGACGATCCGCACGACGGTGTCGGGTCCGGGCAGGCCGACCGCGAGGGTGCCGGAAGCCGGGTCGACGGGCGCCTCGAGGCCGGGCGGCACGGAGGCGCAGGGAGCGGTGCACTCGGTGAGGCCGTAGCCGTTGCGGATGTACGGCCCGTAGCCCGCCCGGAACTTCTCCACCAGTGCCGGCGGCAGCGGGGCGCCGCCGGAGGAGATGACGGTGAAGGACGCGAAGTGCTCCCGGGTGCAGGAGGGGTGGGCGGCCAGCGCCATGAACGCGGTGGACGGGCCGACGGTGTAGTGCGGGCGGTGCGCGGCGAACGCGTCGAGGACGACGCCCGCCTCGAAGCGGTAGGCCAGCACCAGGGTGCCCGCGCTGTCCAGGCAGGCGCCGAACTCGCAGACCATGCCGGTGATGTGGAACAGCGGCGCCAGCGCGAAGTAGACGGGCTGCTCGGGCAGAGCGAGCCCGGTGCTCTGCCGCTCGGCGTTGTACATGATGTTGCCGTGCGTGTTGGTGGCGCCCTTGGGGGTGCCGCTGGTGCCCGAGGTGTAGCTGATGAGGGCGATGCCGTCGGGCACGGGGTCGCGGCCGTCGGGCGCCCGGTGGCCGGCGCGGGCGACCGCGGTCAGGTCGTCGGCGTCCGGGGCCTGCGGCAGCCGTTCGAAGGACAGCACGCGCGCGTCGTTCTGCGTCTGGAAGTCCAGCTCGCAGGCCGTCAGCGCGATCCGCACCGGCGAGTCGGCAGCTGTGTCGCGCAGATACGTCTCCCACGCGCGGTCGGCGCACACCAGGGCGGTCACCTCGGCGTCCCGCAGGATGTGGGACACCTCGCCCGACTTGTACATCGGGTTGACGGGGACGACGACCGCCCCGGCCTTCCAGGCGCCCAGCACGGCGAGCACGAAGTGCGGGGAGTTCTGCAGCAGGACCGCCACCCGCTCGCCCGGCTCCAGGCCGCGCGCGGCGAGGTGCCCGGCGACGGAGTCGCTGAGCGCGTCGGCCTCGCGGTAGGTCAGCCGGCCGTCGAAGTAGGCGAGGAAGGTGCGCTCCGGTGTCTCGGCGACGGCCCGGCGCAGGGCGTGCACGAGGGAGTCGGCGGGCCGGACCGGGGCCTTCTGGGCGTCGGTGAGGAGGGCCAGCCAGGGCTTGTCCGCGTACCGCGACCCGGTCACAGGGACTCCTCCCACTTGCGCTGAAGGTGGTTCATGTTCGTCAGCCAGCGGTCGGGGTCGGTGGCCCGGGCCTGGTAGTACCCGGCGACCTCGGGGTGCGGCAGGATCAGGAAGCGGTCCTCCTCGATGCCCTTGAACAGCGCGTCGGCCACGTCGTCCGGGTCGATCGCGGTCGGCTTGAGGACCAGGTCGCCGGCGCTGCCGGTGGCGGACAGCATGTCGGTGCGCACGCCCTGCGGGCAGATGGCGTGCACCTTGATCCCGCGGTGGCGGTAGGTCAGCGACAGCCACTCGGCGAAGGCGTAGGCGCCGTGCTTGGTGACGCTGTAGGGGGCGGCGCCGATCATGGTGAGCAGTCCGGCGGCGGAGACGGTGGAGACGAAGCGGCCGCTGCCGCGCTCCAGCCAGCCCGGGAGGAGGGCGCGGGCCGCGCGGACGTGCGCCATGACGTTGACGTCCCAGGCGAGCTCCCAGACGCTCTCCTCGGCCGCCTCCGAGCCGCCGGAACCGACGCCGGCGTTGGCGCAGTAGACGTCGACCGTGCCGAGGGCGTCCAGGGCCGCCTCGACGATCGCGGAGGCGTCGCCCGGCAGGGCGGTGCCGCCGATCTCGTCGGCGACGGCCTGCGCCTTCCCGGCGTCCAGGTCGTTCACGACGACCCGGGCCCCCTCGGCGGCGAAGCGGCGGGCCAGCGCGGCCCCGATCCCGCCTCCGGCCCCCGTGACGACCACTCCAGCACCCTGAACGGCTTCCACCATCGGTCTCCTTCGACGCGACGCGATACGGCTCCCGCCTTGCGAACGGCCACACTAACCAGTCGGTATGTTGCTGCGGAAGACCTGTTCGCGTCGGCTTCGTTCCTCGGGGGCCGTCGGAGCGCTAGCGTGCGTGGGCATGACACGCCGGGTTACGGAGGTCGTCGTATGAAGCTGTCCAGACGAAGCGTGCTCGCGAGCGCCGCCGCGGTGGCGGCGTCGGCGGCCCCGGCGCAGGCGGCTCCGCCGGGCGGCGGCCGCCGGCTGCGCACGGGCTTCGAGCGCCTCGCCGATGACGGCTACGCGCTGCTGGACGGCCGGCGGGTCGGGATCGTCACGAACCCGACCGGCGTCACCCGCGACGCCCGCCACATCGTCGACGTCCTGCACGCCGATCCCCGCGTCGACCTGCGGGCGGTCTTCGGCCCCGAGCACGGCTTCCGCGGCACCGCGCAGGCCGGCGGCTCCGAGGGCCGCTACGACGACCCGGCGACCGGTCTGCCGGTGTACGACACCTACCTCAAGAGCGGCGGGCCGCTCGCCGACGTGTTCACCGCCTCCGGCGTGGACACGGTCGTCTTCGACATCCAGGACGCGGGCGCCCGCTTCTACACGTACATCTGGACGCTCTACGACTGCATGGAGGCGGCCGCCGCCGCGGGCAAGCGGTTCGTGGTGCTGGACCGGCCCAACCCGGTCACCGGACGCGCCGCCCTCGGCCCGGTGCTGCACAAGGAGTTCGCGACCTTCGTCGGCCGGCAGCCGATCGCGCAGGCGCACGGCATGACGGTCGCGGAGCTGGCCCGGCTGTTCAACGGGGAGTTCCTGAGCACGCCGGTGCCGCTGGAGACGGTGACGATGACCGGCTGGAAGCGGACGGAGTTCTACGACGCCTCGGGGCTGCCGTGGGTGCCGCCGAGCCCGAACATGCCGACGCCGGACACCGCGCTCGTCTACTCCGGCACCTGCCTGTTCGAGGGCACCAGCCTGTCCGAGGGGCGCGGCACGACCCGGCCCTTCGAACTGCTGGGCGCGGACGGCGTCGACGGGCGCTGGGCGGCGGCCGCGAACGCTCTCGGCCTGCCCGGGGTGCGCTTCCGGGAGGCGTACTTCGCGCCGACGTTCTCCAAGTTCCAGGGCAGGACGATCGGTGGCGTGCAGATCCATGTGCACGACCGGGCGGCCTACGACCCGGTGCGCACCGGGATCGCGCTGCTGGTGACCGCCAAGCAGGTGTGGAGCGGCTTCGCCTGGCGCTCCGACAACTGGATCGACAAGCTGACCGGTTCCACCGCGGTGCGCACGGCGATCGACGCGGGCGCGGACACGGACGAGGTCGTCGGGGGCTGGCAGGACGAGCTGGCGGCCTTCCGGCGGGTGCGGGAGCAGTATTTGCTGTACCGGTGACCCAGCCGTACCCGTGTCGAGGGCGCGCCGAAACACCCGTACCCGGGAAAACCCGTCGTACCGGTGCTGCCGTGACGTATGGCCAATCTCCCCCGCTCGCAGGACGATGCGCCACAACGCGCAGCACGTCGGGGGACGAAGGAGTCCGTCATGGCAGAGCCGGCGATGAGTGTGACGCCGTACTGGGAGCTGACCTTCGACGCGGACGGCGACGTCGACCGCGCGGAGCGGGACCGGCTGCTGGCCCAGGTGGCCGGGCGCCGCGTCCGCGACCTGGTGGTGTTCGCCCACGGCTGGAACGAGGACCGCTCGGCCGCAACCCGGATCTACAGCCGCTTCTTCGCGCCCTTCCCCGAGCTGACTCCGGGCGCGCGGATCGGGTACGTGGGCGTGATCTGGCCGTCGATGCGGTTCTCCGACGAGCCGATCCCCGACTTCCCGCGGGCACTCGCCGCCGAGCCGCCGCGCCGCCCGGCGCTCGACAAGGACACCCGGCACGCGCTGCTGGAGAGCTTCCCCGGGCGGGCGCCGATCGTCGAGCAGATCGGGCGGCTGCTGGAGCAGCAGCCGGGCGAGGAGGCCGAACTGGCGGAGTTCGGGCGGCTGGTGCGGCTGCTGGTGGAGGTCGTGGCGCCCGGCCCGCAGGCGCTGTTCGCCGCCGACACGGTGGCGGAGGGCGTGCCGCAGGACGAGCCGGCGATGTTCACGCGGCCGACCGCGGAGGTGTGCGGCGAGTTCGCGGGGGCGCTGGCGGGCGCGGAGGGTTTTGGACTGCCCAACCCCTGGGACGGGGCCCATGAGCTGCTGCGGCAGGCGGCGTACTACGCGATGAAGCGGCGCGCGGGGACCGTCGGCGAGCGCGGGCTCGGGCGGGTCGTCGGGGAGCTGGCCGCCGCCGTGCCCGGGGTGCGGGTGCATCTGGTGGGGCACAGCTTCGGCGCTCGGCTGGTGTCGTTCGCGCTGCGCGGACTGCCCGACGGGGCGCGGGCGGTGGCCTCGGTGACGCTGCTGCAGGGCGCCTTCTCGCACTACGCATTCGCCTCCCGGCTGCCGCACGACCCGCGCGCGGGAGGGGTGCTCCAGGGCCAGCAGCACCGGGTGGACGGCCCGGTGGTGTGCTGTCACTCGCGGCACGACACGGCGCTCGGCACGTTCTACCCGCTGGCGTCGAGGATGGCGGGAGACGCGCAGGGGGCGGTGGAGGAGTTCGGCGTCGGGCAGCTGCTCGGCGTGAAGTGGGGCGCGATGGGCTACGACGGAGTGCAGGCGGTGCCCGGCACGCGCGCGATGACGCTCGCCGAGGCGCTGCGCGGGCCGCTTCCCGCGTCGGGCTGTGTGAACGTGGACGCGGCGGCTGTGGTCTGCCACGGCGGCCCGCCGGCCGGGGCACACGGCGACATCCTGCACCCCGAGCTGGCGCGGGTCGTGGTGGCGGCGGGCCGGATCGCCCGGCCCGCCGCCTGAACGTCACCGGTGTGAGGTGAACTCCACGACCTGCTGGAAGGTCGGCCGGTTCTGCCAGCTGATCTTCCCGTGCTTGATGCCGCCCAGCGTGCGCTGGACGATCGCGTCCGCGCACCACTGGTCGCCCGCGGAGCACTGGTCGTCGCCCGGGTAGACCTGGGCGGCGGACTTGCCTGCGGCCTCCTTCAGCGTGCTGACGAGCAGGTCGCGGCAGGCCGCGAGGTTGCCGCCGCCGCAGAACTTCTGCGCCAGCGGGCCCCGCACCGGCTCCCCGAGCACCGCGCGGACGTCCTTGTCGACATAGCTCCACCAGCCGTACTGGAAGGAGCTTCCGGCGTGCGCCCCGGTGGGGCCGTGGCCGGCCGACGGGGCCTCGTCGATCGGCAGGTTGCGGCCGATGGCGGTGTACAGGTCGGTGCCGAGGCCCGGCTCGAACTCGGCCTTCACCAGCAGCGGCCACCAGGCGTCCAGGATCCGGATCGCGTCGGCGTCGGCGTACGTCTTCGACCCGGCCGAGGTCTCGGTGCGCCGGGCGCCCGCGGCGAGCCAGCCTTGCAGCTTCTCGACGGCCGCCTCGGCCGTCGGGTCGGTCACCGGGGCGCTGTTGATGACCTTCAGCAGGTCCGCCGCGACGTCCTCGGCGCGCAGGTCGGTCAGGCCCGCCTCGGCCATTGCGCGCGTCAGGGACGCGCGGGTGACGCCGCCGGCCGCGACCAGCTTCTTCACCCGGTCGTCGAGGAGGTTGCCGCGGTGCACGGACCCCTCACCCCAGGGTGCGGCCGCGTAGTCCTCGGCCTGCTTGTTGTTCCAGGAGATGTAGTAGTCCTGGTCGACGGAGTTGGGGTGCGCGGAGGACGGGGTGTAGGAGGCGGTGTTGGACGCCGGGTCCCAGTCGCGCCACTCGTACGCGGCCCGCGCCCACACCGGGAAGTCGGCGTCGACGCCGCCCGCGCGGACCGGGTTGTCGCCGCTGTTGTAGTACGCGGTGTGCGCGGCGTCGGCGTAGAACCAGTTGAAGGTGTAGTTGATGTGCTGCACCGCGCTCTGGAAGTCCTTCGGCCCCTTGACGTAGTCCGGGTCGTTGAGCATCTGGAAGCCGATGATGGAGTCGGCCTCGTGCAGGTAGGACGAGCGCAGAGTGGTGTAGGCGACCTTCCTGCCGCCCACGGTGGCCCGGTACTGCACGGGGCCGTACTTGGTGCGCCACACCCGCATCGCATAGGAGCCGGCCGCGGTGCCGTCGGCGACGGTCGGCGTCCAGGCGTTCTTCCGCTCGATCTGCTCCATCGGCGTGCAGGTGCCGCGGTAGAGGTAGTGGTGGTCGTCCTGGCACAGCTCGACGGCGTAGGTGTCGATGATGTCCTGGCCGGACGTGGTGGCGCTCCAGGCGTAGTCCTGGCCGCGGCCGAGTTCGACGTACATGCTCAGCCCGGCGAAGGAGGCGCCGCGGGCGCTCAGGCCCGGGCCCTGGATCTCCTGGAGCATCAGCAGCTGGGGCGCGAAGTAGCCGGTCTGCGGGCCGAACACGGCCACGGGGTGACCGCTCGCCGTGTGCGCGCCGCTGACGACGAGGGCGTTGGACATGCCGCGCCGGGCCGAGGACACGGCGCTGCTCGCGGCCGTCCTGGACGTCGTGCGCGCGCCGGCCGTGGCCGCGCTGCCGGTGCGGTCGAAGACGAGCGGTTCCTCGGTGACCGAACCGGCGTCCGGCAGGGCCTCACCCTGCGGGTCGTCGGGCCGGGTGGCGTAGGGGAAGCGCTCGCCGTCGTGGAGGGTGAGGACGGCCTCGGGGTCGTTGCGCTCACGGAAGGACTCCCACACCCGGGTGCCCTCCGTCACGCCGTACTTCTGCTGGGCGGCGAGCAGGGAGAGCGCGTTGTTCACCTCACCGCCGCCGCCGGAACCGAACAGCGCGCCGATCACGGAGGCCAGCGCGACCATGTCGGTGACCTTGAAGTGCTCGATGGTGCCGGCGTTGGTGACGGAGTCCTTGTGGCCGGTCAGGACGTACTCGCCGGGGAAGTAGCGGCCGCTGTCGGAGGCGTCGATGTAGGCGTTGACGCCGTCGAGGTAGGCGCCCACGTCGGCCAGCGCCTGCTGCCCGCGGGCGCCGGCGGTGGCGACGGCCCGGTCGATCTGGGACTGCAGTTCGGCCTCGGTGTAGGGAGCGTTGCGCCAGAACTGTTGTTCCAGGCCCTGGTTGGAGGGCGCGCCGCCCGCGAAGGAGGTCAGCTGACCGCGTCCGACGTGCCGGAAGACGTCCATCAGCCACAGCCGGTCCTGGGCCGCGGCATAGCCCGCGCCGAACTCGGTGCCGTAGCGGGTGGTGCCGGTGATGTGCGGCACGCCCGTCTTCTTGTCGCGGACGATCGTGACGTCGCCGCGGCCCGCGGGTTTGAGCGTGGACGCGACCTGGTCGGCGGCCACGCCGAAGGAGGCGTCGTTGAAGAAGGTGTTGATCTTGTTGGTGGTCAGCGACGGGTAGCCGCCGGCCAGGTTCGCGTAGGGGCCGAGCTGGTCCTCGGCGTGGCCCGGCTGGGTGCCGAAGGCCTGGTTGAGCAGGATCTGGGCGAGGGTGGCGTTGCCGTTCTCACCGGGCGGCAGGATGTCCGAACACTGCCCCGTGCAGTGGTCGTTGGCGGCGGTAGCCTCGGTGGCTGCCGCCACGGTTTGGGAAAAGGGTGACAAAAGCCCGGCAACGAGGACGCATACCGAGGCGGTCTTCAGGAACCCGGGGAATCTGCGGGGAGTTCTCAGTCTGTTCAGCGTGCTTCGTGCGGTGCGCCAAGACATGGGCGGCTCCTACCGACGTGGGGGGCTGGCCGGATGTTACCGGCGGTATCCCCGCGTTTGAAGATGAACATGCGTCAAGTTTGGAGGTCAACTCCTGCTGGTGCGGGGGAAGTCGGGCGTCAAGCGGGGGGCGCTTATGGACGGCATCGGAAAACGGATGGAGCCGAATCGCGTGTCGATACGTCTATTCGGCGACGTCCGCACGACGACGCCGACGTGACCGAAGTACAGGTGCAGGTGTGACGGAGGTGCAAGGCGATGGCCGGTTTCCGGAGTCTGGCGAGACAGGTACGTGATCCGCGGAGCGATCTGGCGCTACGCCGCTACTCGTTGCGCAAGTGCCTCGAACGGTTCGCGCCCTACGGGCACAGGGCGACCTGGGACCACTTGTGCACCCGGTGGGGGTTCGGACCCGAGGACAGGTCGGCCGACCCGGCGCGGCTCGTGGCCGCGCTGGGCGAGCTGGAGGAGGCGCGGTCGGTGTGGCTCGCCTATGAGGTGGAGTTCGCCGAGCGGCGCAGGAAGGAGAAGCACGACGGGCTGCGCAGGCCGGGCAGCGTGGACGACTGGCACCGGATGACCTGGGGCGGATTCGGGGTCGCCTGGTGCGACGACCCACGGGTGCATCCGCGCGAGCCGCTGGCGGAGGTGCTGCGCCGGATCATCGCGGCGCTGGAGCGCGAGCCGGGCGCGACCTGCCCGGTGTGCGACGGCTCCCGCCTGGTGTGGCGCCACGGCCTGGACCACGAGCCCTCCGCGGGGCCGGTTTGTGTTCACTGCGGGATCCTGGTGCCGCGGCCGGTGCTCAGTCCGGAGGCGTTGGCGTACGCCCGGAGCGGGAGGGTGCTGGTGTCGGCGTGACCTGGCGTGAATGCCTGCGGCGGCGTGACTCCGCGTGAATGCCTGCGGCGGCCGGTGCGGGTGCGTCGTGGTTGCTCGCCCCGTTCCCCGCACCCCTTGGGTGCCTGCGGCGGCCCGTCGCTGTCCGGCGGCCGGTCGCTGTGGCGCCTGCGGTGCGTTGCGAGTCGGGGCCGGGGCGGACACCCCCCCCGGCCCCTTCCCGCCGTACGCGGGTGCGCCGACGCCGTGGCGCGCAGGACGTTAGCAGCCGGTAATTCGTTCGATCCAGCGGTTTGGCTCGTGGAGAGTCGGAGGTGATGAACACCGCTGATCGAGCAGGGAGTTACCGATGTCGACCCTCCGCGTCACCGCCGAAGTGCTGACCGTGCACGAGCATCCCGACGCCGACGCGCTGGAGCTGGCCCAGGTGGGCCTGTACCGCGCGGTGGTCGCCAAGGGCGGGTATCGCACGGGTGAGGCCGCCGTCTACATCCCCGAGCAGGCCGTGCTGCCCGCGGACCTGATCGAGGAGCTGGGGCTGACCGGGCGGCTGGCGGGTGGCGCGGCGAACCGGGTCAAGGCGGTGCGGCTGCGCGGTGAGTTGTCGCAGGGCATCGTGTGCCGGCCGAAGGCGCTGGCCGGTGTCGACCTGGCGCAGGCCGCGCAGGACGGCACCGACTTCGCGGCGCTGCTCGGCATCACCAAGTGGGTGCCGCCGGTGCCACCCACGATGGACGGTGAGGTGGAGTCCGCGCCCGAGCTGCTGCCGTGGGTCGACATCGAGAACATCCAGCGGTACCCGGACGTCTTCGCGCCGGGCGAGCCGGTGGTGCTCACGGAGAAGCTGCACGGGTCCGCGTGCCTGGTGACGTACGTGGCCGACGACGACCGCGTGTACGTGTCGTCCAAGGGCTTCGGCGCCAAATCGCTGGCGCTGAAGGAGGACGCGCGCAACCTGTACTGGCGGGCCGTGCGGGCGCACGGCGTCGCCGGGGCGGCGGCCCGGCTCGCGCGGCGGCTGGGCGCGCGCCGGGTCGGGATCTTCGGCGAGGTCTACGGGGCGGGCGTGCAGGACCTGGCGTACGGGGCCGACGGGCGCCGGGACCACGCGCTGGGGTACGCCGTGTTCGACGTGTCCGCGGAGATCGACGGGTCGGTGCGGTGGCTGGACGCGGCCACGCTGCTCGACGGGGAGCTGCCGCTGGTGCCGCGGCTGTACGAGGGGCCGTTCGCCATCGAGCGGGTGCTGGAGTGGGCCAGTGGGCGGGAGACCGTCTCCGGGCGCGGGCTGCATCTGCGGGAGGGCGTGGTCGTGCGGCCCGCCCGCGAGCGGTACAGCCCGGTGACCGGGGGCCTGGCGATCGCCAAGGCGGTGAGCCCGGCGTATCTGACCCGCAAGGGCGGCACCGAGTTCGAATAGGGCCCGGGCGGGAGCCGGAGCGTCAGCGCTTCGGCTCCGCCATGAGCCGGGACCCGGTCAAACGCTCGCCGAACACGTCGTCCGGGTTGGACAGCACGCAGTTCTCCAGGGACAGGCAGCCGCAGCCGATGCAGTCGGTGAGGTGGTCGCGCAGCCGGTTGAGCTGCTTGATGCGCTCGTCCAGTTCCGAGCGCCAGGTCTCCGACAGCCGCGCCCAGTCTTCGCGGGTCGGCGTGCGCTCCTCGGGGAGCTGGGCCAGGGCGTCGCGGATCGTGGCCAGCGGGATGCCGACGCGCTGGGCGGCGCGGATGAAGGCGACCCGGCGCAGGGTGTCGCGGGTGTAGCGGCGCTGGTTGCCCGAGGTGCGGCGACTGCTGATCAGCCCCTTGGCCTCGTAGAAGTGCAGGGCTGAGACGGCGGCGCCGCTGCGGGCGGACAGCTGCCCGACGGTGAGCTCGTGGATCTTCTCCGGAATCTGAGGCACTCCTCGAAGCCTACCGACCGCACCGCGGGGACTGTTCGTCGTTGACAGCGGCCGCTCGCGCGACCATGCTAAGCAGTTGCTTAGACATTGTGGGGTCGATTCCCCGACAGGCGACGCGAGAGGCCGGACCATGGCAGAGCCGAGGATCTTCACGTCCACCGACGAGCTCAAGGCGGCGGTGGGCGAGCAGCTGGGGTACACCGACTGGCTGGAGATCGACCAGAAGCGGATCGATCTGTTCGCTGAGGCCACCGGCGACCACCAGTGGATCCACGTCGACCCGGAGAAGGCCGCCTCCGGCCCGTTCGGGACCACCATCGCGCACGGCTACCTCACCCTGTCGCTGCTGCCCCTCTTCGGCCCCCAGCTGATCGCGGTCGAGGGCGTGAAGATGGGCGTCAACTACGGCACCAACAAGGTCCGCTTCCCCGCCCCCGTCCCGGTCGGCTCCCGGCTGCGCGCCACGGCGGCGATCACGGGCGTGGAGGACGTGCCGGGCGGGGTGCAGGTGAGCGTCGCCTTCACCGTGGAGCGCGAGGGCGGCGACAAGCCGGTGTGCGTCGCGGAGTCGGTGGCCCGGTACTACGTCTAGAGCCCGCGCGGCGTGGCCTACTTGGCCCCCACCATCCGGAGCACGAGGTCGGCGTAGAGCGCGCCGACCTCCTCCGGCGTGCGGGGGCCGTCCACGTTGAACCAGCGCGCGACGTCGATGCACAGCGAGAGCACGGCGAGGGTGGTGCCGTGCACGTCCAGCACGTCGAACTCGCCGCTCGCCACGCCCTCCTCGATGATGCCCCGCACCTCGGCGTCGACCTGGCGGCGCAGCGCGAGGATCTCGGCGCGGGCCTCGGGGCCGAGCGCGTCGAGTTCGTACTGCACGACCCGGGCGGTGGTGCGCCGGCCCGCGTGCCAGCGGACGAAGGAGCTGACGCCCTCGGCGAGCCGCTCGGTCGCACTGCCCTCGCCGCGGGCCGCCGTGCGCAGAATGCTCAGCGCGCGGTCGTGGCCGATGCGGCTGATGCGGTGGAGGAGCTCCTCCTTGGTCTTGTAGTGGATGTAGAGCGCTGCCGGGCTCATGCCGGCGCGGCCCGCGATGTCGCGGGTGGTCGTCGCGTGGTAGCCCCGCTCGGCGAAGGCCTCCACGGCGGCGACCAGCAGCCGCCGGGCCGCTTCAGGGGTGACCTCGTCCCACGGCTCACTCTCGCCGCCGGCCGTCTCCTCCGCCGTACTCATCTGCTGCTCGCCCCTTCCGGTGACAGGGACACCACCATACCGCCGAAGCTGAGCGGCCGCTTAGAGCAGGCGGCGGGTCGGGGCCGGAAGACTCGCGGCCCGGCGCCGGGCTCCGGCGTCACAGCTTTTCGAAGGGGTCGTGGTCGGCGAGCAGCTTCTCCAGCCGGGCCTGGTCGACGCGGCTGACGATCTGCCCGGCCTCCTGCCGGTCCCGGATCACCTTGGCCAGGGTGAAGGCGGAGGTGACAAGGTAGAGGACGGCGATGGCGAGGAAGCCGCGCACCCAGGCGTCGGCGTTCAGCCGGAAGATGCCGACGGCGGTGGCGGCCATGGCCACGGCGAAGGAGGCGACGGCCTGGCCGTGGAAGGCTGCCGTGCTCTGCTGCTTGACCGGTGTGTCACTCATGGGGACAAGCCTCGGCGGACGTGGCGCCCGCCACATCCGCCGGGATACTCAGGACGTACTCAAAGCCGCTCAGAACGCCGACACGCCGGTCAGCGCCCGCCCGATCACCAGCTTCTGGATCTGGCTGGTGCCCTCGTAGAGGGTCATCACGCGGGCGTCGCGCAGCAGCTTGCCCGCCGGGTACTCGTCGATGTAGCCGTAGCCGCCGAAGACCTGCAGGGCATTGTTGGCGGCGCGCACCGCGGCCTCGGAGGCGAACAGTTTGGCCTTGGAGGACTCCACGGCGAACGGCTGCCCGCGGTCGATGAGGTCGGCGACGCGCCAGGTCAGCAGCCGGGCCGCGTCGACGTCGACGGCGATGTCGCTGATCAGCTCCTGCACCAGCTGATGGTGGGCGATGGTCTTGCCGAACTGCTCGCGCTCACCGGCGTAGCGCACGGCGACGTCCAGCGCGGCCTGGGCGATGCCGACGCAGCCGGCCGCCACCGACATCCGGCCCTTGGCGAGGGCGGACATGGCGACCTTGAAGCCCTGCCCCTCCTCGCCCAGCATCGCCGACGCCGGGACGCGCACGTCCTCGAGGACCAGCTCGGCGGTGGCCTGGCCGCGCAGGCCGAGTTTGCCGTGGATGGTGCGGCGGGTCAGGCCGGGCGTGTCGGTGGGGACGAGGAAGGCGGTCACGCCCTTGTGGCCGGGGGCGTCGGTGGAGCGCGCGAAGAGCAGCACGACGTCGGCCCAGGTGCCGTTGGTGATGAACATCTTGGTGCCGTTGAGGACGTAGTCGCCGCCGTCGCGCACCGCCCGGGTGGCGAGGTTGCCCGCGTCGGAGCCGGTGCCGGGCTCGGTGAGGCCGAAGCAGCCGACGAGTTCGCCGGCGGTGAGCCCGGGCAGCCACCGCCGCTTGTGCTCCTCGCTCCCCCAGGCCGCGATCGTCTTGGCGACCAGGCCGAGGGAGACGGAGACGATCCCGCGCACGGAGGAGTCACCGCGGCCCAGCTCCTCGGTGACCAGGCAGTACGCCAGGTGGTCGCCGCCTGACCCGCCGTACTCCTCGTCGATCGTCAGGCCCAGGAAGCCGAGCTCGCCGAGCTTCTTCACGATGGCCCGGTCGACCTCCTCGGCTCGGTCCCACGCGACGACGTTGGGGGCGATCTCCCGCTCCACGAAGTCCCGCGCCAGCCGGCGGACTGCCACCTGCTCCTCGCTCAGCTCCAGGTTCACCACGCGATCACCCCACAGACAAAGGACCTTGAAAGCTGCACATTTAAATTAGCACTGCTAGTTTCGATGTGCAGCCCTACTATGTGCGCCATGGCCCGACCGCGCAAGCCCCTGCTGAGCACCGACCGCATCGTCGACACGGCGCGGGAACTCGTCGACACCGAGGGGCTCGCGGCGGTCTCCACCCGCCGTCTCGCCGCCGAGCTGGGAGTGAGCGGGCCGTCGCTGTACAACCACTTCCGCACCAAGGACGAGATCCTGGAGGCGGTCGCGGACTCGGTGAGCGCCCAGGTCGACCTGTCGATGTTCGAGGACGGCAGGGACTGGCGGACCGCGCTGCACGACTGGGCCGTCTCCTACCGGGCCGCCCTGCGCGACCACCCGAACATCGTCCCGGTCCTGGCCCGCGGCCCCGGCCGCCGCCCGGCGGGCCTGCGGCTGGCCGACGCGGTCTACGGCGCGATGGTGGACGCGGGCTGGCCACCGGCCCAGGCGACCAGCATCGGCGCGCTGATGCGGTACTTCATCATGGGCTCCGCGCTCGGCTCGTTCGCGGCCGGCTTCGTCGAGGACCCGAGCGCCTACGACCCCGCCGACTACCCGCACCTCGGCCAGGCTCATCTGCTCGCCGAGCAGCAGGAGAAGATCGACGAGCGGGCCTTCGAGACCGGTCTGACGGCACTGCTGGACGGACTGGCCCAGCAGTACGCGCTGCTGTAACGACACTTCGGTGAGCGCCGAAGCATCGGTGCCGCATGCTGGAGCGCATGACCACCAGGGATCCCCAAGCCCCGGGCCTGGCCCGGCTGGCCGCGCTGATCGCGGACGAGACCCGGGCCGCCTGCCTGCTCGCGCTGCTCGACGGACGGGCGTGGACCGCGGGTGAGCTGGCCCGGCACGCCGGGGTCGCGGCGTCCACGCTCAGCGAGCACCTCGGCAAGCTCGTCGCGGGCGGCCTGCTCGCCGAGGAACGCCAGGGCCGCCACCGGTACGTACGGCTCGCCGACGCCCGGGTCGCGCAGCTCGTGGAGGACCTGGCCGGGCAGGTCGCGCAGGATGCCGTCGTACGGCCGCGGTCGCTGCGCGCGGTGAGCGCCGGGTCGGCCATGGCCCGCGGGCGCACCTGCTACGACCATCTCGCCGGCCGGCTCGGCATCGCGGTCACGGACGCCCTCACCGCGCGCGGACTGCTGCGGCAGGACACGGGGTTCGCGCTCACGGACGCGGGGGTGACCTGGTTCGGATGCGCCGGCATCGGCCTGAAGCGCTCGGCGCGCCGTCCGCTCGCCCGGGCCTGCCTCGACTGGACCGAGCGCCGGCCGCACCTGGCCGGAATCGCGGGCGCCGCCCTGTGCCGGCACGCCCTGGACGCCGGCTGGTGCGTACGGATCGGCTCCGAGCGGGCGGTGAAGGTGACGGCGAGCGGCGAACGCGCCCTGTCGGAACTCCTGGGCATCGAGCCCGCCGCGCTGCACTGACCGTCCCTCCTGCACGGCACCCACCGTCAGGCCCGAAAACCGCGAGACCCCTGACTTCGGTCCCCCTAGCCTCGGGAGCATGATGAGCACCTCCCCGTCCCGCCGCACCGAACTGCTCGCCACGGCCGCGGCCACGGTGACCGTGGTCCTGTGGGCCTCCGCCTTCGTCTCCATCCGCAGCGCGGGCGCCGCCTACTCCCCCGGCGCGCTGGCCCTCGGGCGCCTGCTGTCGGGCGCGCTGGCGCTCGGCCTGATCTGCCTGATACGGCGCGAGGGGTGGCCACCGCGGGCCGCCTGGCGCGGGATCGCGATGTCCGGGGTGCTGTGGTTCGGCTTGTACATGGTCGTGCTGAACTGGGGCGAGCAGCAGGTGGACGCCGGTACGGCCGCCCTGGTGGTGAACATCGGGCCGATCCTGATCGCGCTGCTCGGCTCCCGGCTGCTCGGCGACCCGATGCCGCCGCGGCTGCTGGCGGGGATGGCGGTGTCCTTCGCGGGCGCGGTGACCGTGGGTCTGTCGATGTCCGGTGAGGGCGGCTCCTCGGTGCTCGTAGTGGCGTTGTGCCTGCTGGCCGCCATCGCCTACGCGGGCGGTGTCGTCGCGCAGAAGCCGGCGCTGGGGAAGGCGACCCCGCTGCAGGCGACCACGTTCGGTTGTCTGATCGGTGCGGTGGTGTGCCTGCCGTTCGCCGGGCAGCTGGTGCACGAGGCGGCCGGCGCCCCGGTGTCGGCCACGCTGAACATGGTCTACCTGGGCGTGTTCCCGACCGCGCTGGCCTTCACGACGTGGGCGTACGCGCTGGCCCGGACCACGGCGAGCCGGATGGGCGCGACGACGTACGCGGTGCCCGCGCTGGTGGTGCTGATGTCGTGGCTGGCGCTCGGTGAGGTGCCGGGGCTGTTCACGCTGGTGGGCGGGGTGCTGTGCCTGGCCGGGGTGGCGGTCTCCCGCTCCCGGTCGCGGGCCGCCCGGGTCGTGACGGCAGGTTCGTCACGACCCGAGAAGGCCCGCGAGTCAGCGTGAACGCGCGCGTGAGGCGAGCACCTTGATGGACAGCAGGGCGATGACCGACAGGCCGATGATGTAGCCGGCGACGGACATCGAAGTGCCGGTCGCCTCCAGCAGCAGCACCATCACGAAGGGCGCCAGACCACCGCCGGCCACCGCGGCGATCTGGTAGCCGAGGGAGGCACCGGTGTAGCGCATCTCCGGCGTGAACAGTTCGGCGAAGAGGGCGGCCTGCGGGCCGTACATGATGCTGAGGAAGCAGCTGGCGACGAAGGTGCCGACGGCGAGCCACAGCAGCGAGCCGGTGTCGATCAGCAGGAACAGCGGTACGGCCCACAGGGCGATGCCGGCCGCGCCGAAGGCGTAGATCCGGATGCGACCGACCCGGTCGGACAGCGCGGCGGAGGCGGGGATCAGCACCAGCTGGGTGAGGCTGACGCACAGGGAGACGGTGAGCACGGCGCCGCGGTTCATGTGCAGTTCGCGGGTCGTGTAGTCGAGGACGCCGGTGATGAGGATGTAGAAGGTCGCGGTGTTCACCGCGAAGGAGCCGCCGGCCAGCAGGACCGTGCCGAGGTGGTGGCGCAGGATCGCGCGCAGCGGTGAGGCGGTCTCGGTCTTCTCCCGTTGGGCGAGCGCCTGTTCGGCTTGCCGGAACTCGGGAGTCTCCTCGACGCGGGTGTGGATGTACCAGGCGAGGACCAGCACGAGCAGGCCCGCCAGGAACGGGATGCGCCAGGCCCAGGACGCGAAGGCGGCGTCGGAGGTGAAGGCGCCGGCCAGCAGGAAGACGGTGTTGGCGGTGACCACGCCGATGGGGACGCCGAGTTGGACGACGCTGCCGTAGATGCCCCGCTTGCCCTCGGGGGCGTACTCGGTGGCCAGCAGCATGGCTCCGCCCCACTGCGCGCCCACGGCCACGCCCTGCACGACGCGCAGGACGACCAGCAGGACGGGGGCGGCGACACCGATCGTGTCGTACGTCGGGAGCAGGCCGATGCCGGTCGTGGCCAGGCCCATGAGGGTGAGCGCGAGGACCAGCATGGGCTTGCGGCCCCGCTTGTCGCCCAGGTGTCCGGCGACGATGCCGCCGAGGGGGCGGGCGAGGAAGCCGACGGCGAAGGTGGCGAAGGAGGCGAGGACCCCGGCGGAGGGGCTGCCGGCGGGGAAGTAGAGGTCGCCGAGGACGAGCGCGGCGGCGATGCCGAAGACGAAGTAGTCGTACCACTCCACCGCCGAGGCGAGGGCCGCGGCGGTGGCGACGCGGCGGCGGTTGCCGGTGGCGGGTGCGGTGGTGGGGAGCGGCTGAGCGGGGGGTGCCGTGTCCATGCGTGCACACTCCGGTGGGTGCGGGGGACGGAACGGGGGGCGGCTCGAATTCCCGGGACCGTACTGACCGGACGGTATGGTCGTCAACGGGTCGCGCACCCCGACTTTTACCTGTACGTGGCACTCGTTCCGGCAGCGCGCACGCCGGTGTCCCCGGCCGCCGCTGACGGCCGGGGACGGGGGTGCGCGCCGGGTCAGAACACGACCAGGGCGCGGCCTCCCTTACCCGCGAGCATGTTCTCGAAGGCCGCCGGGATGCCGTCCAGCGCGATGCGTTCGGTCACCAGCGCCGACAGGTCCAGGCGGCCGGCCCGCACGTGTTCGGCGAGCACCGGCAGGTCGGCGGCCGGGTCGCAGTTGCCGTAGACGCAGCCGGACAGCGTGCGGCCCCAGTGGAAGATCTCCAGGGCGTTGAAGGTGACCTGCTGGTCCTTGCCGCCGATGCCGACGACCGTGGTGCGGCCGCCGCGCCGGGTGGAGTCCCAGGCGGCCCGGATCGACACGGCGCGGCCCACGCACTCCACGGCCACGTCGACGCCCTCTTTGCCGGTCAGGGCGCGAATCTCACGGGCGGTGTCCTCGGAGGCGACGACGTAGTGCGTGGCGCCCGCGGCGCGGGCCAGCTCCTCCTTCTCGGGCGAGACGTCGACCGCGACGATCGTCGACGCCCCGGCGATCCGGGCGGACTGGAGGGTGGCCAGCCCCACTCCCCCGACGCCGAACACGGCGACGCTCTCGCCCGGCCGCACCTGCGCGGAGTGGTGGACGGCGCCGTAGCCGGTGAGGACCGCGCAGCCGAGCAGGGCCGCGTCAGTGAGCGGGACGCCGGCCGGCAGCGGCAGCACGCAGGAGGCGGCGACGACGGTCTCCTCGGCGAAGGCGGCGACGTTGAGCCCGGGGTGCAGCTCGGTGCCGTCGGCGGTGCGGGCGTGGACGTCCGCGGCGCCGTTGAGGGCGTTGGCGCACAGCCACACCTCACCGCGCGCACACGCGGGACAGCTTCCGCAGGCCGGTGCCCAGTTGAGGACGACTCCGTCACCGGGCGACACATGCGTGACGCCCTCGCCGACGGCGACGACCGTGCCGGCGCCCTCGTGGCCGAGCACGGCGGGCACCGGCACGCGCATGGTGCCGTTGGACAGTGACAGGTCGGAGTGGCAGACACCGGCGGCGGCGAGACGGACCCGGACCTGACCGGGGCCGGGATCGGGCAGCTGGATGTCCGTGATCTCCAGCGGGGCGCCCACGGCGGGCAGGACGGCAGCGCGAACCACGTGAACTCTCCTAGAACTGCAGGGACTTGGTCTGGAGGTACTCGGTGAGGCCGTGGGCACCCAGCTCGCGGCCGACGCCGGACTGCTTGTAGCCACCGAAGGGGGCGAGGGGATTGAAGCGGCCGCCGTTGATGTCGACCTGGCCGGTGTCCATGCGGCGGGCGAAGGCCACCGCCTCCGCCTCGTCGCCCGCCCACACCGCGCCGGCCAGGCCGTAGACCGTGCCGTTGGCGATGCGCAGGGCGTCGTCCTCGTCGTCGTAGCGCAGGATCGACAGGACCGGGCCGAAGATCTCCTCCTGCGCGATCGTCATGTCGGGGGTGACGTCGGCGAAGACGGTCGGGCTGACGAAGTAGCCGCGCTCGCGCGGCGATTCGGGACAGCCGGCGACGAGCCGGGCGCCCTCGGCGATGCCCTTCTCGATGTAGCCGAGCACCCGCTCCTGCTGCTTGGCGTTGACGAGCGGCCCGATGCGGTCGCCGTACTTCACGGCGGCGGCCGCGGCGAGCGCGACGGCCTCGTCGTACTGGTCGCGGTGGACCAGCATGCGCGTCCAGGCGCTGCACGTCTGCCCGGAGTTGGACATCACGTTGGCCACCCCGACGTTGACGGCCTTGGCGAGGTCGGCGGAGGGCAGGACGACGTTGGCGGACTTGCCGCCCAGCTCCAGGGCGACCTTCTTGATCGCGGCACCGGCCAGCGCGCCGATACGGCGGCCGACGGCGGTGGAGCCGGTGAAGGAGACCATGTCGACGCCGGGGTGCTCGGCGAGGGCCTGGCCGGCGACCGGGCCGAGGCCGGTGACCAGGTTGAACACACCGGCCGGGAGTCCCGCCTCGTGCACCGCCTCGGCGAACAGCCTGGCGGTCAGCGGGGTGTCCTCGGCGGGCTTGAGGACGACCGTGCAGCCGGCGGCGAGGGCCGGGGCGACCTTGGCGACGATCTGGTGCAGCGGGTAGTTCCACGGTGTGATCGCGCCGACGACGCCGATCGGCTCGTGGTACACGGTGGAGGTGCCGGCCTTCTCCTCGAAGGGGTACGTCGCGGCCAGCTCCGCGTAGGAACCGGCGACGGCGATCGGCACGGCCGCGTGCACGTTCTGCGAGAAGGGCAGCGGGGAGCCGAGTTCGGCGGTGACCGTCTCGGCGATCTCGTCCTTGCGCGCGGCGAGCGCGTCCCGCAGGGCGGCCAGGCGTGCGGCGCGCTCGGCGGGCGGGGTGGCGGCCCAGGCCGGCAGGGCGGCGCGGGCCGCTCGTACGGCGTTGTCCACGTCCGCGGCGTCGCCGGCCGGGACCTGTGCGATGACCTGCTCGTCGGCCGGATTCACCACCTGGATCACGCCGTCGCCGGCGGCGGGGCGCCAGGCGCCGTCGAGGTACATGCCGTCGTGTGCCTTCATCGTGTTCCTCCGCGCGGGTCTCGTCGTCCGACACACAAACTAGCGGCGATAGTTTTACTGCGCCAGACGCCGCCTCATGACATCACGCCGTGGGGGTTGGCGTGAGTGCCTGCGGCGGCCCGTGCGGGTTTCGCTGTGGCTGGTCGCGCCGTTCCCCGCGCCCCTTTGTGCCTGCGGCGGCCCGTTGCGGTGCGTCGTGGCGTGCGTCGCGCCTACTGGCGGGTTGTGAGTCGGGGCCGGGGCGGGGGTGCGGGCTGCCTGAGCTCGTCGTACTGGACGGTTCCCTACTCGTCGAGGTCCGGGAGGTGGGAGGGGGACGGGCAGATGCGTTCGCCGTGCTGGTCGAAGACGAAGAGGTGGGCCAGGTCGACCAGGAGCGGGACCTGCATGCCGTGGCGCAGCCGCAGGTCGGGCGTGGTGCGGACGACCAGGTCGCCGGGGACGCGGGCGGTCGGCGCCGGGTCGGTCTCGGGCTCGGCCGGGTGGTCCAGGACCACGACCGGCCCGGCCCGCAGCGCCCCCGCCCGCTCGCGCAGCCGCTCCAGGACGGACCCCTCACGCCGGCGCCGCCGCGCCGGACGCGACGCCGGGCGCGGGGCCTCCAGTTCAGGTACGACGGCGGGGCGGGAGCCGGTGTTGAAGTGGACCAGGCTCTCGTGGCCCTGGAACTCGACGTGCTCCACGAGCCCGGTGAGCGGCACCTCCCCGGGCCGGGCTGTGCTGTGCTTGGCGATGCGCACGGCCTCCGAACGCAGGCCCACGATGACCTCGCGGCCCTGCTGGACACGGAGCAACTGGTGGTCCAGGGACAGCGGTTCTGGCAGCCGCAGGAACTGCTTGCCCAGGCTGATCGTCATCGCGCCGTCGAGGGGGGCGCGCACCAGACCGCGCAGCAGATTGATGCGCGGGGTGCCGATGAACGCGGCGACGAAGATGTTGCGCGGCAGGGCGTACACGTCGCGCGGGCTGCCGACCTGCTGGAGCACACCGCCGCGCAGGACGGCGACCCGGTCGCCGAGGGACATGGCCTCGCCCTGGTCGTGGGTGACGTACACCGTGGTGACGCCCAGTTCACGGGTGAGCGTGGAGATCTCGGCGCGCAGGTGGTTGCGGAGCTTGGCGTCGAGGTTGGACAGCGGTTCGTCCATGAGGAACGCCGACGGGTGGCGGGCGATGGCCCGGCCCATCGCGACGCGCTGGCGTTCGCCGCCGGAGAGCTGGGCGGGGAAGCGGTCGAGGAGTTCCTCGATGCCGAGCATCCGGGCGGTGGCGTCCACCCGGGAGCTCGGGTCGGCGCCGGGGGACTCGATGCGCAGCGGGAAGCCGATGTTGTCACGGCTGGTCATGCTCGGGTACAGGGCGAAGTTCTGGAACACCATCGCGATGTCCCGGGCGGACGGCGGCAGGTCGTTGGCCCACTCCCCGTCGAGCAGCAGCGTGCCGTCGGTGATCTCCTCCAGGCCGGCGATCATGCGCAGCACGGTGGACTTGCCGCATCCGGAGGGGCCGAGCAGGACGAGGAACTCGCCGGGCGCGATGTCCAGCGTGAGCCGGTCCACCACGCGGGCGCCTTTGGCGTAGACCTTGCTGATGTCGTGCAGGGAGATGGCGCGTGTCATGAGTGTCGTCCCTGAGGCCAGACGGGGGCGCAGGTGCTCCGTGGTCGGACGCCCCGTCCGGGATGCACGGGGCGTGTGAGTCACGGAAGTTAACGGAACGCACTCGGCCGAGGGAAGACACCGGGCGGCATGACGCGCTCCCGTCCAGCAGATGAGAAAGCGGACGGGAGCATTCAGGTTCGCCGGGGGCCCGGGTTCCGGCACCGGCCGACCCGCGGCACGGGTGGGACGCCGTCACCGCAGGTCACTTGACGCCGGTCAGATGGGCGAAGACGACCACGTTGCCGGTGTACCCGGTGCGCCGGCTGAACAGGCCCCCGCAGGTGATCACGCGCAGCTCCGGGCGCCGGGACGGGCCGTACACCTCCTTGTCCGGGAAGCCGGACTTGTCGAACACCCGCACCCGGTCCACGGTGTAGACGGCGGTACGGCCGTCCGCGCGCCGCACCTCGATGGTCCTGCCGGGCTTGACCAGGGCGAGCCCGGCGAAGACGGCGGGGCCCTTGGTGGTGTCGCGGTGCCCGACGGCGATCGCGGTGCCCGGCTCACCGGGCGTGGGCCCGCCCTGGTACCAGCCGACGAGTTTGGGCCGGTCGACCGGGGGCGTCTGCAGTTCCCGGTCCCCGTCCAGCCGCAGTCCGGTGACCGGTGCGTCGATCCCGAGCGACGGGACGCGGAACATGGTGGGCCGGGACCGGGGCAGCGGGCCGGTCGGGGGTGTGGGGCGGGCCCGGACGCGGGCCACCTTGGGACTGGGCCGGGGACGGACCGCCGTGGGGCTGCCGCTGGGGCGGACCGCCGGCGGACTACTGCGGGGCGGGGCCGTCCCGGCGCCGTCGCGCGCGTCCGGTGCACCGGCGCCACCGGGCGGCGCGCCCGCGACCGCCGCCGTGCCCGGCGCGCCGGCCTGCGCCGGGGCGGCCGGGTGGTCGTGTCCCGAGCACTGGACCCCCACCGTCACCAGGACGACCGTCAGTACGGCCGTCCTGGTGAGGCGGTAGGCACGAGTCCGGTACCACGGCCTGCGTCTGCGCCTAGGCGGCACCATGGTTGCGCCGGCGCATCATCCGGAAGTACACCGCGGCACCGACGGCGACCACACCGACGCCCGCCGCCGCGGTCACCGGCGTGTAGGCGGCCGCGGTGTCGACGAGCCCGCCGCCGCCCGCGTGCACGCCGCCGCGCGGCCCGTTCTGGTCGTGGCCGCCCCAGGCAGCGTCACCGCGCTGCTCGCGGTCCTCGATCTGGCCGGGGCCGTGCCCCCGGTTGCCCTTCTCGGGGCACCTGACGCGGAAGATCTTCTCCTTGGGCGTCCCGGCGATGATCCAGGTGAGCCTGTACTGGCCGTCGGCCAGCCCGAGCACGTCGGTGTGCCCGGCGCCGCCGGCCAGCGGGATGGTGCCGGTGGTGGTGGCGGCGGTGGGCAGCGGGGGCTGCGCCTCGATGGTGTAGGCCACGGTCGGCAGCCCGTCGAAGTTCACCGCGTCCAGGTAGAACTTGCAGACCACGGGGTCTTCCTTGGAGACGCCGTACGGCACGCGCTCGCTGTGGATCCGGATGTCGCCGTTCTCGCCCTGAGCCACTGCGGCCGGCGCCGCGACCCATGACGCGCCGGACGCCGCGAGGGCGGTGAGGACGACGGCGGCGCCAGCGCGGGAGCCGAAGGGACGTGGAAGTGTCAGGGTGGGCATACGGTTCCTCCGAGTCAGGACGATTTTCATACAAATCGCTCTTTCGTCCTGGACTCTGCGACACGCGGCCGACAGATCACGGGAATGCGCCCGGCGCGTCGTCAGATATCGCTCGTGCGGCGCAGCCGGGACCGCTTGCGCACCTTCGCCGAGGTCTCCCCGCTACCGTCGGACCGGGTACCGCCGCCCGGGGCCCGCAGCGCGACCCCCGCCGACACCAGCAGCAACGCCCCGAGCATCACGAACGGCGCCGCCACTCCGGCGACCCCGGCGACCAGGCCCGCCGCGGCGGGCGCGGCCACCTGGCCCAGCCGGTTGCCCGTCAGCCGCAGGGCGAGCGCGGTGGAGCGCGCGTCGTCGGGCGCCGCCTGCACGACGGTCGTCATGGACAGCGGCTGCCCCACCCCGAGGCAGAACCCGAGCACGACGAGCGTCACGCCGAGCGCCCACACCGGCAGCGGCAGCGCGATCCCGGCGCACAGCACGCCCGCCGACAGACAGGTCACCGTCAGCAGCAGCGTGCGGCCGAGCAGCCGCAGCAGCGGTGTGAGCACCAGACGGCAGGCGATGGTGGCCGCCGCCCGCAGCGAGAGCAGGACACCGATGACGCTCGGCGCGATGCCGCGGTGCTCGCCCACCACCGGGAGGTAGGCGGTGAGGACGTCGGTCGCGGACAGCACCGCGAGGCTGACGAGGATGCCCGCCGGAACGCCCCGCGTGCGCAGGATGCCCCGCACCGGCACCGGTTCCCCCCGCTCGGTACGGGACGTGGGCGCCGTACGCCCGTGCTCGATGCGCCACAACGACGTGAACGCGGCCGCCGCGCCCGCGCCCGCGGCGAGCAGCGCGCGGGCGCTGCTGCCGGCCATGTCCGCGCCGCCGATCAGGGCGCCGGCGGCGACCGGGCCGACGAGCTGGCCGAGGGAGGCCCCGATGGTGAAGTGGCCGAAGTTGCGGTCCTGTTCGTGCGGGGCGGACTGGCGGGCGACGAGCGACTGGGCGCCGATGACGAAGCAGAGGTGGCCGAGGCCCATCACCCCGCTCCACACCGCCATCGCCCACAGCGACCCGGCGAGCCCGCTGAGCGCGCAGCCGCCGGCGATCAGGACCACGCCGGCCGGCAGCAGCGGTGCGCACCGGCCGTGGTCGGTGCGGCGGCCGAGCGGTACGGCGGCGAAGAGCGGCAGCAGCGCGTACACACCCGCGATGACGCCGACCGCCCGCTCGTCGGCGCCCAGCGCGAGGGCCCGGTAGGAGACGGCGGGCCGGGCCATCGACACCGCCCCCTGCGCGAAGCCGAAGGCGATGACGAGGCGGAGCAGCCAGCCGCGGTTCCCACCGGGCGCCATGGGTTCTTCCTCCGTGAGGGGTCAGATGATGCCGAACAGGACGGCCGCGCCGAGCACCACCAGCGAGGTCAGCGCGGCCCACTTCACGACGAACCGGGTGTGGTCGCCGAACTCGACCTTGGCCATGCCGACCAGGACGTAGACGGCCGGGACGAGCGGGCTGGACATGTGCAGCGGCTGGCCGATGATCGAGGCGCGGGCGACCTCCACCGCGGAGACCCCGTGCGCCTGGCCCGCCTCGGCGAGGACCGGCAGGATGCCGAAGTAGAAGCCGTCGTTGGACATGAAGTACGTCAGCGGGATGCTCAACAGGCCGGTGACGAAGGCCATGTGCGGGCCCATGCCGTCGGGGATGTTGTGCACCAGCCACTTGGCCATGTGGTCGACCATGCCGGTGCCCTGCAGGACGCCGGTGAACACGGCGGCGGCGAAGACCATGCCGGAGACGTTGAGGACGTTCTCGGCGTGCGCGCCGATCCGGGCCTTCTGATCCGGCATGTGCGGGAAGTTGACGGTCAGCGCGAGCGCGGCGCCGAGCAGGAACAGCACCGGGATCGGCAGCAACTCCATGATCATGGCGGTGAGCAGCGCGACCGTGAGGAGCGCGTTGAACCAGTACAGCTTGGGGCGCAGGGTGGCGCGGTGCGGGTCGAGGCCCTGGAAGCCGTCGTCCTCGGACTCCTCGGGAAGGTCCGCGCCGCCACCCGAGCCACCGGTGACGGCCTTGGTGCCCTTGGTGCCCTTGCCGGTGCCGGTGCCCGCGCCCACGAGGACCGTCTCCGGCTCGGCGGGCTCCTCGACGAGCACCTCGTCCAGCGTCAGCACGCCGAGCCGCTTGCGCTCGCGGCGGCCGAGGACGTAGGCGAGGGCGAAGACGAACAGCAGGCCCATGGCCAAGGCCGGGATCATCGGTACGAAGATGTCACTGGCGTCGAGCTTCAGCGCGGTCGCCGCGCGGGCGGTGGGGCCGCCCCACGGCAGCGTGTTCATCACGCCGTTGGCCATGGCGGCCACGCCGGTCATCACGACCAGGCTCATCTTCAGGCGCTTGTACAGCGGGTACATCGCCGAGACGGTGATCATGAAGGTGGTCGAGCCGTCGCCGTCCAGCGACACGATCGCGGCGAGCACGGCGGTGCCCACGACGATCCGCAGCGGGTCTGCTTTGCAGAACTTGAGAATCCCGCGCACGATCGGGTCGAAGAGCCCGACGTCGATCATCACACCGAAGTAGACGATCGCGAACATCAGCATCGCCGCGGTGGGGGCGAGGCCGGTGACTCCGTCGATGACGTAGTCGCCGAGCTTGGCGCCCTTGCCCACGAAGACACAGAACAGTGCCGGTATGAGCACGAGCGCCGCGATCGGCGACATCTTCTTCAGCATGATCAGGACCAGGAAGGTCGCGATCATGGCGAAGCCGAGGATGGTCAGCATGAGTGGATACCTAACGTTCGCCCTTGAACATCCCACCAGGGGCCGGCGGTGCGGACGACGTTAGGTCGCGTCAAACAGCGTTAACAAGACGTTGACACGCGAGCAATAAGCGCAAAACTCCAGGTCACAGCTTTGCTCAGGTCAGCTGGGTGAGCTTTTCGGTCACGGCGGACACCTCGACGGGCACGCCGTTGAGGACCGCGTTGCCGGACAGCGGGTCGAGCAGGCTGCCGTCGAGGAGCTGGTTGACGTTGGCGCCCGGGTCGGCGGCGGCGTGGCTCTGCCGGGTGCCGGGGCGGTCGTGTCCCCAGCCGTGCGGCAGGCTGACGACGCCGGGGCGGACCGCGTCGGTGACTTCGGCGGGCGCGGTGACCTCTCCCCCGGCGCCCTTGATGCGTACCGCCGCTCCGTCCCGCACTCCCAGGCGTTCGGCGTCCTCGGGGTTCAGGTGCAGGGTGCAGCGGTTGGAGCCGCCGGTCAGGGCCGCGATGTTGTGCATCCAGCTGTTGTTGGACCGCAGATGGCGCCGGCCGACCAGGACCAGCCCGGTGGCCCGCTCGCGCAGGGCCGCCCGGAGCCGGGGCAGGTCGCCGGCGATCGGCGCGGGCAGCAACTCGACCTTGCCGCTGACCGTCTTCAGCGGCTGCGGCAGGCGGGGCCGCAGCGGGCCGAGATCGATGCCGTGCGGGTGGGCGAGCAGCTTCTCCAGCGTCAGCCCCTCGGGCTGTGCGCCGAAGCCGTCGCCGTAGGGGCCGAGGCGCAGCATCAGGTCGAGCCGGCGCTCGGGACCGTTGTCGCCGGTGAGCAGTGCGGCCAGTTCCTTCGGGTCGCGGCCGTGCACGGGCGAGTGCGGGTCGCGGACCGCCTTGGTGAGGGTCTGGTCGATCACCATCGCGTCCACCGCGGAGGGCTCGGCGCCGTGCTTCCCCGAGCTCTCGGCTTCGCTCGAGCTGGGGAGACCCCAATCGCTCGCGGCCAGGATCAGCCGGGCGAGGATCTCGGTCTCGGCCATCCGGTCCTGCTCCAGCGGGACGGCGGGACGGGTGTAACGGACCTGGTTGCGCACGGCGAGGGTGTTGAAGGCGAAGTCGTGGTGCGGGCTCTGCGCGGGCGGGGGTGGCGGCAGGACGACGTCGGCATGGCGCGAGGTCTCGTTGAGGTACGGGTCGACGCTGATCATGAAGTCCAGCGAGGCCAGGGCCTTGTCGAGACGGTCGCCGTCGGGGGCGGACAGGACCGGGTTGGCGGCGATCGCGATCAGCGCGCGGACGGGTGCGCCGTCCTCGGTCGCGGTGTCGATCTCCTCGGCCAGCGCGGACAGTGGCAACTCGCCCTTGGCTTCCGGGTACTTGCTGACGCGGGAGTGCCAGCGGCCCAGCTCGAAGCCGCGGCCGGGACCGGCCGGTCGGGGCGCCTTGTCGGTGGCGGCCTGCGGGAAGAGGGCACCGCCGGGGCGGTCGAGGTTACCGGTGAGGATGTTGAGGACGTCGACGAGCCAGCTGCCGAGCGTGCCGAACGGGACGGTGCAGCTGCCGATGCGGCCGTAGACGGCGGCGGACTCGGCCGCGGCCAGTTCGCGGGCCAGGGTGCGGATGACGCCGGCGTCGATGTCGCAGGCGGCGGCCGCGGCTTCCGGTGTGAAGTCCCTTGTCGCGTCCCTGAGTTCCTCGACGCCCTGGAGGTGGGCGGTCAACTCGCCGAGCTGCACGAGCCCTTCCTCGAAGAGGACGTGGGCCATCGCCGCGAGCAGCAGGGCGTCGGTGCCGGGGCGGATGGCGAGGTGCCGGTCGGCGAGCCGGGCGGTGCGGGTGCGGCGCGGGTCGATCACCGTGAGCGTTCCGCCGCGGGCCTTGAGGGCCTTGAGCCGGCCGGGGAAGTCGGGGGCGGTGCACAGACTGCCGTTGGACTCCAGCGGGTTGGCGCCGAGGAGCAGGAGGTGGTCGGTGCGGTCCAGGTCGGGGACGGGGATCAGGTTGGCGTCGCCGTAGAGGAGGCCGCTGGAGACGTGCTTGGGCATCTGGTCGACGGTGGACGCGGTGAACAGGCTGCGGGTGCCGACGGCGGCGATCAGGACCGGCGGGTAGAGGCCGCCGGCCATGGTGTGCACGTTGGGGTTGCCGAGGACGACGCCGACGGCGTTCGGTCCGTGCCGCTCGACGACGGGCCGGAAGCCCGCGGCGACGGCGTCGAAGGCTTCCTGCCAGGTGGCTTCCCGCAGTTCGCCGTCCCGGCGGACCAGCGGGGTGCGCAGCCGGTCGGGGTCGGAGTCCACGGCACCGAAGGAGGCGCCCTTGGGGCAGATGAACCCCTTGCTGAACACGTCGTCGCGGTCGCCGCGGGCGCCGGTGACCTGGGTGCCCTCGATGGTCAGGGTCAGCCCGCAGGTGGCCTCGCACAGGGGGCAGATTCGCAGGGCGGTGCGGGGCACGGGTCCTCCACGGGGTGCGGCGCGGCGGCACGGCGTCGCGACGTTACGGCGTCATCGCTGACGCGCGGACGCGGCCGAGCATACCGAGCGGTATGCCCGAAGGGGAGGGGTGCGGTGGGGGACTTCTCGGGGGGCCTGTTCTTCGTCTGCGGGTTTCGTCGTGGTTGCTCGCGCAGTTCCCCGCGCCCCTTATGCGCCTGCGGCGGCCCGCTGTCCGGTGGCCGGTTGCGGCAGCGCCCGCGGTCGTCCGTGGGCCGGGGCACACCGCCGCTCAGTCCAGGACCCGCCCCAGGTACGCCCGCAGCAGTTCCCGGGTTTCCGTGATGATTCCCTCATCGCCCTGAGGGTTCATCCGGAACGCCAGGTGGACCAGCGCGTCGGCTGTCTCCACGGCCACCAGGAAAGTGCGGCGCAGTGACTCGTCCGGTTCGCGGCCCAGGAAGCCCGCCAGCAGGTCCGTCAGCCGGCCGGCGACCCGCAGGTTGGGCTCGGCGTGCGCGGTGCCGATGGGTATCTGATTGCCGAAGTCGACGAGGGAGAAGCCGGGTGCCGTGCGCTTCATGGCCAGGTACTCGTCCAGCACCGCGTCCGTCGCCGCGCGCCAGTCGCCCCGGGCGACGCCCTTGAGCCGCTCGACGGCCCGCTCGGTGTAGCGGTCGAGGTTGCGCTGCGCGAGCGCGTCGGCCATCTGCCGTTTGTTGCCGAAGAACCGGTAGACCGAGCCGATGGGCACGCCGGCGCGCAGCGCGACCGCACGGGTGCTCAGGGCGTCGTAGCCGACCTCGTCGAGCAGGTCGGCGCATGCGTCGAGGATCCTGGTCAGCCGTTCGGCACTGCGCCGCTGGACGGGCGCACGGCGAAGGGATGTCGCGTCGGGCACGGGCATCATGATGCCTTTCCGCCGGGGTCCGGTGAACCTCGCCCCCCGGTACGCACGGAAGCGCCGCCACCGCTCATCGTGGGACGCCGGAACCCGTCGCGTCTCACCGCCGCACCGCGCCTGCCGGCACCGCGCCCCGCACCAGGGGACCCGGGGCACCTCCCGACGCCGTGATGTCCGCCGTGCTCTGCACCGCCTTGCCGTCGACCGCCCAGACCGTGCCGTCGTCGGCGTAGAGGCGGACCGTGACGTGGTGCAGGCCGTGCGGGACCAGGTGGGCCGGCAGGCGGTACGTGGGCGTGCGCAGATCGGCGACCCGGTGGCCGTCCACGGACAGGCGGGCCGTGCCGCGCCCGGCCATCGCCTCGGCCCTCGTACCGGCCGGCGAGAGGCGGAAGCGGCGCAGTATCAGCCGTACGTCCCACGTGCCGCCGGTGCGGGGCTGCACCTCGACGCCCACCTCGGGGGCGTGTTTTGCGCCGATCTCGCGATAGTGCCGCCCCTCCTCGTCCGTGTCGTCGAGGACCTTGCCCACCGGCCGGGTGGTGTCCCCCGTGCCCTGTTTCTCCCGGCTCCGAGCCTCGCCCGAGCCGCAGCCCGCCGATGCGAGAAACAGCAGGACAGTGACCACGAGCGCGGCGAGAAGCCCACGCCTCCATGCCATGTCCGGGAGCGTAGAACAGCCGTCCGGCCCGCCGGATCCCCCTGAGGTCGGGTTCCGGCCGTAGTCCTCCGGTAGGGCCGGTATCCCTCTTGCGCCCGCGAAACCGCAATCCTACGGTAATACATAGGATTCCGGTCGCCGGAATCCGACGATGCAAGAGCAGCGCACACAAGAACAGCGCAAGGGAGCGATGTGCATGAGCGGGGACGCGCGCAAGATTGCCGAGGGGCTGACCTACCTGTCGGGATTCGGCAACGAGCACAGCTCGGAGGCCGTTCCGGGCGCCCTGCCCGTCGGCCGCAACTCGCCCCAGCGCGCCCCCCTCGGGCTGTACGCGGAGCAGCTGAGCGGGACGGCGTTCACCGAGCCGAGGGCGCACAACCGCCGCTCGTGGCTGTACCGCATCCACCCCTCGGCCGCCCACCCGGCGTTCACCCGTACCGGAAACGGCGCGCTGCGCACGGCCCCGTTCACGCAGACCGCGCCCGACCCGAACCGGCTGCGCTGGAACCCGCTGCCCGAGCCGGGGCCCGAGACGGACTTCCTGGCCGGCCTGTGGACGCTCGGCGGCAACGGCGACGCCACCCAGCGCACCGGCATGGCCGTGCACCTGTACCACGCCAACGCCTCCATGAACCGCGTCTTCAGCAACGCGGACGGTGAGCTGCTGATCGTGCCGGAGCGCGGCGGGCTGCTGCTGCACACGGAGTTCGGCATGCTGCACGCGGAGCCCGGCCATGTGGCGCTGATCCCGCGCGGGGTGCGCTTCCGTGTCGAGCTCCTCGACGCTGTGCCCGATGGCGGGCCGGCCGCCCGCGGTTACGTCTGCGAGAACTACGGCGCGCCCTTCCGCCTGCCCGACCTCGGCCCGATCGGCGCCAACGGCCTGGCCAACGCCCGGGACTTCCAGGCGCCGGCCGCCGCGTACGAGGACGTCGAGGGGCCGGTGGAGGTGGTGAACAAGTTCTGCGGCAACCTGTGGCACGCGACGTACGACCACTCGCCGCTGGACGTCGTCGCCTGGCACGGCAACCTTGTGCCGTACGTCTACGACCTGCGCCGTTTCAACGTCATCGGGACGATCTCCTACGACCACCCGGACCCGTCCATCTTCACGGTGCTGACCTCCCCCAGCGACACTCCCGGGCTGGCCGGTGTCGACTTCGTCGTCTTCGCGCCGCGCTGGCTGGTCGGCGAGGACACGTTCCGGCCGCCGTACTTCCACCGGAACGTGATGAGCGAGTACATGGGCCTGATCGAGGGCGCCTACGACGCGAAGGCGGAGGGCTTCGTTCCGGGCGGTGGCTCGCTGCACAACATGATGTCGGCGCACGGGCCGGACCGGGACACGTTCGAAAAGGCGAGTGCGGCCGAGCTGAAGCCGCAGAAGCTCGACGACGGCCTCGCGTTCATGTTCGAGACCCGCTGGCCGGTGACGCTCACCCCGCACGCGGCCCGCGCGGACCACCTCCAGCAGCGCTACGACGACGTCTGGCAGGGCCTGGAGCGTCACTTCCGGACACCTTCGTGATCCGGTTGCAGTGACCCCGCCCCGACCGGTACGGATGGCCCCGTGACCTCCTTCGCCCCGGATTCCGTCGTCCTGAACCGCAAGCTGCCGCTGTGGTATCAGGTGTCGCAGTCGCTGCGTGCCTCGATACTCGGCCGCTCGCCCCAGGACCCGCTGCGCCTGCCCACCGAGGAACAGCTGGCCGGGCACTACGGCGTCAGCGTGCTGACCATGCGGCAGGCGCTGAAGGAGCTGGAGGAGGAGGGGCTGATCACCCGGCACCGGCGGCGCGGCACGTTCATCGAGCCCGCCGCCCAGCGGGGCGCCCCGGTGCGGCTGCTGGGCTCGGTGGACGCGATCGTGGCCCAGCAGTCCGGCATGGTGACCGAGCTGCTGGAGCACGGCCACGGTCCCGTGCCGGCCGAACTCGCCGATTTCTTCCCGGAGCTGACCGAGGCGGCGACGTACCACCGGCTGCGCAGCGACGAGAAGACGGGTGAGCCGACCAACCACGCCCGCAACTGGGTGCGGCCCGAACTGGCCGCCCGCATCGACCCCGAGGACCTGACCCGCTGGCCGATGACGAAGGTGCTGCGGGACGTCGTGGGCGTGGACATCAGCCGGATCACGGACACCGTGGAAGCCCGGCTGGCCGACCCGGAGACGTCCCGCCTGCTCCAGGTGCCGCTGCTGAGCCCGATCCTGCACTACACCGGCATCACCTACGACCAGCAGGGGCGGGTGCTGGACGTGGTGGTCATCCACTACCGCGGCGACCGCTTCTCCTTCACGGTCACCCTCGAGGCCCACTGAGCGCGTCGTACGATGCCCGGCGTGACGTACGACGACGTTCCGTTGCTGGCGGACCTCATGCCGTGGTCCGTCGCACCGCCGCGACTGGGGCGCAGCTGGCCGGCGGGCCCCGACGCCGCGTCCCTGAAGGCCCGCTGGGACGCCCTGCTGAAGGCCGCCGTCCCCGACCGCGAGGCGCTGTTCGGGCCGACGCGGGCGCGCACCCTGCACTCGGCGGTCGGGCAGCTGCCCGGGCAGCGGGCCGGTACGCAGAGACTCGCGCGGGCGTCGGGGCCGTGCCCGGAGCCGGTACGGGCGCTGGTCGCACCGTTCGACGAGCAGTGGCTGATCCCCGACCACCGGCTGATCGACGCGGCCCGGCCGGAGCTGTGGCGGGTGGCGGACGAGCGGCAGGTGTTCGTGGCCGAGCTGCCGGACGCGCTGCTGGCCACGTCGTGCTTCCCGCTGCTGCGGGGCGCCCGGGTGCGCCCGCTGTACCGCCGCCCGGGCGGCACGGAACCCAACCTCGCGCCCGGTCTGGCGGCCCATCTCGCCGGGCGCCTGGGCCACCCGGTCACCGCGCCGGACATCCTGGCCTGGACGCTCACGGCCGTCCGGCCCGACCGGAGCGTCCCCCTCACCGACGACCCCGGGCTGTGGGCGCGCGGGGTGGAGCTGGGCCGGCGGGCGCTGTGGCTGATGCGGCGCGACGGTGAGCGGCCCAGGCTGCCCGGCGGCCGCCGCCCGTACGTCCGCGCCCCGCTGCCGTCCCGTCCGCTCACGCTGGACTACGACCGCGACGAGGAGGCCCTGCACCTGGGGGACGGCCGTGTCGCGCCGGTGCCGACGGCGGCCTGGGACTACGAGGTGGACGGCGTCCGGGTGCTGGAGCAGTGGTTCGCGGCGCGGGTCGCGGAGAGCGAGCCCGGCACCCTGGGCGCGATCCGCCCGGCGACGTGGCCGCAGGCGTGGACGTCGGAGCTGCTGGAGCTGATCACCGTCCTCGCGCTCCTGGCGGACGTCCGCTCCCAGCGGGAGGACTGGGAGATCTCCTCGGCCGTGACCGCCTCAGAGCTGCGCGCCGCGGGAGTCCTGCCGGTGCCGGCGTCGGCGCGCCGCCCGGCCTCCGTCCTGGACCACCAGGAGGAGGGCCCGGAGGGCCAGTTCGCGCTGCTCTGACTAGTCGGGGGGCTCGAACGCGTCCAGCACCCGCCCCAGCGCCCGCTCGAACACCGCCTCCAGGTCGATCGGCCCGGCGTCCTCCATGAACGCGGCCGCCATCCGCGGGTACGCGCCGCTCGCCACCTGGGCGCCCAGGTAGGCGATCCGTACGGCGGTCTCCTCCTCCGGGGACCAGGGCAGGGCCCGGGTGCGCTCCGCGGTGGCCAGTTCGTTCGCCGTGTAGGTCGTCACCACGCCGTTCAGCATGGCGATGAGCTCCATCTTGGTGCCGTACGACGCCGGCAGCGGGTCCAGGCAGGCCAGGCAGTGCTCCAGATAGCGCAGGGCGTTCGGGCTGAAGCCGTAGACCGGCGACATCAGGCGCGGCACCCAGGGGTGGCGGTGCATCAGCGCGCGCGTCTGGTGGGCGACCCGGAGCATGTCGGCGCGCCAGTCGCCGCTCGGCTCCCACAGCTCGTGCTCGGCGCTGACCGCGTCCACCATCAGCTCGTACAGGTCCTCCTTACGGGGGACGTAGTTGTAGAGCGACATGGTGCCGCAGCCCAGTTCGGCGGCGACCCGCCGCATCGACACCGCGTCCAGCCCCTCGGCGTCGGCGACGCGCACCGCGGCCTCGGCGATGCCGGCCCGGGTGTACGCCGGCCTGGGACCGCGTCCGGTGCGCTCGGGGCGCGCCCAGATCACTTCGGGTACGGCCGCTCGGCCCGCCATCGATCATCACCTCGCTCCCCATCGTAGTTACGTACACCGTACGTAGTGCGCTATGGTCATGCCATGACTTCTACGTACGCTGTACTCAGTGAAGGTCTGGAGAAGCGCTTCGGGGAGGTGCGGGCCCTGCGCGGGCTCGATCTCGCGGTGCCCGCGGGCACGGTGTGCGGCCTGCTGGGGCCGAACGGGGCGGGCAAGACGACGGCGGTGCGGCTGCTGACCACGCTGCTGCGCCCCGACGCCGGCTCCGCCCGGATCGCGGGGCACGACCTGGTCCGCGAGGCGGAGGCGGTGCGCCGCCGGATCGGCGTCACCGGGCAGTACGCGTCGGTCGACGGGGACCTGACCGGGCGCGAGAACCTGCGGCTGTTCGCCCGGCTGCACCGGGTACGCGGGCCGGCCGCGCGGGCCGGCGAGCTGCTGGAGCGCTTCGGGCTCGCCGAGGCCGCCGACCGCCCGGCGTCCACCTACTCGGGCGGCATGCGACGCCGCCTGGACCTCGCGGCGAGCCTCGTGTGCCGCCCTGACGTGCTGTTCCTCGACGAGCCCACGACGGGCCTGGACCCGGCCAGCCGCAACCGGATCTGGGACGCCGTGCGCGAGCTGAAGAGGCAGGGCACGAGCGTGCTGCTGACGACGCAGTACCTGGAGGAGGCCGACCAGCTCGCCGACGACATCGCCCTGGTCGACCGCGGCCGGGTCGCGCACACCGGCAGCCCGGCCGAACTGAAGGCGCTGATCGGCGCCCAGGCCGAGGTCGTCGTCGCGGACCCGGACGCGCTGATGCGGGCGGCTGCCGTGCTCGACGGGCTGACCGGCGCCGAGCCGTCCTTCGACCACGACCGGCAGGCCGTGGCGGCGGTCACCCGGGACGCCACCCTCACCCTGCCCCGCCTGGTGCGCGCACTCGACGCGGCCGGCGTGCCGCTGCTCGACGCGGGCATCCGGCCCCCCACCCTCGACGACGTGTTCCTCAGGCTCACCGACCGGACGGAGGCCGCGGCATGACCGCACTGGTGTACGACGGAAGCGCGATGGTGGGCCGGCAGCTGCGCCGACTGCGCAACAACCCGGGCCTGCTGGTCCTCACCCAGACCATGCCGGTCACGATGCTGCTGTTCTTCGGGTACGTCTTCGGCAGCGCGCTGGCGATGCCCGGCGCGCAGTACCGCTCCTTCCTGGTGCCGGGGCTGCTGGTGGCAACCGCCGCGAACGGGCTGATGACCGGCATGTTCCAGGCCGCGCAGGACGTCCACCGGGGCGTGACGGACCGCCTGCGCACCCTGCCGGTGAGCCGGGCCGCCGTACCGCTCGGCCAGGCGGCCGCCGATCTCGCCGTCACGGCCGCCGGGACGGTGCCCTTCCTGCTGGTCGGGCTGCTGGTGGGGTGGCGGATCGAGGGCTCGCCGCTGCAGGCGGCGGGCGCGCTCGGGCTGCTGCTGCTCTTCCGGTTCGCCTGTTCCTGGGCGGGCATCTTCCTCGGGCTGCTGAGCCGCAGCGAGGAGGCGGCCGGGCAGCTGGGCAGCGCGACCTTCATGCTGCCGCTGCTGTCCAATGCCTACATTCCCGTCGACGGCATGCCCGGCTGGTTGCGCACGCTCGCCGAGTGGAACCCGATCAGCGCGGTGACGACGGCCCTGCGGGACCTGTTCGGCAACGCGCCCGTGCCCGAGGGCGCTGCCTGGCCGGTGGCGCACCCGGTGGCCGGCTCGCTGGCCTGGTGCGCGGTGCTGCTCGCGCTGTTCGCCCCGCTCGCGGTGCGCCGGTACGCGCGCGGGGAGAGCTGAATCACTGCTGACAAAGCAGGGGCGGCGGGTCATGATCCGGTCCATGGACCAATTCCCGCCGCCCCTCGAGGGCATCACCGTCGTCGCCGTCGAGCAGGCCGTCGCGGCCCCGTTCGCCACCCGTCAGCTCGCCGATCTCGGCGCCCGGGTGATCAAGGTCGAGCGGATCGACGGCGGTGACTTCGCGCGCGGCTACGACACCGCCGCGCGCGGTCTGGCCTCGCACTTCGTGTGGTGCAACCGCGGCAAGGAGTCCATCGCGCTGGACCTGAAGGACCCGCGCGGCCTCGCCGTCGTGAGGCGACTGGTGGCCCGGGCGGACGTGTTCGTGCAGAACCTCGCGCAGGGCGCCGCGGCCCGGCTCGGCCTGGACGCTGCCACGCTGTGCGCGCTCCACCCGCGGCTGATCGGAGTGGACATCTCGGGATACGGCGCGAGCGGCCCGTACGCGGACAAGCGGGCGTACGACATGCTCGTGCAGTGCGAGGCGGGGCTGGTGTCGGTGACCGGTACGCCGGAGCAGCCGGTGAAGGCGGGCATCCCGGCGGCGGACATCGCGGCCGGGATGTACGCGTTCTCGGGCGTGCTGGCGGCGCTGGTGCGGCGCGGGACGACCGGGCGGGGCGGCCCGGTGGAGGTGTCGATGCTGGAGGCGCTCGCCGAGTGGATGGGCCACCCGCTGCACCACGTCCTGCACGGCGGTACTCCTCCGGCCCGCACCGGTCTGGCGCACGCCGTCATCGCGCCGTACGACGCCTACCCTACGGGTGACGGCGGGCGGGTGCTGCTGTCGGTGCAGAACGACCGGGAGTGGCGGCGACTGGCCGAACAGGTCCTGGAGCGGCCCGAGTTCGGGTCGGATCCGGAGTTCGCGACGAACGCCGCGCGGGTCGCCCGCCGGGAGCGGACGGACGAACTGGTCGGCGCGGCACTGGCGAAGCTGGACACCGACGAGGCGCTGGCGCGGCTCGAGGCCGCGGGCATCGCCTGCGCGCGGTTGCGGGACCTCGCGGAACTGGCGGAGCATCCGCAGCTGGCGGCCCGTCAGCGGTGGCGTGAGGTGGGTTCGCCGGTCGGACCGCTGCGGGCGCTGCTGCCCCCGATCACGCTGCCGGGCGGGGCGGAGCCGCGGATGGGGGACGTGCCCGCGCTCGGCGAGCACACCGGGGCGGTGCTGCGTGCCGTGGGGATGACGGACGACGAGATCGCAGCGCTGCGCCGGGACGGTGTGGCCGCCTGAGCGCGAACCTCAGTGCCGGTTGCCGCCGAACAGCGAACGGCGCAGCCGGCGCAGCGGGGCGAACAGCGAGACGCCGCTCACCCGCGACCGCCTGCCGGTACCGCTGCGGGCGGTGTCACGTGTCGTCAGTTCCCGCATGAGCGAGGTCGCCTCGACCGTCTCGCGTTGCGGTATGGCGGGGCCGCCGAGCACCGAGAGGTGGCGGTCCAGGCGCGAACTGGTCGCGCTGCTCCCGCAGGTGATCGCAGGGACCCTGGCCCTGCTGCGCACTGTTATCTGATCCATGTCACTCCCCACCCGTACGAGTCCACCCGGCCCGGGCAGGCTAACCCTATCGCCCCGGTGAGGCACTCGTGTATCGCGGCCACAGGATTCACCTTCCCCGTAAGGGGGTTGACGATGCCATCGTGATTACTCTCCGAATCCGAGCGAATCCAGGGCGAGTTGGACAACCGGCTGACTGGTGGGCTGCGCCGAACCGCCGTCCGGTTCGACGGTCACAGCGAGTGATGTCGACGGCCGGGTGAGGCCGGACGCGACCAAGGGCGTGTCGCCGTCGATCAGCCCGAGGGAGCGGGGCTGTGCGCCGGGGCGCATGAGCCACAGCTGCCGGACGCGTCCGGCGGGCGGGGTGCCGTATCCGCGGAGCGTGATCACCGCCCGCCGCTCGGATACGGAAGCGATCACTCCGATCGTGCGGCCGTACACGTCCCGCCCGGTCGCCGACCGCGCGTCCGGCGCGGCCAGAACGTGGGCGATCTCACGCGAGCGGTCCCGCTCGGCGGCCAGCCGGTCCCCGGTCCGCTCGGCCTGGACGGCGAACAGCGAGGCGACGACGAGCGCCGCGGCGGCGGTCGCGGTGGCCAGCGGCACCAGCAGGGGGCGCGGCCGGGGCGCACGGGAGCGCGCCGGAGGCGGCTGCGTCCCCCACACGTGCGGGGGCAGCCGGGGCGCGTGGGCAGGGGCCGGTGCCGGTTCCTGCGGGGTGGCGCGTACGGCGGCCAGCACCCGTTCGCGCAGCGCGGGCGGCGCCGGGGCGGCCGCGGACCAGGCGAGCCGGACGGCGTCCTCGGCGAGGTCGCGCACCTCGGCGGCGCAGCGGGGACAGCGTGCCAGGTGCTTCTCGAAGCGGACGCGCTCGGCCGGTTCGAGGGCGTCCAGCGCATAGGGAGCGGCGAGCGAGTGGGGAGCGTTACGCCCCGCGAGGCGTCCGAACAGGCTCACAGGGCACCCTCCGGGAGGGAGACGATCCGTACGCGGTGGGTCATGCCGTCCCCCCGAGGCACTCGCGCAGCCGGGTCAGGCCGTCGCGCATGCGGGTCTTGACCGTGCCGAGCGGCAGCGACAGCCGGTCGGCGACCTCGCGGTAGGTGTAGCCGTCGTAATAGGCGAGGGTGACCGACTGACGCTGAAGGGCCGTCAGACGGTCCAGGCAGCGGCGCACCCACTCGCGTTCGAGACCGGCCTCGACCTCCTCGGTGACCTGGTCGAAGTCCGCCCGGGCGGCCCGCAGGGCCTCGCGCCGCTCGCGTTCCCCGGATGCGCGGGCGCTGCGCACCCGGTCCACGGCCCGGCGGTGGGCGACGGTGAGCACCCAGGCCAGGGCGCTGCCCCGCCGGGGGTCGAACCGGGCGGCGGACCGCCACAGTTCGATCAGCACCTCCTGCGCCACCTCCTCCGCCTGCGCCGCGTCGCGTACCACTCGCCGCACCAGCCCGAACACCGGCCCGGAGACCAGGACGTACAGCTCCTCGAAGGCCCGTTCGTCACCCCCGGCCACGCGCAGCAGCAGCTCGTCCGCCGCCACCCGGTCCCCCTCTCGCCGGCCGCACCGGCCCCGTCCCCGCACACCAGGCATTCGCACCGAACGCACCTCCGGACGGAAGGTACGGATCGCGGGGGCGAAAACGCGGGTCGGGCGGGTGCCGAAACAAATCCGACGCCGGACCAATCCGGTGGCGCCCGCGCTGCGAATGGAGAACGTCAGGCAAGTCGGCACCCAGGACGGACGGTATGGCACCCATCTCCAGCAGTGGCCGGACGCGCGGCCCTCTCGCGGCGCTGATGTGCGCGGCGCTCGCGGCCGCCGGGCTCGCGGCAGCAGGCACCAGCGCGCTGGCGCCGCACGCGGCGTACGCCTCGAGCCACCGCGAGGCCCCGCTGATCTCGGGCACCCCGCAGTACGACAACACGGACCTGTACGCGTTCGTCAGCCCGGACCGGCCGGACACGACGACGATCGTCGCCAACTGGATCCCCTTCGAGGAACCGGCGGGCGGCCCGAACTTCTACCCCTTCGCGGAGGACGCCCAGTACGACCTGCACATCGACAACGACGGTGACGCGCAGGACGAGTTGCTCTTCCGCTACACGTTCACCACGCACACCAAGAACAAGGACACGTTCCTGTACAACACCGGTCCGGTCGACAGCCTCGACGACCCGGACCTGAACGTGACGCAGACGTACGACGTCGACCTGATCCGGCTGAAGCACCAGCACATGGCGTCGAAGACGAAGATCGCCGACGATGTGCCGGTGGCGCCGTCCGACGTCGGCAAGGCGTCCATGCCCCACTACGGCACGCTGCGCGACCAGGCCGTGCACAAGCTGCCCAATGGAGCGGTGACGTTCGCCGGGCAGGCGGACGACCCGTTCTTCCTGGACCTGCGCGTCTTCGACCTGCTGTACGGCGGGAACCTGTCCGAGGTCGGCAACGACACGCTCAAGGGCTACAACGTCAACTCCATCGCCCTGCAGGTCCCCACCGCCATGATCACCGAATCGCCCCACCAGCCGGTCGTCGGCATCTGGTCCACCACGCAGCGCAAGAACGCGCGCGGCCACTGGGCGCAGGTCTCACGGCTGGGCAACCCGCTGGTCAACGAGGTGGTCAACCCGCAGAAGGACAAGGACACGTTCAACGCCTCCTCGCCGTCGGAGGACGCGCGGTTCCTGAAGAACGTCACCCACCCGGAGCTGCCCAGGCTCATCGAGGGGATCTACAAGATCAAGGCACCGGCCGAGCCGCGCAACGACCTGGTCGACGTGTTCCTCAAGGGCGTCCAGGGCCTCAACCAGCCGCCGCACGTCACGCCCGCCGAGGAACTGCGCCTGAACACCTCCGTGAAGCCTTCCATGCACCCCAAGCGGCTCGGCGTCCTCGACGGGGACAACGCGGGCTTCCCCAACGGCCGCCGGCTGACCGACGACGTGATCGACGCCGCGCTCCAGGTCGTCGAGGGCGAGCTGGTGGGCTCCAAGAACGACCTGGGCGACGCGGTCGACGCCAACGACAAGGAGTTCGGCCACTCCTTCCCGTACCTGGCCGAGCCGAGCGAGGGGTCACGCGGACCGGTCGCCCAGGGCACGAGCGGCGGTGCGGACGTGCGCAGCCAGCTGGGCGACGCGCTCCAGCCCGCCGGGAGCGGACGGAACACCACCCTGATCGCCGCGTCCGCCGCTTCGGGCGCCGCCGGGGTCCTGCTGATCGGCACCGCTGCGGCGTGGTGGCGCCGGCGCGTGCGGCGGCCGTACTGATGCGCGGACCCGGACGGAGAGGACCTCGCCGCTGATGGACGACAAGAGGACCCACAGGCCGAGGCTGCGCTGGATCGCCGGGTGCGCGGCGCTGCTGGCCGTGGCGCTGACCGGAGGGAGCGTCGCGCTGGGCGGCGCACGGGACGGCACGGGGGTGAGTGCCGCCGCCGCGCCCGGCGCCGCGATCTCGCCGGCCCTGCTGCGCGGCGGCGACCTGGACGGAAGCGTCAAGGCGCTGCAGGCCGGGCTGCGCGCCCAGCCCCGGGACTTCACCGGCTGGGCGACCCTGGGGCTGGCGTACGTCGAGCAGGCGCGGACCACGGCCGACCCCTCCCGCTACCCGGAGGCGGCCCAGGCGCTGCGCCGCTCCCTGGCCCTGCGCCCGGGCAACGACGCCGCCCTCGCGGGCCGTGCCGCCCTGGCCGCGGCCCGGCACGACTTCGCCGGCGCCCTCGCCGACGCCGACCGCGCCCTCACCCGGAACCCCTACAGCGAGCGCGCCCTGTGCAGCCGCATCGACGCACTCGTCGAACTCGGCCGGTACGACGAGGCGGCGCGGGCCGCCGACACGGCGGACGCGCGGCGGCCGGGAGTGCCGGTGTTCACCCGGTACGCGTACGTGCGGGAGTTGCGGGGCGACGTGGCCACGGCCCGGCGGGTCCTGGAGCAGGCCCTCGCCGCCGCGACCGCGCCCGGCGACGTCGCCTACGTCGCCACCCAGCTCGGCCAGCTGGCCTGGAACCAGGGCGACCACGCCGGCGCGCTGCGGCACTACGCCCGCGCACTGGCCGCCGACGACGGCTACCTTCCGGCCCTGGAGGGCCGTGCCCGCGCCCAGGCCGCCCTCGGCGACCGCGCCGCCGCGATCCGGGGTCTGGAACAGGTCGTCGCCCGGGCCCCGTTGCCGGGTCCGCTCGTCGCGCTCGGCGAGCTGTACGAGGACCGCGGCGACCGGGCGCGGGCGCGCGCGCAGTACGCCCTGGTCGACGCCTGGACCGCGCTGGCCCGCGCCAACGGGGTCGACGCCGACCTCGACACCGCGCTCGCGGCCGCCGACCACGGCGACCGGGCGGCGGCCCTGCGCGCCGCACGCGCGGAGTGGGCCCGTCGCCGCACGGTGCACACCGAGGACGCGCTCGCCTGGGCGCTGCACGTCAACGGGCGGGACGCCGAGGCCCTGCCGCACGCGCGGCAGGCCCTCACCACGGGCTACCGCAACGCCGTGTTCCTGTACCACCTCGGGATGATCGAGCGCGCCACCGGGCACCGGGCCGAGGGGGACGCCCACCTGCGGGCAGCCCTGAGGCTGAACTCCGGTTTCTCGCCGCTGGGTGCGCGTGCGGCGCGTGCGGAGGTGACCCGGTGAGGCGCCTGATGTACGGCGTGGTGAGGCGCCCGGTGTCCGGCCCGGTGCGGCGCCTGCTCCTGCCCGGCGCCGCCGTGCTGATCGCCGCCGGTGCCGTCACCCTGCTGACCGCCCCGGACGCCGGCGCCCATCCCCTGGGCAACTTCACCGTGAACCGCTACGACGGCCTGGTCGCCGCCCCGGGCGAGCTGCGCGTCGACCACGTCGAGGACCTGGCCGAGATCCCGGCGGCCCAGGCCGGGCCGGAGATCGAACGGCTGGGCCTGACCGGCTGGGCCCGGGCCCGGTGCGCCGCGGCGGCACACGGCAGCGGCGTCACCGTGGACGGCCGCCGTCTCGCCCTCGCCGTCGGACGCGGCGTGGCCCGGGAACGGCCGGGGCAGGCGGGCCTGCGGACGCTGCGGGTGGAGTGCCGGTTCACCGCTCCCCTGCCCCAGGGCCGGGCCGTGGCCGTCGCGTTCCGCAGCGCCGGTCCCACCTCCGGGCCGGGCTGGCGGGAGATCACCGCGCGGGGCGACCGGATGACGCTCACCGCGTCCGACGTGCCCCAGGAGTCCTCCTCGCACGGACTGACGCGCTACCCGCGGGAGTTGCTCTCCTCGCCGGCCGACACGACGACCGCGGCCCTGCGGGTGCGGCCCGGCGGACCCGCCCTCGCCGCGGCCGGGCAGACGGGGGACGCACCCGCCGCCTCCGTACTGCCGCGGGGCGCCGACCGCTTCACGCGCGCGCTGGACGGCCTGGTCGCCCGCCATGACCTGACCGTGGGCTTCGCCGCCCTCGCCCTGCTCGTCGCGGTCGGTCTGGGCGCGCTGCACGCGCTCGCGCCGGGCCACGGCAAGACGGTGATGGCGGCGACGGCGACCGCCCGCGGCGGCCGGGCCCGGCTGCGGGACGTCCTGCCGCTCGCCGCGTCCGTCACCGTGACCCACACGCTCGGCGTGGTCGTCCTGGGCCTCCTGGTCGCCGCGGGCTCCGCGGCGGCGCCCTCGGTGATCGCCTGGCTGGGCGTCGCGAGCGGCGCCCTGGTGACCGCCGCGGGTGTCACCCTCGTACGACGGGCCTGGCACGACCGCGGGCACGGCCACGATCACGCTCACCCCCACCAACACGATCACCCCCACGACCACGACCACGACGACCAACACGGTGAGCACGATCACCCACGCCCCGGCCTGCGCGGCACGCTGCTGCTCGGCTTCGCCGGGGGGCTGGTGCCCAGCCCGTCGGCCGTGGTCGTACTGGTCGGCGCGGCGGCCCTGGGCCGGGCGTGGTTCGGACTGCTGCTGGTCGTGGCGTACGGCGCCGGCCTCGCGCTGACGCTGACCGCCGCCGGGGTGGCCGTGGTCCGGCTGGGCGGCACGGCGGCGCGCGTTCTGGACCGGCGTCCGCGCTGGGCCGGCGGCGCGGCGGCGGCGCTGCTACGCCGGGCGGCTCCGCTGGGGTCGGCGTCCGTCGTGGTGGCGCTGGGGGCCGGATTGGTGCTCAAAGGGGCGGCAACGGCCCTCGGGTGAGTTACTTTCATGAAGGAGCAGGGATGTCCGCCCGGATACGAATGGGGGCGCCCGTGTCCGGAGAGCCGGGCCGTGAACGGCTGATCGCGGGTCGCTACCGTCTGCTGTCCCCGCTCGGCCAGGGCGGCATGGGCACGGTGTGGCGGGCCCGCGACGAGCTGCTGCACCGCGAGGTCGCCGTCAAGGAGGTGCGCGCCCCCGCCGGGCTGCCGGCCTCCGACGTGGAGCGAATGTACGCCCGCCTGGAGCGTGAGGCGTGGGCGGCGGCCCGGGTGACCAGCCGGAACGTGGTCACGGTGTACGACGTGGCCACCGAGGACGGCCGCCCGTGGATCGTGATGGAGCTGGTCCGCGGCATCTCGCTGGCCGAGCTGCTGGACGCCGAGGGACCGCTGGCCCCGCGGCGGGCCGCGCACATCGGCGCCGAGGTGCTGGCCGCGCTGCGGGCCGCGCACGACGTCGGGGTGCTGCACCGGGACGTGAAGCCGGCGAACGTGCTGCTGTCCAACGACGGCCGGGTGGTGCTGACCGACTTCGGCATCGCGCTGGTCGAGGGCAGCTCGGCGCTGACGATGACCGGGGAGGTCATCGGCTCCCCCGAGTTCCTCGCACCCGAGCGGGCGCTGGGCCGCCGGCCGGGCCCGGAGTCGGACCTGTGGGCGCTCGGCGTACTGCTGTACGCGGCGGTCGAGGGCCACTCCCCGTTCCGCCACGACACCCCGCTGAGCACACTGCGCGCGATCGTCGACGACGAACTGCCGCCGCCGCACCGCGCCGGGCCGCTCGCCCCGGTGATCGCCGGGCTGCTGCGCAAGGACCCGGCCGAGCGACTGCCGGCGGACGCGGCCGAGCGGGACCTCAGGGTGATCGGGGCGGGCGGTGACCCGGGCGCACCGGCCATGCCGGTCGGGCCGTACGCCCCGACGACGGCCCCGACGACGATCGCCCACCACGGGGAACCGGCACCGACACCCCCGCTGCCCGTGCCCGCACCCGCACCGCAGGAGGAGGCGGAGCCCGAGCCGTACCGTCGCCGCCGGCGTGCCGCGGTGCTGGTCGCGGGCCTGGCCGCGCTCGCGCTGGCGGCCGGCGGGCTGACGTACGCGCTGCTGCACGGCGGCGGCGGCCACCAGGGCGGCAGCGCCGCGGCCACTACCACCGGACAGACCCCGCCGCCGACGCCCGGTCAGCGGCACACCCGGCGGCAGGAGACACCGACCCCCACGCCCAGCCACAGCAGCGCGCCGCCGACGTCCTCGGCGCCCCCGCAGTCCGTCACGGTGACGGTGACGGGGACCCACACGGACTACACCGGGAGTTGCCCGCCGCCGGGCGCACGGACGCCGTCGTTCACGGCGACGTTCACGGTGGGACGGCTGCCCGCGCAGGTGGAGTACCGGTGGGTGGCGCGGGACGGTGAGGTCACGGACACCGGCTGGAAGACGCTGTCGTTCCCCGAGGGCGGGGAGCGCACGCGGCAGGACCGGGTCAGCGTGACGACGTACGACGCGAGCGGCACGTACCGCAACGCGCTCGGGGTGGAGGTGCGCGCCCCGGTGCGGGCCACGTCGGACACGGTGCCGTTCTCGGTGACGTGCGTGGAGGAGACCCCGACGGGCGGGACCTCCCCCACGCCTTCGGCCTCCGAATCCCCGTGAGGAGTGGGGACTCGGCCGGCCGGCCTCAGGAGTTGGTCAGCACCGGCAGGTAGCCGCCCGACTGACCGGCGGCGGTGGGGTGGTAGGACTCGCCGACGCTGAGCCAGTTGACGCTGTGCAGCCAGGAGCTGCCGGAGCAGATCTCGTGGCCGGTGAACGTGGTGCGGACGTCGCCGAAGGTGAAGGCGTGTGCGGCGGCGCGGCGGGCGATGGCGGCGTCGATGTAGTCGGAGGCGCCGTTGATGGCGGAGCGCTTGGTCTCGGACAGGCCGAGGCAGCTGGTGCCGAGCTTGTAGAAGCGGGGGTAGCCGAGGACGACGACGTGGGCGTTGGGGGCCTTGGAGCTGATCGCCGAGTAGACGGTGTCGAGCTTGCCGGGGAGCGTGGAGTCGACGTACGCCTTGGCGGTGTCGATGCGGGCGAGGCACTCGCTGTCGGACTGGAGCACACACGTCGTCATGACGTCGGCGAATCCCGCGTCGTTGCCGCCGATGGTGATCGAGACCAGTCCGGTGGAGGTGCTGAGCGAGCCGATCTGGTTCGCCATGACTTCATCCGTTCGGGCGCCCGAGCAGGCGACGAACGCGAACGACGAGGGTGCGTGGGCGGCGTTCCACAGGTAGGGGTACGCCTTCGTGCTGCGGTCGCAGTCACCGCTGGAACTGATGTAGCTGCCGGCGCCCACACCGGAGGAGTAGGAGTCACCGAGGGCCACATACCCGGTGGCCGCGGCGGTTTCGGAGGCCTGTGCCGCACCGGCTCCGGTGAGGGCGGCGCCGGCGGCGAGGAGGAGTGAGCTGACGAATACGACAAGTCGGGAACGTCTCATGGAACCTCCCTTTAGCAGGATCTCTGCTGTAACCGTGGTACCAACTACGCGTGTTGACGGGAAGTGTCCATGTCAATAATTTCCGGAAGCCTTCACAACCGGGTGCCGGCGCTCCCCGGGTGGCCATACGTCGTTCAACTCCGAACGAACAACGACGTCGGCTCGGGGGCGCCTTGACGCCCCCTCAGGGCGCGTGCGGGTGAAGCCCGGTCGACGTCCGGCGCCGGACGTCCGCCCGGACTCACGGGCGTGCCGTCCGCCTTGTCCGCCATCGGGTGTCGTGCCGGCCGTGCCGCCACCGCACGGGAGCGCAGCGGTAAGGGTGGCAACAACGGGTGGAAACCACGTCCAGCCGACCTCCTGCGGAGATTCCGGGAGGAAACCGGGTGCACGGCGGGTCCCCGTGCCGGATCATGGGCGCCATGCCTGCACAGCCGCACGACGCCCTGCCGATCCGGCTCACCGTCGACGACTCCGACTCCCCCTCCGACGTCGTCGACGCGCTCTTCCTCGGCCGCTTCGCGACGGGCGAGCAGCCGTTCGCACACGCCTCGAACCTCGACCGGGTCCGTTCGGGCGTGACGCTGCTGCCACCGGGCGCGCGGGTGCTGCGCGTGGCCCGCGACGACGACCGCAGCGCCACCCTCGCCGAGGGCGACGGCTGGACGCTGCTGGTCTCCCGCTGGAGCCGCGGCGCCGACGTGACGGTGACGGCGACCAGCGCCGAACTCGCGCAGAAGGTCCTCGACCAGGCCACGGACGGCGCGGCTGACGAGCCCGAGCCGCAGCCGGAGAACGTGACGATGGGCTTTTGGTACGTCTCCCCGCGCCGCGGCCCGTACCGCACGACCCGGCAGATCTCCGCGGGGACTTGGGAGGAGGTGCGGGCGAACTACACCGCGCCGGTCGCCGCGGCGATGGACCGCCTGATGAAGACGACGCCCGAGGACATCGCCGGGCGGCTGCTGTTGCTGCACGGCCCGCCCGGCACCGGCAAGACGTCCGCGCTGCGCACGCTGGCCCGCTCGTGGCGGGACTGGTGCCAGGTGGACTGCGTGCTGGACCCCGAGCGGTTGTTCTCCGACGTCGGCTATCTGATGGACATCGCGATCGGCGAGGAGGACGCGGCGGGCAAGGGCCGCTGGCGGCTGCTGCTCCTGGAGGACTGCGACGAGCTGATCCGCGGCGAGGCCAAGCACACGGCGGGCCAGGCGCTGTCCCGGCTGCTGAACCTGACGGACGGGCTGCTCGGGCAGGGCCGCAACGTCCTGGTCGGCGTCACCACCAACGAGGACCTGGAGCGGCTGCACCCGGCGGTGGTGCGCCCGGGCCGCTGCCTGGCCCGGATCGAGGTCGGCCGGCTCACCCGGGCGGAGGCGGTGGCCTGGCTGGGCAGCGAGGCCCACAGCCGGGAGGAGGAGATCGGCCGGGAGGGCGCGACGCTGGCGGAGCTGTACGCGCTGCGCCGGGGCACCTCCCCCACGGCGGTGCCGGAGCCGCGGGGCGGGGCCGACGCGGGGCTGTACCTGTGATGCCGTGATCGGGGTGCTTTGATGGGGGTATGACCCTCTTCGTCGGTACGTCGGGCTGGCAGTACCGGGACTGGCGGGGCGTGCTGTACCCGTCCGGCCTGCCGCAGCGGCTGTGGCTCGAGGAGTACACGGGCGCCTTCGCCACGGTCGAGGTGAACAACGCCTTCTACCGGCTGCCCGCGCGGGAGACGTTCGAGGCGTGGGCCGCGCGGGTGCCGGCGGACTTCGTGGTCGCGGTCAAGGCGAGCCGGTACCTGACCCACATCAAGCGGCTGAAGGAGCCCGAGGAGCCGGTCGACCGGCTGATGAGCCGTGCGGCGGGTCTCGGCGACCGGCTGGGCCCGGTGCTGCTCCAGCTCCCGCCCACCCTGCGCTGCGACCCGGCACTGCTGGACGCCTGCCTGGCCTGCTTCCCCGCGGGCACCCGGGTCGCGGTGGAGCCGCGGCACGAGTCGTGGTGGACGCCGGAGGTGCGCGCGGTCCTGGAGTCCCGGGGCGCGGCGCTGTGCTGGGCGGACGTCCTGGCCCGCCCGGTCACGCCGCTGTGGCGCACCACCGGCTGGGGGTACGTCCGCTTCCACCAGGGGCGTGCGGCGGCCTGGCCGCACTACGGCCGCCGCTCCCTGGAGACCTGGGTGGACCGCATCGCGACGACTTGGACGGACGACCACGACGTGTACGCGTACTTCAACAACGACCCGAACGCGGCGGCGGTGGGGGACGCGGAGGTCTTCGCCAGGGCGGCCCGCAAGGCGGGGCTGACGGTGACCCGCACACCGGGGCTCGTCCTGGGCCGGTGACCCCACCCACCCTGATCCCCTTGCGCCGCCGCAGGGCATCCCGCCAGCCCCCCACACCGCCCGCAGGGCATCCCGCTAGGCGCCGTAAGCCGCCCGCAGGGCATCCCGTACGGCCGCCAGCGCCGCGTCCTGTGTGAGGCCGAGCCGCCGGGCGCGCTCCCCGTACGCCTGCGCGGCGGCGGCGAGTTCCCGCTCGGCAGCGGAACCGGCGGCGGCCACGTACGTGCCGTGCCGGCCGCGCGTCTCGATCACGCCGTCGGCCTCCAGCGCCCGGTAGGCCTTGGCCACGGTGTTCACGGCCAGCCCCAGCGACTCGGCGAGGCCGCGCACGGTCGGCAGCCGGTATCCCACCGGCAGCGCGCCCGACCGCGCTTGTTCGGAGATCTGCGCCCGCACCTGTTCGTACGGCGGCGCGCTGTCATCGATGCGGATCTTCAGGCTCACGGGCCGATTGTCCCGCACCCGCCGGAAAATGAGAGGCATCCGCCCCGTCCCGCCCCGTAGCGTGCGCCCCCATGACAGTGATCGTCCGTGACCTGCGCCCCGACGTCCTGGCGGACCTCGAAGGGTTCGCCCGGGTCCGCCACGCCGCCCTGCCCTACATCCTGTTCACCGCCGACGCGGTACGGCACAACCTGGCCCACATGCCGGCGGCCGCCCGCTTCCGGTCACTGGTCGCCGAGGAGGACGGCGAGGTGATCGGCACCGCCCAGGTGGGACTGGCCCATGAGAGCGCGGAGCCGGGCCAGGGCTTCGTCAACGTCTATGTGCACCCCGACCACGTCCGCCGCGGCGCGGGCCGTCTGCTGGTCCGCGCGGCGGAGGAATACCTGGCAGGCCTGGGCGCCGTCAGGCTGTACGCGTGGGTGCTGGACGAGCCGGCCAACCGCGCCTTCGCCGAACGGCACGGTTACCGCAGCAGCCGGTCCGCGCACTTCCTGCGCCGTGACCTGGTGGACCCCGTGCTGCCGCCGGTGCCCCCGGTGCCGCCGGGCGTGGAACTGCGCACGGCCGCCGACTTCACCGACGATCCGCGCCCGGTGTTCGAGCTGGAGGCGGAGACCATGGCGGACGAACCGAGCGACGTCGACTCCTCGGTGTCGGAGTACGCGAACTGGACCGACCAGTACTGGAAGCATCCGCTCCTGGACAAGGACCTGACCGTCGTCGCGGTCGCCGAGGGCCGCCCCGTGGCCTTCAGCGTGGCGTACACCGACGGCCGGGGCGGCTACTGCACGGCGATGACCGGCACCGCGCGCGCCTTCCGCGGCCGGGGCCTGGCCACGCTGGCGAAGACCGCGTCCCTGCACCGCGCCCGGGCGGCCGGCTGCACACAGGCCTTCACCGGCAACGACACCGGGAACGAACCGATGCTCGCGATCAACAAGCGGCTCGGGTACGACATCTGCGCGACGGAGGTCAGGTATGTCCGCGAACTCGGCTGACGGCACCGCCCCGGTGGACGTGGTGCTCGTCAAGGCGGGGCGCACGAAGATCCGTTACCCGGCGCAGTTGCTCGCCGACGACGGCACCCGGATCGCCGTACGGGCGCCGTGGGCGGGTGACGCCGTCCGCGACTTCGGCTTCGTGCGCTTCGAGGCGGGGGACGTGTTCACGGAGTACTACTGGCGGGACCGCTGGTACTCGGTGAAGGAGGTCCGCGACGCGGCGGGCGAGGTGAAGGGCTGGTACTGCGACATCACCCGCCCCGCCACCCTGACCGGTACGGAACTCGTCGTGGAGGACCTCGACCTGGACCTGTGGCGGTCCGCCGACGGCCGCGACGTACGCCGGCTGGACGAGGACGAGTTTGCGGCGAGCGGCCTGACGGAGTCGGACCCCGAGGCGGCGGCCGCCGCGGTGGCCGCCCTCGACACACTCGAGACCCTGGCCCACGGCGACCACTTCACGGACCTGCTCGCCTAGCCGCATCCGCCCGGCGCTGCCGGGATCAGACCAGGGCCACCACGGCGTACCGCTCGTCGTCCACCGCGCGCCCCCACAGCAGCGGATCCTCCGACAGTCGCTCCAGGCGCACCTCGGCGGCGAGCGGGGCGAGCAGGGAGGTGAGCAGGTCCGCGGGTATGCCGACCGGATCGAGCGTGCCCCACACGCCCTCCACCAGGACCAGCCGGCCACCGGGGCGCAGCAGCTGCCGCCAGTGCGCCAGCACCCGCGCGGGCTCGGGCAGCGTCCACAGCACATGCCGGACCAGCACCACGTCGTACGCCCGCTCCCCCACGGGTGGTGCCGCGGCGTCACCGAGGAGGAACTGCGCGTCACGGCCGGCGAGCTTGGCTCGGGCGCGCTCCAGCATGGCGGGCGCGCTGTCGACGCCGGTCACCCGATGTCCCTGTTCGGCGGCGAGGAGTGACAGGCTGCCGGTGCCGCATCCGAGATCCAGGACATCGGACGGGCGCGGCGGCAGCCACGAGCGCAGCCGGTCCGCCCAGGCCGCCCGCACCTCCGGGCTGCGCAGCCCGTGATCGGGTTCTTCATCGAATTCGGCCGCCTGCGCATTCCAGTCGGCAGATGGGGGAATCACAGGATCACTCGTGTTTGCCATGACGCCGACAATGACACCCGCCACTGACATCCCGGATCGTGACGGCCGCCACTGACAGGGCGGCGCCGATGAGGAACTCTCGCCGAAAGGGTCTACCTCCGTGAGAACGCGGAACCCGGTGGATCCTGAAGGAGGCAGCCATGCGCCGTATGACCGTGCAGAAGCCCCTGAAGAAGACGGACACCCGCCGGGTCCGTGAGGAGACCGACGAGCGCCCCGCCGGCCGCCCCGAGGTGCGAAAGGACATCGCGCGCACCTGGTGGCCCGACGGGTGAGAGGGCCGCGCCCGGCGCACGCCCCTCAGCCGAGCCGCTTGCGGTAGTGGATACGGTCGTAGGGCCCGTCCACCCGCCGCTCCACGACCTCATACCCGTACTTGGGATAGATCTTCTGGTTCTCCCACATCAACGCGTTGGTGTAGAGCCTGACCTCGGGCAGGCCGAGCGCACGCGCGTGTGCGTCGACGAAGTGCAGCAGCCGCCGCCCCACGCCTCTTCCGTGCGCGTCGGGGTGGACGGCGATACTGTCCAGGCAGAGATGGCCGGCGCATGGCTCGACCACGATCAGCCCGACCACCCGGTCCCCCGTCACGAACACCTTCCCTGCCGCCACCTCGGCCGCGTGGTCGGCCTCCATGGGCTGCGGCACCACGCCGATGCGCTCGATGTAGCGGTGGTAGGCGGCGTCGGTCACGGCCTTCACGGCGGGCACGTCGGCGGCGACGGCGGGCCGGATCTCCTTGTCGATCATGGGGCCACGGTAGCTACCTGATCGCAGACTGAGCACTCCCTTAACGCGACCATAAGGATCTCCTCCAGCCGCTCTCAGCAGGCGATTTCGCGCAGCGCCGGGGCTAGCTTCGGATCACCCCCCACGGGTTCCCGGTCCAAGTCCCCGGCTCTTTCGAGGAGTTCCTCCATGCGTGCTCGCCGCACGGCCGCCACCACCGCAGCCCTCGGCCTGGTCCCGCTCGCCCTGACCGCCCTGGCGGCCGCGCCCGCCGCCGCGCACGGCACGATGGGCGACCCGGTCAGCCGGGTGTCGCAGTGCTACGCGGAGGGCCCCGAGAGCCCCAAGTCGGCGGCGTGCAGGGCGGCGGTGGCGGCCGGCGGCACGCAGGCGCTGTACGACTGGAACGGCATCCGCGTCGGCGACGCCGCCGGCCGCCACCGGCAGCTGATCCCGGACGGCAAGCTGTGCAGCGCGAACAACGAGGAGTTCAAGGGCCTGGACCTGGCCCGCGCCGACTGGCCCGCGACGGGCGTGCACAGCGGTGCGTACACCTTCAGATACCGGGTGACGGCCCCGCACAAGGGCACCTTCACGGTGTATCTCACCAAGCCCGGTTACGATCCCGCGCGCCCTTTGACCTGGGACGACCTGGATCTGGAGCACCCCGTGGCGACGGCCACCGACCCGGTCGCCGCGGGCGGCTTCTACACGTTCACGGGCACCCTGCCCGAGCGTACGGGCCGTCAGCTGCTCTACGCCGTCTGGCAGCGCTCGGACAGCCCGGAGGCGTTCTACTCCTGTTCGGACGTCACGTTCGGCGGCGCCGCGTCCGGTGACACGGCGTCCGGTGGCACGGCATCCAGCGGTACGGCATCAAGTGGTACGGGCTCCCCGGCCGCGGTCCCGGCGCCGAGCGCCTCGGTGCCGTCCGAGGAGCAGATCGCGGCCGGTGCCGACAAGTCGACCATCGAGCACCACGGCCACGGGGACGCGGACGCGCGGACGTCGGCCGAGCCCACGCCGGCGCTGAAGGCCGCGCGGCCGAACCAGCCGCAGGCGGCGGGCGCCGGCGAGCACCTCGCCGAGACCGGTGGCGACAGCAGCACCCCGTACGTCGCGGTCGGCGGCGCGGCGGCGCTGGCGCTCGGCTCGGCGGCCCTGTTCGTGTCGGTGCGCCGCAGGGGGACGGTCCGCAAGTGAGCGTGAGGGGGCCCGACCGGCGGCTCAGGCCGGTCGGGCCCCCTCCGGTGCGCCGGGCGTCAGCCGACGGCGGACGCGCAGGTGGTCGCGGTGGCGTGGGCCGGGTCGAGGGCGTTGGCCACCTCGTGGAAGGTGATCCGGTCGGTCAGCCCGACGAGGACGTGCTCGGACAGGTCGAGCGGGCACAGGTCCTGCAGCAGCACGTTCTTCACGTCGGGCCCGCTGAGGTACTGGTTGCGGTACGGCGTGACGACCTCGTCGTACCGGGTGGCGAGGACCGTGTAGTGGACGCCGGGTACGGTGTCGCCGCCCGCGTTCAGCCTGGTCAGCAGGTCGGAGCCGACGACCTGCTGGGCGAGCGCGGGGGTGGCCGCGTTCAGCAGGTCCGCGGCGCCGGGGAAGTACGGCAGCAGCTGGGTGAGTCCGCTCAGGGTGGTGCCGTGGTTGCTGGGCGCGATGCCGACGAGCGCGTTCACCCGGGCGGCCCCGCCGAGGAACTTGAGGTAGTAGCGGGGCATCATGCCGCCCTGGGAGTGGCCGACGAGGTCGGCCTTGGCGGCGCCGGTGGCGGTGAGCACCCGGTCCACGTACTCCTTCAGCTGCTGCGCCGACCGGTCGATCGGGCCCAGGCCGTGAAAGACGGGGACGCCCGGCAGTTGGCCGTAGTCCAGGGAGAAGACGCAGTAGCCGCGGTGCTCCAGGTAGGGCGCGAGGCCGAGCCAGTTGTCGACGGAGTTGCCGAGGGTGCCGTGCACGAGGACGACGGGGCGCGGATGGGCGGCGGACGGCTTGCAGGAGTAGTCGTTCCAGCCGGTGCTCGGTGCGGTGGCGTGGGCGGCGGTGGCCGGGACGGTGACGGCGGCGGCGGTCAGCAGCAGCGCGGCCAGTGGTCTGAGCAGGCGCTTGAAGGGCAGCATCGGGTGATCTCCTTGCGGCTCAAGGGAGTACGACGGCATGACGCCCTGTGACCCGGATCACGAGGATGCTGTTCATTCGTCAAGTTACGAACGAGTAGCTGAAGTGTGAAGTTACGCGTCGGTAAAAACTTCCACTGATAGCCGCGACGACGTCGATCTCCTGATAGAGCTCCCGCTACGGCGTCTGACAGGACCTCACCAAGCGGGCCGGATGGGCCCTTCGACGGGGAGCCGCCCCAACCGCTGGGCCAGCAGCCGCACCTCGGACTCGCCCAGCACGTCGGCCCAGGCCCGCACGGCCTCCGCCGCGGCCTCCTCCGCCGCCCGGGTGCAGGCCCACCCACGCTCGGTGAGCACGATCAGCCGGGCCCGCGCGTCGCCCGGATGCGGCCGCCGCTCGGCGTACCCCTTGCGCACGATCTCGTCCACCAGCTGGCTCGCCGCCTGCTTGGTGACCCCCAGGTGCGCGGCCAGATCGGTGACCGTCGCCCCACCCGGGGCGAGCCGCGCGAAGGCGAACCCGTGGGCGGGCCGCACGTCGCCGAAACCGCGGGCCACGACGCCGTCATGAATGCGCTGCGTGAGGTCGCCGGCGGCAGCGAGCAGGGTGGCGGTCAGGGCGAGGGCGTCGGAGTTCTGCACGGAGGCATTGAAACACCATTGCCAAAGTGGTCAAGTTCCTTGACTATATAGTCAAGCAGCTTGACCACTTGAAACGGAGTACCCATGCCCGTCGTCCGCTCGTCGCACGCCCGCACCCATGAGATCCACGGCGCCCGCTTCGTCTCCTACGCCACCCCGCTGACCGGCAGCAAGGAGTTGTGCGCCTGGCGCGGCGAGATCCCCGCCGGCACCAGGGCACCGGCACACACCGTCAACCGGGAGGAGATCTTCCATCTCCTCGTCGGCGAACTGCTGATCACCCTCGACGGCCGCACCGACCGCATCACGGCGGGCGACACGGTGATCGTCAACCCGGGCGCGACCCTGGCCGTCGAGAACCCGACCGACCACACGGCGATCTCCTGGGTCACCACCTCGATCGGCCTGGAAGCCGAACTGGCCGACGGCACCCGCATCACGCCGCCGTGGGCGAACTGAACGCCCCCGGACCGAACACCCCCCGGACCGAGGCTAGGCGGCCAGCGCCCCCGGCATCACCGCCCGTGGTCCGAACCTCGCTCGCGCGCGGTCCGCGACCTCCTCGATGCGGCGGACCCGGTCGTCCACGGGGTCGAAGGTGAGCTGATGGGAGGCCGCTTCGGCCGGCCCGAGTCCCTCCGCGCGCAGGACGATCGCCCGCACCCGGGCGCGTTGCAGCCCCAGCGCCTCGTACAGGCCGTACGCCGTCCGGGTCAGCGCCGGCGAGTGCGCGGTGGACTCCGGCAGGGTGCGGGTGCGGGTGGTCGCCGACCGGTCGGCGTAGCGGACGGTCAGGGTCAGGGTGCGGCACACCTTCTCCACGGCCCGCAGCCGGGCACCGATCTCGTCGGCGGCCGACAGCAGGGCGCGGCGGTGCATGCCGGGGTCCAGTTCGTCGCGGTCGAAGGCGCGTTCCGTCGCCAGCGACCGGGACACCGCGTTGGGCACCACGCGGCCGCGGTCGACGCCGTTCGCCTTCTCGTGCAGCTCGCGCCCGGCCTTCGCGCCGAGCAGCCGCTGGAGGGTGGACAGCGGCGCGGCGGCGACCCGGCCGAGGGTGTCCAGGCCGTACTCGCACAGGGTGCGTGCGGTCGCCGCGCCCACGCCGGGCAGCGCGGCGACGGGCCGGCCGGTGAGGAAGTCCGGGGCCTGCGCCCCGGAGACCGCGCACGTCACCCCGGGCCGGGCCTCGCGCAGCGCCATGCGGGCGAGCATCGGGCCCGGCCCGGCACCGATCATGCAGTCGACGCCGTACCGGGCGAGGGCGCGCACCCGGATCACCGCGGCCAGCTCCACGGCGCTGCGCCCGAAGTACCGCTCGGCGCCCCGCAGATCGGCGAGCGCCCCGTCCGGCGGCAGCGCCTCGACGACCGGGGTGAACTCCTCCAGCAACGCGAGCAGCCCCGGCAGGGCCGCCTCGCACATCGGCGGCAGCTGGAAACGTACGCAGAGGATGGTCATCCCGCACTCCCCGGACTCTGGTGCCACAACTTCCGTACGGCAGAGGGCCCTTGTGAGGCCTCCTGCCCCGCGGGCCGCAGGTCGGCCCACGGATGCATCTCGTAGCCGGTGGACAGCCTGATGCGCCGCCCACCCGTCGGATCAGCGCTCTCGTCGCCCTCGGCCGCCGGTGCCGCCAGCCGGGCCGCGACCTCCTCGAGACCGCCCTCGGCGCGCAGTTCGACGAGTTCGGCGAGGTTCCAGGCGGCGGACCCCACCACACTCAGGCTGCGCGGCCCGCGCCGCTGCACCACGCCCCGCACCAGCAGCAGCCAGGAGTGGAAGACGGTGTGGGCGCAGGCGTCGTGCGAGTCGTCGAAGAAGGCGAGGTCGACCAGGCCCGTGCCGTCGTCCAGCGTGGAGAAGATGACCCGTTTGCCGGACCGGATCGGCGGCGTCTGGGTGGCCGCCTTGGCGCCCGCGACGAGTACGGTCTCCCCGTGCCGCGCCTCGCGCAGCCGCCGCGCCGATACCACGCCCAGCTCCTTGAGGAACTCCCGGTGGTCGTCCATCAGATTGCGTGAGGCGTCCATCGACAGCACGCCCAGTTCGGCGCTGAGCCGCTCGGCGTCGGACAGGTCGGGCAGGCCCGCTGCGGCGGTCTTCCGCCCTCCGGCGAGGGGCAGTTGGGCCCCGCCGGCGCCCCGGGCCGACCGGTGCAGCTCGGTCAGATGCAGTTGCAGATCACGCCGGTTGGCGCCGAAGGCGTCCAGCGCGCCGACCTGGGCGAGCCGCTGGGCGATCGGCCGGCTGGGCCGGGCCCGCTCCCAGAAGTCCACCAGCGAGGCGTACGGCTGTCCGTCGGCGATCCGCGCCGCCTCGGCCTCGCTGATGCCGTGCACATCGGACAGGGCCAGCCGCAGCCCCCACATCTCGGACCTTTGATCGGACACCAGTTCGATTCGATGGGCGGCCCCGGACGCGTTCACATCCAACGGCAGGATCGGCACCCCGCGCCGCCGCGCGTCCGCCAGCAGCAGCCGCTTGGGGTACATGCCCGGGTCGTGGGTGAGCAGCCCGGCGTAGAAGGCGGCCGGGTGATGCGCCTTCAGCCAGGCCGACTGATAGGTGGGCACCGCGAAGGCGACGGCGTGCGCCTTGCAGAAGCCGTACGACCCGAAGGCCTCGACGATCTCCCAGGTGCGCCGGATGGTCTCGGCGTCGTACCCGTTCTGCGCCGCACGCTGCGCGAACCACACCTTGATCCGCCCCTGTGACTCCGGGTCGGACAGCCCGCGCCGCACCCGGTCGGCCTCACCGCGCCCGCACCGGGTCATGATGTCGACGATGTCGATGATCTGCTCGTGGAAGACGACGACCCCGTACGTCTCCTTCAACGGCCCTTCCAGGTCGGGATGCGGATAACGCACCGGCGCGCGCCCGTGCCGGGCCTCGATGAACGGCCGCACCATGTCGGCGGCGACGGGACCGGGCCGGAACAGCGAGATGTCGACCACCAGATCCTGGAACGTGGAGGGCTGCAGCCGCCCCACCAGATCCCGCTGCCCCGGCGACTCGATCTGGAAGCACCCCAGGGTCTCGGTGGACCGGATGAGCTGATACGTGGCCGGGTCGCCCTCCGGCGCCGCGTCGAGGTCGACCCTCTCCCCGCTCACCCGCGCGACCTCGGCGACCGCGTGCGCCATCGCCGACTGCATCCGCACCCCGAGCACATCCAGCTTGAGCAGCCCGAGCTCCTCCACGTCGTCCTTGTCGAACTGCGACATCGGGAAGCCCTCGCCGCTGGTGGGCATCACCGGCGTACGCGCGAGCAGGGAGGCGTCGGACAGCAGCACCCCGCACGGGTGCATGGCCACCCCGCGCGGCAGAGCGTCCAGCGCCTCGACCAGCTCCCACAGCTTGCCGTACTTCTCCCGCTCCGCCGCGAGCGAGCGCAGCTCGGGCAGCTCGCCGAGGGCCGCCCGGGCGTCCCGTGCCCGGATGTGCGGAAAGGACTTGGCGATCCGGTCGATCTCGGCGGGGTCCATGGACAGCGCGGCCCCCACGTCCCGGATCGCGTGCCGCACCCGGTACGTCTCGGGCATGGCGACCGTGGCGACCCGCTCGGTGCCGAACCGGTCGATGATCGCGCGGTAGACCTCCAGCCGGCGCGCGGACTCCACGTCGATGTCGATGTCGGGCAGGACGACCCGCTCCTTGGACAGGAAGCGTTCCATCAGCAGCCGGTGCTCGACCGGATCGGCATGGGCGATCCCCAGCAGATGGTTGACGAGGGACCCCGCGCCCGACCCGCGTGCGGCCACACGGATCCCCATCCGCCGTACGTCGTCCACGACCTGAGCGACCGTCAGGAAGTAGGAGGCGAAACCGTGATGAGCGATGATGTCCAGCTCGTCGTGCATCCGCTCCCAGTACGCGGACCGCCCCGCATACCCCATCCGCAGCATGCCCGCAACGGCCCGCGAGGCGAGCGCCCGCTGGGCAGTGCGCCGCCCGGCACCCACCAGGTGGGCCTCGGGGAACCGCACCGTCCCGATGCCCAGATCGTCCTCGGGATCGACCCGGCACTCGGCGGCGGTGGCCAGGGTCTGCTCCAGCAGCCGATGAGCGGTGTCCCGCCGGTAGCCGGCGGCCTCGACCACCCGCTCGGCGACCCCCAGCATCTCCCCCGCGCCCTTCAGCCAGGCCTCACCGGAATCCAGCTCCCCGGCGATGGGCACCAGCCGCCGCGCGGCGTCCAGCACGTCGGCGACCGGGCCCATCCCCGGATCGGCGTACCGGACGGCGTTGCTGAGCACGGGCCGCACGCCCTGTTCCGCGGCGAACCCGACCGTGCGCGCGGCGAGCCGCAGCGACCCGGGGCCCGTCCCCTCCCGCCCGTGCCAGACGGCCTCCAGCCGCAGCGCGTCCCCGTAGACCTCACGCCAGGACCCCAGCAGCCGCGCGGCCCGGTCCGGCCGCCCCGCGGCGAGCGCCCGCCCCACATCGGAGTCGGGCCCGAGCAGCACGACGAGCCCGTCCCCCTGGTTGTCGTCCCAGCTCAGCAGCGGTGTGTCGGCCTCCCCCGCGTGCGCCGCCGTGACGATCCGGCACAGGTCGGCCCACCCACGGGCCCCGTCCCCGGCGAGAAAGGTGACCCGGGGAGCCGACTCGTCCACGAACGCCCCGCCCCGGACGGGAGTACGGCGCCTGCCCTCCCCGGGGCCGCCCTCGCGCACCCGCACGGCGAGATCCGCCCCGAACAGCGGACGGACCCCTGCCTTGGCGCAGGCCTTGGCGAAGCGCACGGTCCCGGCGACGGTGTCACGGTCGGTGAGCGCGAGGGTGTCCATGCCCCGTTCGGAGGCGCGCTCGGCCAGGCGCTCCGGGTGCGAGGCCCCGTACCGCAGGGAGAACCCGGAGACGGTGTGCAGATGCGCAAAGCCCGGCACACACACCTCCTCGAACATCAGTTCCCAACAGCACCACCATACCCCCATCCCCGAACACTTGTACGACATCCGTTCAGCCGCGTCCCACCTGCACAAACACCGCCTCACCGAAACGGTGGAACCATGACGCAGACCACCGACGCCGACACACCGCGTAGCCCCTCCGGAACCTCCTTTCTCAGCGAGGTGAAGGACGCCGTCACTCCCCGGGCCACCCTGTTGGTGATCGCCGTGCTCGCCCTCCAGCTCCTCTTCATCGCCTCCTATGTGGGCGCCCTGCACAACCCCAAGCCCAGGGACATCCCCTTCGGCGTGGTCGCACCCCGCGCGGTGGCCGGCCAGGCGGTGACCCGCCTCGACCACCTCCCCGGTTCCCCCCTGGACCCCCGGGCACTGCCCGACGCGGCGACAGCCCGCCACCAGATCGAGAACCGGGACATCGACGGCGCCCTAGTGATCGACCCGGCCGGCCGCACCGACACCCTCCTGGTCGCCTCCGGCGGCGGCAGGGTCCTCGCCACGGTGCTGGAGAACCTGACGACGGCCCTGGAAGCGTCACAGCAGCGCGCGATCCGCACGGTCGACGTGGCCCCGGCATCCCGCACGGACTTCAACGGTCTGACGTCCTTCTACCTGGTCGTCGGCTGGTGCGTCGGCGGCTACCTGTGCGCCTCGATCCTCGCCATCAGCACCGGCGCCCGCCCCGCGAACCCGCGCCGCGCGGTGATCCGCCTGGGCGCCCTGGCCCTGGTCGCCGTCGTCGGCGGCCTCGGCGGCGCGATCATCGTCGGCCCGATCCTGGACGCCCTGCCCGGCGGCGTGCCGGCCCTGTGGGGCCTCGGCGCCCTGATCACCTTCACGGTGGGCGCCGCGACGCTCGCCCTCCAGGGGCTCTTCGGCATCGTCGGCATCGGCCTGGCGATCCTGCTGGTGGTGATCGCCGGCAACCCGAGCGCGGGCGGCGCGTTCCCGCTGCCGCTCCTGCCCCCGTTCTGGCAGGCGATCGGCCCCGCCCTACCACCGGGCGCCGGCACATGGGCGGCCCGCTCGATCGCGTACTTCAACTCCAACGACATGACCACGGCCCTCCTGACCCTGGGCGCGTGGGCGCTGGCCGGCATCGTGATCACACTCGTCGCTTCCCGAGTACGCCAAGGACACCCGACGAAGGCACCCGGCGTCTGACCGCGCACCACGGCGTTGCCGCACCCACCACCCGGTCCCGGCCCACAACGAACCGCGGGCGCGACACCAGCCCACCACGCACCGCAAGGGGCCGCCGCAGGCACAAAAGGGGCGCGGGGAACGGCGCGACCAGCCACAGCGAACTCGCAGACGAAAAACTGCCGAAGCGCCGCAGGCCCCCGCGCGCAACCACGCACGGGGGCCAGCACTTCACACATTCACGCAAGCGCGAGCGCCTCAGTACACGTGCACTCCATACGCACTGAGCGCCTCGGTCACCGGCTGGAAGAACGTCGTCCCACCGGAGGTGCAGTCACCGCTGCCCCCGGAGGTCAGCCCGTACGCCACCCCACCGGTGGAGTACAGCGGCCCGCCGGAGTCACCGGGCTCCGCGCAGACCGTGGTCTGGATGAGGCCGTAGACGACGTCGCCGCCGCCGTAGTTGACGGTCGCGTTGAGCGCGGTGACCCGCCCGCTGTGCGTGCCGGTGGTCGAACCGCGCCGGTAGACGGTCGTGCCGACCGACGGCGTGGCCGCGCTCTTGATGTCCACGCTGCCCACGGCGCCCGACTTGGTCACCGAGGAGTTCGTGTAGCGCACGATGCCGTAGTCGTTGCCGGGGAACGACGAACCGGCGGTGGAGCCGAGCGTGGTCGAGTGGGAGGAGTTCGACCACCAGGTGCCCGCGCCGTCGGTGCAGTGACCGGCGGTCAGGAAGTAGTAGTTGCCGCTGGAGTCCTGGACGTTGAAGCCCAGCGAGCATCGCCAGCTGCTCGCGTAGATGGCGTCGCCGCCGGAGATCAGCTTGTTGAACTTGCCCGGGGTGCGCTTGATGGTGAGCGCGCCGGAGTTGGCGCCGGCCTGCTCCTTGATCTTGGCTATCTCGGCCTGCGTCACCGTGCTGTCGGCGGTGACGACCACGCGGCCGCTCTTGCTGTCGACGGCCCAGGCGGTGCCCGGGATGTCGGCCTTCAGCACCGAGTCGCTCGCCTTGGTCAGCTGCGCGGCGCTGAAGGTGGTCGGGGCGTCGGACGCGTTCGCGCTGGGGATCGCGATCGCGGCGGCGGCCACGAGTCCGGTGGAGACGGCGATCAGCCGGGTCCGTCTCGGCAGGCCGCTGCGGGTGGTGCGCTTGATCCTCACGTGTCGTTCCCTCCATGGGAAGTCGGGGGCCCGCGTGGGGTCGGGGCCCGTGAGGCGCAGCCAGGGCCAGGACGCCCGGGATACCGGGCTTTCACATGCCCCTGACAAGCGCTGAGGGGGAGTATTCGGCCGAACGGCCGGTTGGCGCAAGAGTGCCTTTCGGCCGTCGCGTTTTGAACCACCTTTACCCGACGACCGGCTCCCCCGGGAGTCGAACCAGGCTCAACCGCCCGGCGGTCAGGCCGGGTTCGGACCGCGCGCCACGTTCCGCTCCCCCGCCCCCACCTCGACCCCGAGCGTGTTCCCCGGCGGCGGGAACGGGCAGAGGAAGTGGTCCGCGAAGGCGCACGGCGGCAGCTGGGCCCGGTTGAAGTCCACGACGGTCCGCCCCTGCGCGTCGGGCGCCGCCGCATACAGGAACCGGAAGCGGAAGCTGCTCACCCCGCTGGTGGCGTCGGCGAACACCGACCACAGCGTCCCGTCGTCCCGCACCGACACCCTCAGCGTCAGTTCCCGCCCGTCGAGGGCGAAGGCCAGCTCACCTCCCAACCCGAGCCCCCGCTCACATCCGTCGGCGTTCTCGACCCGCACGGTGCGGCTCTCGCCGTACGCCGTGAAGCGCGCCGGTACGACGAAGCGCCGATCGTGGGGCGTGGCGTCGATGCCGCGGAACCGCCGGCGCGCCTCGGCACCGGGGTCGAAGTCCCGCACTCCCCAGGCCTCTTCCCGCACCAGCACCACCAGCCGCCGCTCGCCGTGCCCGACCCGCGCGCCCGCGACCGCCCCCACGTCGGCACCGAGCCGCGCCTTTCCGCTGAACTGCTCCCCGTCCAGCGTCAGCCCGTCCCCGGCGCCGGCGGTGACCACGACCCCGCCGTCCCGCACGGCCCAGCGCCCGGGGATGTCCGGAAGTCGCCCCTCCGGATGGTCTTCCAGCCAGGGGGTGCCCCCAGGCCGTTCAGGCACTGGGGGAGGGTGCCGACGAGCGCCGGCGGCCCGTAGGGGCCCGACACCGCCTCGACACGGCGCTCGTGCCACCGCTTCCACTCGTCCACCGCGACCGGTGACACCTGATCCACCGCGACCGGCGGCACTTGATCCGTCATGTCCTCATCCCTTTCCCGCCGGGGCGCCGAGCCCCAGATGCGAGCGCAGCGTCGCGCCCTCGTATGCCGTACGGAACGCGCCGCGCTCCTGCAGCAGCGGCACGACCCGGTCCACGAACTCCTCGAGGCCGCCGCTCCCGAGCAGGAACCCGTCGGCGGCGCCCTCCCGCACGAACGCCTCCAGTTCGGCGGCCGATCGCCGCGCCCCCGTGGCCGTACCGTCGAACACGCCCCCGGCCGGCCCGGCGTCGGCGAGGATCCTCAGCTCCCCCGCCCTCCGCCCGTACCGCGCCAACCGTCGCTTGACGTCGGCGTACACGGCGCGCCCGGCCTCCACCGGGCCGTAGGACGTGACGAGCACGTCGGCGCGGGCGGCGGCGCATTCCCGCTGTTCCTCGCACTCCCCCGTCACGATCAGGACGGGCCGCCCCTGCGGGGAGGACGGCACCGCGAAGTCCGTCTCCGACACCTCCCGCACCGTGTCCACGTACGACGTCCCGCCGAACACGGGGTGCCAGCCGGCCCGTCCTCCGCTGAGCCCGTCCAGGGTGGCGAGGCGGCGGACCAGCTGGAAGGGCTCGACACCGGACACGTCAACGGTCGCGGCCAGCCCCGTGTGCGCGGTGACGGCCGCGAGCGCGTCGAGCAGGGTCACCGGCTCAGGCACCGGCGAACGCCGGCCCCTCACCAGGACGAAGTCGAACAGCCCCCGCTCGGCGGTCCGCGCCGGCCGCGCCAGCGCGGGAAACCCCCCGGGGCCGCCGGCACCGTCCACCCGCACCGCCAGATGCAGCCGCCGGCTCATCCCACGCTCCCGGCGTAACTGACGGCCACCGGCCGCGCGAGCCCGAGGTGCTCGCGCAGCGTCGCGCCCGGATAGAACGTGCGGAACAGCCCCCGGTGCTGCAGCACCGCCACCGTGCCGTTGACCAGCCGCTCCAGATCCCGGCGCGGCTCGACGGGCACGAAGTGGAAGCCGTCGACGGCCCCTTCCGCATGCCATACGGCGATCAGCTCGGCGAGGTCGACCGGCCCGCCGCGGTACAGCGGGCCCTGTGCGGTGGGCCGGGGTCCACCGCCCCCGTGGCCGGGCTCGGCGGCGCGCTCACCGTCGCCGAGATCGATCCGCAGGCTCGCCAGCACTCTCAGGTCGCGTGGATCACGGCCGTGTTCCGTGGCGAGCGCGGCCAGTTGACCGCGCAGCTCGGCGGCCTGCGCCGCGCTCACCGCCCGCACCAGGGCCACGTCGGCGTACCGGGCGGCCGCGACCCGGGCCGGCCGGTCGGTGGCGTCGACGAGTACCACGGGATGCCCCGCCGCACGACCCCCGAGGACCGCGTCGGCGGCGAGCAGACCGGCCCGTCCTCCGCTGACCCAGTCGAGGACCGTGACGGCGTCCGCCTCGCGGCCCGGGACGGTCAGCGCCGGTACCAGGCCGATCCGGCCGGTCTCGGGGGCCAGACGGGCCAGCACGCCCGCCGTGTCGAGGCCGGGTCCGGCGAAGCCGCCGTCCACGCTCACGAAGTCCAGCCCGCCGCGTTCGGCGAGGCGCGCCAGCTCGGCGTAGGCACCGGCGTCGTACACCCCCGGCTGGTCGATCGCGGCGCCGAGGTGCACAAGAGCGCCCATGCCGGAACTCCCCCGCACCCGCCTCACAGCACCTTCGACAGGAACGCCCGCGTGCGCTCGTGCCGTGGGGCGTCCAGCACCTCACCGGGCGGGCCCTGCTCGACGATGCGGCCGTCGGCCATGAAGACGACGGTGTCGGCGACCTCGCGGGCGAAGCCGATCTCGTGGGTGACGACGATCATCGTGGTGCCCTGGTGGGCCAGGTCCTTGATGACGTCGAGGACCTCGCCGACCAGCTCGGGGTCGAGGGCGGAGGTCGGCTCGTCGAACAGCAGCAGCCGCGGCTCCAGGGCGAGGGCGCGGGCGATGGCGACGCGCTGCTGCTGGCCGCCGGAGAGCCGGCGGGGGTAGGCGTCGGCCTTGTCGGCGAGCCCGACCCGGTCGAGCAGCCGGCGGGCCGTCTCCTCGGCCTCCTGCCGGGGGCGCCTGAGGGCGGCGACCGGCGCCTCGGTGACGTTCTCCAGGACGGTCAGGTGCGGGAAGAGGTTGAAGTTCTGGAAGACGAAGCCGATCCGGGTGCGCTGTTTGAGGATCTCGCGCTCGGGCAGCTCGTGCAGCCGGTCGCCGGAGCGGCGGTAGCCGACCAGCGCGCCGTCGACGCTGATCGCGCCCCGGTCGACCTTCTCCAGGTGGTTGATGGTGCGCAGCAGTGTGGACTTGCCGGAGCCGGAGGGGCCGAGAACGACGGTGACCTCGCCGGTGCGCACCTGCAGGTCGATGCCGTCGAGCACCTTCAGCGGGCCGAAGCTCTTGTGGACGGACTGGATGTCGACCATGACGCTCATGGGGGTTCCTTCGGTGTCGGAAAAGTCGGAAGGACCGGAAAGGGGTCAGGCGGCCGCGCACTCGGCGAGGGACCGCAGGAAGGCCAGCGCGGAGCGTGTGGTGGCGTCGTTCTGCCGGAACGCCGGCCCGCCCGTGCGGGGCCGGGTGAACGCGCCGGAGGAGCGGGCGTCGGTGTGGGGGCCGAGCGCGAAGCGGCGCGGGTGGGGCCGCCCGGCGCGGTCGAGGATCCGCCCGTCGGCGGGGTCGACGCGCAGCAGCCCGTCCGGGGTCTCGGCGGCCCCGTCGGCGTGCAGTTCGCGCAGCAGCGGATCGCGGCTGCGGCCGACGGTCGGTGCGGGCAGCCGTGCCTCGACCAGGGCCCGCGCCTCGATCCGCAGTCCGGGCACGGTGGGGCTGGACGCGCGGAACACCCCGTCCTCGGCGGCCACCGTCATGTCGGCGCCGACGAACCGGACGATCCCGGCGCGGGACAGCGCGAGCAACTGCCGCAGCCGCGGCCCCGGCGGGCCGGAGGCCAGGTAGCTGAAGAAGCCGTGCCACCAGGGCCCGACGTCGCCGAGCCGCACGAGCTGCCCGTACACCGAGAGCAGGGCGTAGAAGACGGCCAGGTCCGGGCTGTGCGCCGGGTCGTGCCGGCGCCGGAGGTCCTCCTCCACGGACGCCCGCAGTCCTTCCTGGAGGGCCTCGTGCGAGGCGTACCGCACACCGTCCAGCGGCCGGTCGAGGGCGGTGAGGTCGAGCCGGTCGCGTACGTCGGGCACGGCCGCGGCGACGAGGGCGTCCAGGTCGGCGCCGCCGGCCGCGGCGTACTTCTCCTCGAAGACGGCCCAGGACACGGCGGTGCGCTCGGGATGGGCGGTGAACAGGCGGTGGTAGTGCGCGAATCCGAGTTCCTTCGCCACCAGGGGCCATATGTCGCGCCGGAAGTCGTGGCCGCCCGGCCGGGCCCGCAGCTCGTCGATCTGCGCGGGCCCGAGGAAGCGCGGCAGCGGCGGCCGCACGCCGGTGAGGTCGTAGCCGATCTTCGCGTGGTACGGCACTCCGCGCCGCGACCCGACGTACAGCACCGGCTCGCGCCCGGACGGGACGTAGGTGTCGCCGTCGTAGCGGCCGCCGCGGCCCTCGGTGAGCAGCACCATCAGGTCGAAGAAGGCGAGCCCGAAGCCGCGCACCAGGACCCTCTCGCCGGGCGCGAGCGCGGACAGGTCGCTGTCGGCGGTGTAGTCCGGCGGCAGGTGCACCAGGCCGTGCCGGCGGGCGTAGGCGGTCAACGCGCGCTGTTCGTCGTCGGGTTCGGCGTCGAGATGGCCGACGGTGAGCACCACCAGGTCGGCGAGGAGGGGCCGGGGGCGGCCCTCGAGCCACACCTGCTGGCGGCCCTCGCGGGGGCCGCTGACGCGCAGGGCGCGGCGGCGGTGGTGGTGGACGGTGATCTCGGGGGGCAGCGCGGCCAGGGCCTGCTGGTGCACCCAGCTCAGGTAGGCCCCCTGCAGCCGCCGGCCGGCGAAGGTGCGGCCGTCGAGGCCGGCCCACTCGTGCAGGGTGGGGCCGGGGCGGACCGGGCCGGCCATGTCGACGGTGTCGTCGGTGAACATGGTGATGTCCGCGGCGTGCGAGTTCATCCACAGCAGGGGCGACTGCGCGGTGCGCCAGACGCGTCCGGCGCCCGGCGGGTACGGGTCGACGAGGTGGATGTCGAGGCCCGAACCGGCGTACAGCTCGGGGGCGTTGGCGGCGATCCGTTCGACGACACCGGTCCCCCGCGGACCGGCGCCGACGACGACCAGGGCGGGCCTCATCGCCGCGGCTCCGTTCCGCGCGCGTAACGCTTCTCGACGAAGGTCTGGCCGACGCCGAGGAGCGAGGTGACGACGGTGTACCAGAGGGTGGCGACCATCAGCAGCGGGATCACCTGGTAGGTGCGGTGGTAGATCAACTGCGCCGAGAACAGCAGGTCGTTGACGGCGATGACGCTGACGATGGAGGTGCCTTTGAGGGTGCCGATCAGCATGTTCCCGGCCGGCGGCACGATGGAGCGCATCGCCTGCGGCAGTACGATCCGCCACCAGCGGCGCCGGCGGCTCAGGCCGAGCGCCTGGGCGGCCTCGATCTGGCCGCGGTCGACGGCGAGGATGCCGCCGCGCACCACCTCGGCGGCGTACGCGGCCTCGTGCAGGGTCAGGCCGATGACCGCGACGGCGACCGGGCTGAGCAGGTCGACCGTCCGCACGCCGAGGATCTGCGGGTAGAGCGCCCCGATGTTGAACCACAGCAGCAGCTGCACCAGGATCGGGATGGACCGGAACAGCCAGACGTATCCCCAGCTCACCGCGCGCAGCACGGGGTTGGCGGACAGCCGGGCGGCGGCGAGCAGGGTGCCGAGCGCGAACCCGAGCACCATCACGGCGGCGGTCAGCCACAGGGTGAGCCACAGTCCGCGCAGCACGGACGCGGTGGTGAAGTACTCGGCGACGACGCCCCATTGGAAGGCGTCGTTGCGGGCGACGGAGGTGAGCGCGAGGGCGAGCAGGACCAGGACGACGACAGCGGCCGCCCACTGGCCGTAGCGGCGCCGGGGGACGATCCGGGGGATGGCGGCCGCTTCCGGTATGCCGGGGGCCGCGGGCAGTTTGGCGAGGGTGTCAGAAGACATGCGAAGGCTCCGTGACCAGAAAGGTCGAACACGGGTGGTGCCTTCACACGGGACGCGCCGAGCGGCGCGGTACGGCCGAGCCCCTCAGCAGGGCCGTCGCACGACTGTACGGGGCTGTTTCCCCTCGCTGTCAAGGATGTCCAGAGTATGAGCCGTACGTCTCAAGTCGGTTGACGCACAACCGGAGAGCTGTTCCACTTGGCCCATGCATCCGCAGTGGCTGGTCTCGCGCTCCCACATCGACTTCGGTCGCGTGTGGTCCTCTTCCTGTTGAGCTGACCCCCTGCGCGTCCCGCTGCCCTGATCCGGCGGGCGCTCTTTCGCGTTTCTCCCCGCGTTTCTCTCCGCGTCTCTTTCCGCATGCCTTCACACGCGCACCCCTCCCCTCGCGTCTTTTCACGCCCCTTCTGCTGCTCACAGGAGACCGCACACCATGCGTACGTCCACGCGTACCCGCTTGAGGCATTTCGCCCCGTTCACCCTGATCACCTCGGCCGCTCTGCTCCTCAGCGCGTGCGGTTCCGGCTCCGCCGGCTCGGCGAACGCGGCCGGCGCGGCTGCGGCGGCCGACACGCTCCCCACCACGGATGTCGTCTCCGGTGTCACCGAGGATCCGGCCGTGGCGAAGCTGCTGCCCGCGGGCGTCACCCGGCTCACGGTGGCCTTCAGCGTCAGCGGCAGACCGCCCGGCACCGCCTTCCTGGACGATGGCAAGACGCTGACCGGCCAGGACGTCGACTTCACCCGGGCCGTCGCCCGCGTGCTGGGCCTCGAACTGAAGGTCGAGCAGGCCGGGTTCGAGGCGATCCTGCCCGCGCTGGACAGCGGCAAGTACGACGTCGGCGCGAGCAACTTCGGCGTCACCGACGAGCGCCGCAGGACCATCGACTTCGTCACCTACATCAACGACGGGCAGGGCTTCGCCGCCCGCAAGGACAGCGACCTGCCGAAGATCACCGATCTGACGCAGCTGTGCGGCCTGAACGTCGCGACCGGCGCGGGCACGACGTTCGAGGCCACGCTCGAGAAGAACGAGCAGCGGTGCACCGAGGCCGGCAAGAAGCCCTACCGGGTGCAGACCTACAGCGAGGACAGCGCGCTGTGGTCGTCGGTGCAGCAGGGCCGCAGCGATGCCGTGATGTCCACCATCAATGGCCTGCGCTACGACGTCGCCCACCAGAGCGGACTGAAGTTCCTCGGCGAGTACCACCGTCTCGACGTCGGCTTCGCCTTCAAGAAGGGCACGAAGCTGGCGCCCGCCTTCCGGGCGGCGGTCGACAAATTGATCGCGGACGGCACGTACGAGGCGATCCTGAAGAAGTGGGGGACGACGGGCTCGGCGATCAAGGCGTCACAGATCTCGCCGCCCGAGCTGAGGAACTGACGGTCCGGCAACCCTCAGCAGTCACACCCGCAGTCACAGCAGTCGCACCCGTCCCCGCAGCAGTTGCAGCAGTCACAGCAGCCGCTGCAATCCCCGCAGTCGCTGCAGTCGCACTGCGAGCACAGCCCGTCCCTGCGCTCCCGGCTCCAGGGATCCTCGAACGTTCCGCAGCACATCTGGCACGTGCAGGCCAGCCCCATCCACACCGCGCAGCCCGCGAGCAGTCCGCGCCGGTCGCGGCGCGGCGGCCCGGGCGGCAACGGTGCGCCCGGGCCGCCGGGGGGCGCGTACGGCCCCGCGGCCTGCGGGGCGTGGGTGCAGCCGGCGGTGCCGAAGGCGCGGTCGACGGAGGCGCGCAGCTCATGCACGAGCAGCCGGTGCGCGAGAGCGGCGTCGCTGAACTCCACATCGCGCAGCGCGAGCCGGATGCCGTGCACGGCGTCGTCGGCGAGCCGGCGGGCATCGGCGAGGGAGGTGCCGGTGACCGTCAGCGGGTTCCAGGCGCCCGACTGCGCGTCGGCGTCCTGGTCCTCGACCGCGTCCAGCAGGTGGGCGAGCCGTCCGAAGAGCCGGCCGGCCTCGGCGAGCGGTGCGGCGTTGCCCGGGCGGCCGGCCAGCACGGCCGTGTGCGCGAAGGCGGCCGCGGTGGCCGTCTCGGTGGGTTCGGTGACGGCCAGGATCGGTGTGCCCGGACCGGCCAGCACTTCCAGGCCGGTCTGCCGGTCGACGGCGTCGACGAGGACGGCGGTGTCGAAACCGACGGCGGCGCCGCCGCGTTCCCCGGCCCGCGCCCACCCTGCGGCGACCCGGCGGGCGGCGAGCGCCACGGGCCGCCGGGCCAGCAGCCCGTCACGGTCGGCGACATGGTCGTGCACCTTGGCGGCGGCGAGGACCAGCGACACGGCGGCGGCCAGCCGCGCACCCTCACCCTGAGCGACGGAGGCGGTCCGCATGCCGCGCAGCGGACACGGTCCTGCCGTACGCCATCCACCTGGGATCTTCCCGGCCTGAGCCTCCGTCAGAACCGATATGAGCAGCCCGTCATAGTTCGTCACGATGCGGGCGAACTGTCCGTGGTCCTTGCGCAGCGCGAGACACAGCCCGCACAGATGGGCCGTCCACTGGACACCCAGGGCCTCACCGAGCCGATGCCTGCAGGGCCTGACGATTCCGAACACCACGCGCCCCCGTTCACCCATACGCCCCGCCCGTCACCCGGACGCCGGGGAGAATCATATTTCACTCACAGTCAGCAGCCGTTTGGGGCGCGCCCCTTGGGAAACACGGGCTCTCGACGGATCGGCTGTGCACCAGTACCGTCACAAACCCCCCGCACGGCGTCTATCCACTTGGCGCGACATCCGCATCATGGACGACCATGGGGAATGCGGAAGGCAAGACAAGGCCGCTGTGAGAGGAGGCGTCCATGGGATCGGTGCGCAAGGCGAGTGCGTGGCTCGGCCTCGTCGACGACAACGATGACGAGCGCTACTACGACGACGACTACACCGAGGGGACCGAGTCCGGGGACGCCTGGGTCACCGACCCCCGGGTGAAGGTGGCAACGGACACGGCCGAGGACAAGGGCCGCCGGATCGGCACGGTGACCCCGGACAGCTTCCGGGACGCCCGCGCGATCGGCGAGCTGTTCCGTGAGGGAGTCCCGGTCATCATGAACCTCACGGCCATGGAGCCCACCGACGCCAAGCGCGTGGTGGACTTCGCGGCGGGGCTCATCTTCGGGCTGCGCGGCTCGATCGACCGGATCTCCACGCGCGTGTTCCTGCTGTCCCCGGCCGACACGGAGATCATCTGCGGCGAGCCGGCCGCACACCGTTCGGACGGTTTCTTCAACCAGAGCTGAGGCGGGGCCGCTCACCGGCCCCGCCCTGCTCGGGGTCCGTCACCGGAACGCGTCGAGTCCGGTGAGCGCCTTGCCCAGCACCAGCTGGTGCATCTCGACGGTGCCCTCATAGGTGAGCACCGACTCCAGGTTGGTCGCGTGCCGCATCACGGGGTACTCCAGCGAGATCCCGTTCGCGCCGAGGATGGTGCGCGCGGTACGGCAGATCTCGATCGCTTCCCGTACGTTGTTGAGCTTGCCGAAGCTGACCTGCTCGGGACGCAGGCGGCCGGCGTCCATGCGCCGCCCGAGGTGATGGGCGAGCAGAATCCCCTTGTGCAGCTCGACCGCCATGTCGGCGAGCTTGGCCTGCGTGAGCTGGAAGCCGCCGATGGGCCGGCCGAACTGCTCGCGCGTCTTCGCGTACTCCAGTGCGGCCTCGAACGAGGACCGGGCCGCGCCCATGGCCCCCCAGACGATCCCGTAACGGGCGTGGGACAGACAGCTCAGCGGTCCGCGCAGCCCGGTGACCTCCGGCAGCACCGCGTCGGCCGGCAGCCGTACGTCGTCCAGCACCAGCTCGCTGGTGACGCTCGCCCGCAGCGACCACTTGTGCTTGATCTCGGGGGCGGAGAAGCCGGGGGTTCCGGTGGGCACGACGAACCCGCGGATGCCGTCCTCGGTCTGCGCCCATACGACGGCCACACCGGCGACGGAGCCGTTGGTGATCCACATCTTGCGGCCGTTGAGCACCCAGTCCGTGCCGTCGCGCTTGGCGTGCGTCCGCATGGAGGCGGGGTCGGAGCCGTGGTCGGGCTCGGTCAGCCCGAAGCAGCCGATGACCTCACCGGCGGCCATGCGCGGCAGCCAGGTCTGCTTCTGCTCCTCGCTGCCGAAGCGGTGGATGGCGTACATAGCGAGCGAGCCCTGCACCGAGACCAGGGACCGGATGCCGGAGTCGGCGGCCTCCAGTTCCAGGCAGGCGAGGCCGTACTGCACCGCGGAGGCGCCGGCGCAGCCGTAGCCCTCCAGGGACATGCCGAGCGCGCCGATCCCGCCGAGTTCCCTCGCCAGCTCGCGGATGCCGGGCAGCTCCCCCTTCTCGTACCACTCGGCGATGTGGGGCAGCACGCGGTCCGCCGCCCAGCTGCGGACGGTGTCCCTGATGGCCAGATCCTCGGGTTGAAGAAGGTCGTCGATCCCCAGGGGATCGGTGGGGTCAAAGGACATGGCACATCCTCCGGCGAACGCGAAAACTAGCACCGCTAGTTACGATTGGTGCCGCTGACGTTACGACGCGGTGTCCCGTACGTCCAGTCCCAGGGTGCGTCGGCGCGGTCTCACGCCGAGACGCGCGACCTCTGCGCCTCGCGGGGCGCCGGCAGCTCCACCGGCTCCGGCTCGCCGCACTGCATCACGCGCGGCAGCCGCAGCGCCATCACCGCGCCCAACAGCAACAGGCCCGCGCTCACCAGCAGCGTCACGTGCAGCCCGTGAACGAAGGACGCCCGCGCCGCAGCGCGCAGCGCGTCCCCGGCCGTCCCGCCGAGCCGGCCGGCGACCTCGTAGGCCTCCCCGAGCGAGTGCCCGGCCGCCGCCGAGGCCGGCGTCGGCACGCCCGGCACGTCCGCGAGCCCGGGCGAGTACGCGGCGTTCATCACACTGCCCAGCAGCGCGATCCCGATCCCGGCCCCCAGCTGGTACGACGTCTCACCGATCGCCGCCGCGCCGCCCGACTGCTCGGCCGGCGCCTCGCTCAGCATCGACTCGTACGCCCCGAAGAGCGTCGTCTCCAGTCCGAAGCCGAGCAGGACGAAGCCCGCCAGCAGCAGGGGCACGTTGTCGGTCGCGCCCATCGCCGTGAGCGCCACCACCGCGGCCGCGGTCAGACAGAACCCGGCGCACACCATCCGGCGCGGACCGAACCGGCGCAGCATCCGCGCCCCGAGCAGCCCGGCCGCCATCGCCGCGAAGGTCAGCGGCAGCAGTCGCAGCCCTGTCTGCAACGGCGACAGACCGAGCACCAGCTGCAGATACTGCGCCGCGATCAGCTCGAGGCCGACCAGGGCGAGCATCGCCAGCACGATGCATCCGACGGAGGTGCTGAACGCCGGCCGGGCGAACATCCCGAGGTCCACCAGCGGATACCGGCGCCGCCTCTGCCGTCGCACGAAGAGGACCAGCAGGACCGCGCCGACGGCCAGGGGCAGCACCGTGAGCGCGCTGCCCGCCGGCTCCCCGCCGCCCAGCCGCTTGACGCCGAACACCGCGCCGAAGAGTCCGGCCGCGGCCATCAGGGCGCCGACGACGTCCCAGGGGCCGTCGTCCCCTCCGGTCGACTCGGGCAGCAGCAGCCGGCCCACCGGCAGGCTGATCAGCATCAGAGGGATGTTGACGAGGAAGACCGATCCCCACCAGAAGTGCTCCAGCAGGAAGCCGCCGAGCAGCGGGCCGACGGCCGCGCCGACCGCGGCGACGGCGCTCCACACGCCGATCGCGAGGGCCCGCTCGCGCCGGTCGGGGAAGACCTGCCGCAGGATCGACAGCGTCGCGGGCATGATCATCGCGCCGCCCACGCCGAGGAGGGCCCGCGCCAGGATCAGCACCTGCGCGTTCGGAGCGAAGGCCGCGAGCGCCGAGGCCACGCCGAAGAGGGCGTAACCGAGCAGCAGAACGCGTCTGCGGCCGACCTTGTCGCCGAGCGTGCCGAACAGGATCAGCAGCGAGGCGCAGACGAGGGGGTAGGTGTCGACGATCCAGAGCAGCTCGATGGCGCCGGGCCTCAGGTCCTCGGTGACGGCGGGCACCGCCACGTGCAGGACGGTGGCGTCGACGGCGACGAGCAGCAGGCTGGCGCACAGGACGACGAGAACGACCCAGCGGTTGGCACCGGCCCCGGCCGCCCGACGGCGCAGCGCGGCGGCCGTGGTCGTCCCGGACATGTACGTACCTCCCAGATGAACCTCACGCCCGGCGGGCTCGTGGGGGTGGGGACTCCCCCGCGACTCGGCCGGAGAGAAGCGGTCGTCTCCGGCCCGCGCAGCGAACGCGAGTGACACGTCAGCGTACGCGCATTCGCTCGCCGCTCGCGTGGCGGACGTCTCACCGGTTCCGGTGAACCCATGTGGCGTACGCCACTCCCTCCGCGGGTTCGCCGGCCGGCCCCCGCCCGGCCGCGATCACGCTGCGACGCGAGCAGGCGGCGAAATCCGGGCGGTCGCGCGGTGAACGCATTCGGACAGGCCATAAAACCCGCTCCGGAATGATCAAAGGAATTGCAGGGCGCGACGTTGTCCGATTACGGATTCACAGGAATTGAACCCACTGTTGAGAGGAATCCCACATCACATCGTCATCACAAAGCCGTGGATTCGCAGGGGTTGACAGCTCACTCGCTGTAACGTCGATTGGGTGCGTATCGAACCGAACCTCACCCGTCTGGACCGGGTGTTCACCAGACTGGACCGGGAGCCGGAACGACCGGCCCACATCGACGTACCGCGGATGACGCGGCACAGGGTCGTGCTGTTCGGCTCGACCCTGGCCTTCTACGCGGCGATCGTGTGGCTGGTGGTGACCACTTCGTGGCTGGTCCGGCTGGACTGGCAGGTCATGTTCTTCCGGCCCTACCAGCAGTGGGCGCAGATCCACTGGTTCGTCGACTACTACGTGGTGCTCGGCCAGCGTGGCCCCACCGCCGTGATGGTCGCCGCCTGGCTGGGCTGGCGCTCCTGGCGGCAGCACACGGTGCGCCCCCTGCTGACGCTGGGGGCGTCTCTGCTGTTGCTGAACATCACGGTGGGCGCGGCGAAGATCGGCATGGGCCGGCTCGGCCCGCACTACGCGACCGTCATCGGATCGAACGAGATGGGTCTCGGCGGCGATATATTTCCCAGCGGCCACACCGCCAACGCCGTCGTGACCTGGGGAATCCTGGCCTACCTGGCCTCCACCCCGAGGGCCAGGCGCTGGCTGTCCGCGCTGTCGGCCATGACCGCGCTGGGCGTGGGCCTGTCCACGGTCTACCTCGGTACGCACTGGCTGAGCGATGTGCTCCTCGGCTGGGCGGCGGGCCTGCTGGTCCTGCTCGCGCTGCCGTGGTGCGAGCCGCTGATCGCCCGCGCCGAGACCGGGATCTTCGACCTGCGCGACCGCCTGCGCGACCGCCGCACCGGTACGGCGCCGGCCCCGGCCGCCCCGGTCACGGCGCCGGTGCTGGTCCCCTCGCTCCCCTCGACGCAGGACGAGGCCCCCGCGGGCCGCGCGGCGGCCACCACGGGCCGCGCCCCGAGAGCGCCCGCCTATCTGGCCCCGGGCCCGCACACCACCCGCGCGGAACGCACCCCGGTCACCCCGGCCGGCAGCCGCCGCCCGCCGCACCCGGACCGCGTCGCGCGCGGCACGAGCCCGGCGGCCCGCCCCGCGGGCAGCTGAACGCCACACGGCGGACCGGTACGCACACACCCCGCCGCGCACGTCGAAGGCCCCGGTTCCGGGCAGGAACCGGGGCCTTCGTCGTCTCCCGGGCGGCTCAGCCCTTCCAGGCGCGGGCCACCCGGCCGTCCCTGACCTCGAAGTTCAGCCGGCCCACGCGGTACTCCATGGTGATGACCGCCCCGGGCGGCAGGGAGCGCACCGTCGACCACCCGCGCTCGCGCGCGAGGCGCTCGGCCCGCTCGGCGTCGAGGCCGACGTAACCCTCGGGACTGTCCTGGGGCTCCCCCGACGGGGAGGGAATGGGTGCCATACCGCCACGCTAGGCGGTGTCACGCTTGTGTCACAAGATCACACCGTTCTGCTTGATCGCGTCCAGTCATGCCGGGGGCGGTCCAGCGACCTTCATTACGTCTTCCGGGTGCATTCCAGCGCCATTCGCGCGAGCCGAACCGGCCCTATCGGGCACCTGCCGGAAAATGCCCCGGCCCAGCCCCGCGGGCCGCGCTTTCCGCACCGATTTCCCGAATGCCGTACGCATCGGCGTCCCATGGGAAATCCACGGTTCCCCCACATAATCTCCCTACGCCCCCTGTCGGAGCGCACCGCGGCGTGCGCATCATGGCCTCGGCCCGCGCGCAGCTTGCGCCGCGGGCTTGCAGCGGACCCGGGACGCGACAAGCGAAGGGGCGAGCGGACGATGGGACTGCAGACCGTACGGGCGGCGGCACGGCCCAGGCGGAGCGAGCGGCGCGGCCGGGTGGTCGTGGACTGGCTGACCACCACCGACCACAAGAAGATCGGCCACCTCTATCTGATCACGTCGTTCGTGTTCTTCCTCATCGGCGGGATCATGGCGCTGCTGATGCGCGCGGAGCTGGCCCGGCCCGGCCTGCAGATCGTCGACAACCACCAGTTCAACCAGCTCTTCACGCTGCACGGCACGATCATGCTGCTGCTCTTCGCCACCCCCAGCTTCGCGGGGTTCGCCAACGAGCTGGTGCCGCTGCAGATCGGCTCGCCCGACGTGGCCTTCCCGCGGCTGAACATGCTCTCGTACTGGCTGTTCCTGTTCGGCGGGCTCATCGTGCTCAGCTCGCTGGTGGTGCCGGACGGGCCGGCCGCGTTCGGCTGGTTCGCCTACGCGCCGCTCAACGACGCGGTGCACTCCCCCGGCCTCGGACCCGATCTGTGGATCATGGGGCTCGCGCTGTCCGGCTTCGGCACGATCCTCGGCGCGGTCAACTTCATCACCACCATCGTCGGGATGCGCGCCCCGGGCATGACGATGTTCCGGATGCCGATCTTCACCTGGAACACCCTGCTGACGTCGATCCTGATCCTGATGGCGTTCCCGGTGCTGGCGGCCGCGCTGCTGGTGCTGGAGGCGGACCGGCGCTTCGGCAGCCATGTCTTCGACGCGGCCAACGGCGGCGCGCTGCTGTGGCAGCACCTGTTCTGGTTCTTCGGCCATCCCGAGGTGTACATCATCGCGCTGCCGTTCTTCGGCATCATCACCGAGATCATCCCGGTCTTCAGCCGTAAACCGATCTTCGGTTATCTCACGCTGGTCGGTGCGACGATCTCGATCACCGGGCTTTCGGTGGTGGTGTGGGCGCACCACATGTTCGCCACGGGCGCGGTGCTGCTGCCGTTCTTCTCCTTCATGTCGTTCCTGATCGCGGTGCCGACGGGGGTGAAGTTCTTCAACTGGACCGGCACCATGATCAAGGGCTCTCTGTCCTTCGAGACGCCCATGCTGTGGGCGACCGGTTTTCTGGTGACGTTCCTGTTCGGCGGACTGACCGGGGTGATCCTGGCCTCCCCGCCGATGGACTTCCACGTCACGGACTCCTACTTCGTCGTCGCGCACTTCCATTACGTCGTCTTCGGCACGGTCGTCTTCGCGATCTTCGGCGGGCTGTACTTCTGGTGGCCGAAGTTCACCGGCAAGATGCTCGACGAACGGCTCGGCAAGATCCAGTTCTGGACGCTCTTCACCGGCTTCCACACCACGTTTCTGGTGCAGCACTGGCTGGGCGCGGAGGGTATGCCGCGCCGCTACCCGGACTATCTGGCCGCCGACGGTTTCACCGCGCTGAACACCGTCTCCACGATCGGCGCGTTCGTGCTCGGCCTGTCCACGCTGCCGTTCCTGTACAACGTCTGGAAGACCGCCAAGTACGGCGAGAAGGTCGACGTCGACGACCCCTGGGGCTACGGCCGCTCGCTGGAGTGGGCGACCTCCTGCCCGCCCCCGCGGCACAACTTCACCGCGCTGCCGCGGATCCGCTCGGAGTCCCCGGCGTTCGACCTGCACCATCCGGAATTCGCGGCGCTGACCCCGCAGCCCGAGCCAGAGCGGCATCAAGCCGGTCCCGAGCCGTCCTGATCGCGTCCACCAGCCCGGCCGGCTCGATCACCTCGAAGGGGAAGCCGAGCATCATCACGTGGATCACCATCACGTCCAGGCTCCCGGCACCGGTGCGCAGCAGGCAGGCGCCGGGGCCGTCCGGCTCGAGCGTCCCGGCGGACGGTGAGACGCGCTCGGCGGCCTCGGCGAGGGGCACCAGCAGCCGGACGGTGGCGTGGGTGGCGTACGCGCGCGTGGAGACGCCCTTCGAGACGTACGCGGCGAGGTCGTCGGCGGGCGGGGTGCGCGGCGTGAAGCGCGGGCCGTGCGGCGGCTTGGGGGTGATGCGGTCGACGCGGAAGGTGCGCCAGTCGGCGCGTTCCACGTCCCAGGCGACCAGGTACCAGCGGCGCTCGGTGCACACCAGGCGGTGCGGTTCGACGGTACGGCGGCTGGTGGCGCCGTCGTGTGTGCGGTACTCGAAGCGCAGCCGCTCGCTGTCCCGGCACAGGTGGGCCAGCTCCGTGAGCAGGGCCGGGTCGACGGGGGCCGTCGGCGGGCCGGGACGCAGCATCGGCACCGTGAAGGCGTTCAGCGCGCTCACCCGGTGGCGCAGCCGGCCCGGAAGCACCTGCTCCAGCTTGGCCAGGGCCCGTACCGAGGTCTCCCCGATGCCCTCGATGCCCTGCCCGGCGGCGGTGCGCAGGCCGACCGCCACGGCGACCGCCTCGTCGTCGTCCAGCAGCAGCGGCGGCAGTTCGGCGCCGGCGCCCAGCTGGTAGCCGCCGCCGGTGCCGGGGCTGGCGTTGACGGGATAGCCCAGCTCGCGCAGCCGGTCGACGTCCCGGCGCACGGTTCGCGGGCTGACACCGAGCCGTTCGGCGAGGTCCGGGCCGGACCACTCGCGGTGGGCCTGGAGCAGGGACAGCAGGCGCAGCAGTCGTGCGGAGGTCTCCAGCATGGCGCCGAGTCTGCCAGGGCTTGCGGACAGGCTGTGTCCGCGAAGACCCGGCCGCAGGGGGTCACGGTGTGTAGGGAAGCTGCGGCACCACGAAGCAGGTGCGGTTCATGTCGCCCTGGGTCACCCAGCCCTTGCCGTCCTGCCAGCGGGCCACCGACAGACAGGTGCGGCGGTCCTTCGGCGGCTGCGGCAGCCGCGCGAACTCGACGGGGAGCAGCAGACCGCGGGCGGTGTACCCGTTGCCGTGACGGTTCATCCAGGCGTCCACGCACGCGCGCGTGACGTCCTGTTGCGCGCAGGAGCGGGCGGCGTCGGTGAACCACATGGCCGCCGCCCAGCCCTCCAGCTGCCACTGGGAGTGCGCCGGGAGTCCCGCGGTGGCGTCCCGGAACTCCCGTACCGCGCTGTTGCCGGTGTCCTGGTGGTTGCGGCTGGCGCCGGTCGCCCACAGGGCGTTGCGGCAGCGCGGGGCGTCCTTGTAGTCCTGCGGGACGGTGGAGGTCCAGTTCTGCACGTTGGTCACCTTGGCGGTGACGTGCGCGCCGACCTCGTCCATCGCCCGGCACAGCTGGGCGTTGCCGTGGGTGTCGATCGCGTCGAAGACCAGGTCGGTGCCCTGCTGTTTCAGGTCGGCGGCGACGGCGCGGAAGTTGGGCAGCGCGAAGTCGACCTCCTCGGTGACCACCCGGTACCCCTCGGCCTTGAGCCCGCGCTCCACGAGCCGGGCGTAGGCGGCGGACGCCGACTGGTTGTACGACACGACGGCGGCCGTGCGGGCGCCGTGCTCGCGCTCGAAGTACCGGTAGACCTCCGTGCCGCCGTACAGCTTCCCGCCCCAGCCCGGCGTGCCGTCGCGTGGCGCGAGGCTGCCGTAGATGCCGTACAGGTGCGGCCAGGTGTCGTAGGCGGCGCCGATGGGCTGTCCGCCGATGTCGGGCACGCCCGCGTGGGAGACGCGCGGTGCGCCCGCGTAGTCGAGGGCGGTGGTGGCGACCAGGGCGACGACCTTGTCCTCGTCGATGAGCTGGTGCACGCACGCGTTGTTGCCGATGCCGCTGCCGCCGTCGTCGCACAGGTGCACCTCGACGCGCCGGCCGGCGATGCCGCCGCGTGCGTCGAGCCGGTCGAAGTAGGCCTTGGCGCCGTCGCGCGGCCCGGTGAAGGTGCTCCCGCCGACCGGGCTGGTGGCACTGGTGATGATGCCGACCCGGATCGGCGCACCCGCGCTCGGCGCGGGCGTGGACGCGCGTGTGCCCTGCTCGAAGTCGCGCTCCGGCAGCCGGCTGCCGCACGCCGCGCACAGGATGAGCAGCAGCACAGCGGCGGCCGCCCCGGCCGTGCGGCCGGCGGGGCCAGGCCCTGTCGTTCGGATCATCCCGGCGTCGCGGGGCCTAGCACCCCGGGATCGCCGGCGCGGACGCATTGCCGCTCAGCTTGACGAGCGCGCACAGCGTGCTGTCGGAGACCTTCCACTTTCCGTCCTGCTGGACCGAGATGCCGGCCGCGTTCGGCAGGGCGGTTGCGCCCTGGACGACGAGGTCGTACGTGACGGCCGCCCTGGTCGGCGAGGTGAACGTCACCTTCGTCACCTTCGCCTGCGCCTGCCGGCCGCGCTGGTCGCTGCTGAAGGCCTGCAGGACGGGGGCCATGCGGTCACCGTTCTCCAGGACGGCCTGCTTGTCCTTGAGCGGTGTCGTCGGCGCGAAGAACGTCTGCCAGTTCTGCTTGATCTCCTGCTGTGCCGCGGCCGGGTCCGCGGGTGCCATGGGCGCGGCGCTGGTCGTCCGCTGCGCCGAGGGCGTGGCGCTCCCGCCTCCGCCGTTGTTGTCACTGCACGCCGCGAGGGCCGGGGCGAGAATGAGAACGAGAGCGGCCGCCACTGCCGTACTCCGTCCCGTCGCCCCTGGGCCGCGCCCCTTGTCTGCCGTCCCCCGCCTGAGGTCGCTTCCCAGAACCATCTGGCTCACCACCGGGTGTCGGTCCGGGCGATGGGCGCCCGGTGCTTTCAGGGTCGGCGCACAACAGACATAGTGCAAGCCATCGGCCGGCAGGGGCATACCGGGCAAGTGGGCCGGGCCGGCGGCTGCGTGACGTGTGGGAGCCAGCGATGCGGACAGCGCGACTGCGGACCGTGCACCCCGTCCTGTGGGCCGGCTGGGCGGCGCTGGCCGCGGGCGCGGTGCTGTGCGTCATCGGCTGGTACGGCGTCTCCGGGGAGCGGTTCGCCGAGCGGCAGCTGCCCTATCTGGCCTCCTGCACGGTGCCGGGCGCCGCACTGATCGTCGCCGGGGCGGTGCTGCTGAGCCACGGCCGGGACGCCCGGGCGGCCGCGCGCCTGGAGGAGCTGTACGGGCTGCTGGTGGCGGCCGGGGCCGGCGGGGACGACACGGCCGGCGCGGGCGGGTCGAGCGCCGCCCCGGTCGCGGTCGGCGGGCGGACGCTGATGGTGCCGGGCGGCACGCTGTGGCACCGCGCGGACTGCCCGCTCGTCGCGGGCAAGACGCAGGCGCTGCCGGTGGACGGCCGGCTGCTCGCGGAAGGGTCGCTGGACCCCTGCCCGATCTGCGAGCCGGACGCCGCGGAGGACTGATGTCCTCCCTCACCTACGACCTCACGCTCGCCGGGCTGTCGGTCGGCAGCGCCGCCGCGCTCACCGGGATCGGCCTGATCGTCACCTACCGGGCGACCGGCGTGCTCAACTTCGCGCACGGGGCGATCGCGATGGTCTGCGCGTACGCGCTGCGGCAGTGCGTGGTGGTGTGGGGCTGGCCGCTGTGGCTGGGCGCCGTGGTGACGCTGCTGGTGCTGGCGCCGGGGATCGGCGTGCTGCTGGAACGGTTCGTCTTCCGGCCGCTCGCGGTGCTCGGCGGCGACCCGGCGCGCACCCTGGTCGCCTCCATCGGGGTGTTCGTGCTGCTGGTCGGCGGCGCGGTGCTGCTGTGGGGGCAGGGGGCGCGGGACGACGCGCCGCAGCTGGTGTCGGCCGACCCGTGGGGGCAGCTGGCGGTGGCGCTGCTGCTGGCGGGCGGGGTGTCGGCCGTCATCCGCTGGACACGGTTCGGGCGGGAGCTGCGGGCCGTGGTGGACGACCGGCAGCTCGCCGTGCTCGGCGGCATCGACGCCGACCGGGTGGCCGCTGCGGGCTGGGCGTTCGGGGCGTTCACGGCCGGTCTGACGGGGGCGCTGCTGGCGCCGTACGTGCGACTCGACCCGTACGGGCTGCCGCTGCTGGTGATGGAGGTGGTCGCGGTCGCGGTGGCCGCGCGGATGCGCAGCCTGCCCGTCGCGGTGGTGGTCGCGCTCGGGATCGGGGTGGCGCAGAGCCAGCTGACGCGGCTGCACCCGGCCGGCTGGGCGCAGCCGCTGCTCCAGGCGGTCGGCGCGAATCTGTTCGTGGTGGCGCTGCTGGTGGCGTCGCTGGTCCTGCCCGGCATCGGCCGCCGTGGCGCGCTCCCCCACCCGGTGACCGCCCGCGCCCCGGCCGCACCGCACGGCGCGTGGATCGTCGCCGCCGTGCTGTTCCTGCTGCCGCTGGGGCTGGCCGGTTCGGACCTGCGTACGGCGGTGCAGGTGCCGGCGCTGGCCATCGTGCTGCTGTCCCTGGTGGTCGTCACCGGGCGGGGCGGCCAGATCTCCCTCGGTCAGGCGGCGTACGCGGGCCTGGGCGCGCTGTTCACGGCGCTGCTCGCGGCCGGCCGCTTCCCCGTCCTGCCGCGGCTGCCGGAGCTGACGGCGCTCGCGGTCGCCGTCGTGCTGGTGGCGCCGCTCGGGCTGCTCACCGGCTGGCCCGCGATCGGCCGCCGGGGCCTCGCCCTGGCCCTCGCGACCTTCGCGGTCGGGGTCGGCGTGAGCCGCTTCGTCTTCGCCCAGCCGTACGCCACGGCCGGGCTCTTTCTGGACCGGCCGGCCGGTTTCGCCGGCGACCGCGCCTACTACGTCCTGGAACTGGCCCTGCTCGCGGCCGCGCTGCTGGCGACGCGGCTGCTGCGCCGGGGCCGTACCGGGCGGGCGCTCGCGGCCATGCGGGACCACGAGGAGGGCGCGTCGGCAGCCGGAGTCCAGGTGCCCTCGCTGAAGCTGCTCGCCTTCGTGTGCGGTGCGGCGCTGGCCGCCCTCGGCGGCGGCCTGCTCGGCATGGGGCTGCGCGCCTTCGACCCCGGCACGTACGACCCGGTGCGCGGCCTGCTGTGGTTCGCCGCGGTGATCGTGCTGGGCGCCGACAGCACCCTGGGCGCGCTCGTCGCTGCGGCACTCCTGGTCGGCCTGGACGCGGGCGCGCGCGGCGGGGTGGCGGCGGCCCTGGTCGGCGTCCTCGCCGCGTTCGCCGGCCGCTTCCCTGGCGGCCCGTACGAGGCGCTGCGCTCGGCGGCCGAGCGCCTGCGGTTCGAGGGCGGGGCTCACCTGACGGCAGTGGGCGCACGGGCACGGACACGGCTGCACCCGGCCCGGGAACGGGCCCCGGGGCGTGCGGGTCTGACGGGGGCTACGGCGGTGTCGGCGGCGAGCGGTGACGGCGCGGAGGCCGCGCTGCCGGACCGGGGTGCCGGCGGCGCGGCTCACCCGGAGGACACACCCCCGTCGGTCCTCGCCGATCCGGCGGCCGGCACACCCAGGGCGCGCCCAGGCTCCGCCGGCGCGCCCGCCTCCGTGCTCACCGCCCGCGGTCTGCGGGTCCGTTACGGCGGGTTCACCGCGCTGGACGGGGTCGATCTGGAGGTCGCCCGCGGGCGGGTCACGGCGGTCGTCGGGCCCAACGGGGCCGGGAAGAGCACACTGTTCCACTGCCTGGCCGGGACCGTGCGGCCGGTGCGCGGGCAGGTTCTGTTCGGGCAACGGGACGTCACCCGGCTCCCGGCGTACGCCCGCACCCGGCTGGGGATCGGGCGGAGCTTCCAGCAGCTGGCCGTCTTCCCGTCCCTCACCGTCGCCGAGAACGTCCGCATCGGCGCCGAACAGGGCCGGGTCACCGATCCTGCGGCGGTGGAGCGGGCACTGCGGCTGTTCGCGCTGGACGGCCCCGTCCGGGCGCTGCCGGCCGCCGGGCTGCCCACCGGCACCTTGCGGCGCGTGGAGCTGGCCCGGGCGCTCGCGGGCGGCCCGCGCGTGCTGCTGCTGGACGAACCCGCCGCCGGGCTGGACACCGCCGAGGTCGCAGCGATGGCCCGGGTGCTGCGCGCGCTGGCCGCGGACGGCACCGCCCTGCTCGTCGTCGAGCACGATCTGGACCTGGTCGCCGATCTCGCCGACGTCGTGCACGTGATGAGCGCCGGCCGGGTCGTCGCCTCCGGGCCGCCCGGCCGCGTCCTGGACGCCTTCGCCGCCCGGGCCGGACAGGAGGCGGGCACATGACCCTCGTCCTGCGGCACGCGCGCGTGCGGTACGGCCCCCTGGAGGCTCTGCACGGCGTCACGCTGACCGCCCCCGGCCCGGGCCTGACGGTGCTGCTGGGCCGCAACGGCTCCGGCCGCAGCACCGCCCTGCGCGCGCTGGCCGGGACGGTGCCACTGGCCGCCGGGGCGGTGCTGTGGGACGGCGCGGACATCTCACGGCTGCCGGCGTACGAGCGGGCCCGGCGCGGCCTGTGCCTCGTCCCGGAGCGGCAGGCGGTGTTCGGCTCCCTCACCGTCCGCGAGAACCTCGCCCTCACGGCCGGCGCCCACGACGCCGCCCTCACCGCCTACCCGCAGCTGGAGGCCCTGCTCGCGCGGCGCGCCGGCACGCTCTCCGGCGGCGAGCAGCGCATGCTCGCGCTGGCCCGCGCGCTGTCGGCACGCGCGCGTGCGGTGCTCGTGGACGAGCCCACGCAGGGCATGGCGCCCGCGGTGGCCGCCCGCACCTACGAGCTGCTCGCCTCGCTCGACGTCTGCGTGATCCTCGCCGAGCAGCGGCTGCCGCCCGCGCTGCCCGGCCGCCGGTCGGTGGTGGTGTACGAACTGGGGCGCGGCAGTGTCGTCTTCAGCGGCGAGGCGGCGGAGCTGGAACGACGGGGATCCGCGAGGTGAGCGGCCCACCACGCCGGGGCGCCCTGGGGCCGGCACAGCCCTCGGGGCCCCACCCGGCCGGCCGCCCGGGTGGGGCCCCGAGGCGTGGCTCAGAGGTGCCGGAGCGCGAGTCGCATGCCCGGCTCGATCAGGTCGGGGTCGCCGCCGATGACGCTCTTGTTCGCGGCGTAGATCCGCTGCCAGCTCGTCCCGTTGTGGGCGGCGATGGCGCTGAGCGTGTCGCCCTGGCGCACGGTGTAGTCACCGCCGCGCGCGGATCCGCGGTCGGCGTGGCCGCCGGAACGCGCCGGCGCCTTCGCCGGCTTCGACGCGGCGGACTCGGTCCGCTTCGGCTTGGACTTCGACTTCGACTTCGACTTCGACTTCGCCGAGACGGGGTTCGCCGCGGGTGCGTCGCCGTACGCCCCGGCGTGGCCCGAGCAGACCGGCCAGGCGCCCCAGCCCTGGGCGCGCTGGACCTTCGTGGCCACCGAGATCTGCGCGGACCGGGAGGCCTGGTCGGCGGTCGGCGCGTAGGCGGTGCCGCCGTAGGCGCGCCAGGTGCTCGCGGAGAACTGCAGCCCGCCGTAGTAGCCATTGCCGGTGTTGATGTGCCAGTTGCCGCCGCTCTCGCACTGGGCGATGCGGTCCCACACTCCGCCGTCCGCCGCCGCGGCACCGCCGGCCGAGGCGAGCAGGCCGAGGGGGGCGAGGAGCGCCGCCCCGGCGAGGACCGCCGTCGTGCGGGCCTGACCCTTGGTCAGGGTCTTGCGGTCGGTGGTGCGGGTGTTATCGGCACATTCGGACATGTAGATCCCTCTCGAACGACTCGAGGTCCCCCAAGGCGGACCGCCACCCCTCGCGCATCGGCGCGGGGGTCGCGCTCCGCCCCGTCCACCGGGGGTGGTGCTCCGCGACTCGGCGCGGACCGGTGGACGTACTCGAGCGGTGCTCGTTGCACACGGCGGAGGAATGTAGGGAGCCGGAGGGCCCGGCATCAACCAATTCGCTGTCATTCCAGGCCAGTTGGCCGTTACCCGGGGTATCAACGATTTTCGGACACCCACTACATCCTGAAATTCCGCAACATATCAACCACGACCCACGCCACCCTGTGAGCCACTTCACCGCGCCAACGTCCTTGAGGACTCGAACACTTGACGCTGAGTGACCGATTCCGGCGCGGAGTTGACCGTACGCGTCGGATGAGGGGATTCCGTTCCCGCGCGTGCGTGACCCCCACCACAGATCGTCCGTTGTGCTCTTCATGAGCCGGGAACCGCCCGGCGCCGCCAACGCACCGCATCCCGAGGGAGCCACCCGTGCCGCGCATGCTCGACGTCAGCGACGAGGTTCGCGCCGAGATCGGCGACGAAGAAGCCGACCGGCTGCTCGCCGGGGACAACGCCCCCGGGAGTTACGACTGCACCTCCTGCCGCACCCCGGGCAACCCCGAGCACGAGCGCACCAGCACCGTGCTGTTCATCGGCGACGAGACCGCCGTACTCGCCTTCGCCCACGCCGGCTGCCTGCCCTCGCAGGTCGTCCAGGTCACCGAGGAGCAGCTGCAGGGCGCGGTCCGCTCCATCGGCGGCGTCGCCGGCGGCCAGGGCGCTGTGGGTGAGCCGGTGAAGTCGGTGCCGGAGCAGGCCGTGCTCGGCGTGACCAGCGGACTGGTCCTGATCACCGGGGAGTTGCACCCGGCGCTGGTCGTGGAGCCGACCGGACCGATCGTGCGCCCCGGCTCCACCGGTACCGGCGACGACTTCCTGCCGCTGCTGATCGAGCACGGCTTCATGCCGCTGCCCGAGCTGTCCGCCGTACCGCCGGTGCTGCACGGCTGGTCCGTGCTGCTGGCGATGGGGCAGCTGCACGCGGTGCTCCAGCCCGGCGCGGACGGCGGCCAGCCGGTGGCCTGGTGGCAGGCGCACCAGCCGCTGCAGGTCACCGAGGGCTGGCGAGCGGCCGCCAACAAGCACCAGCAGGTACTGATGTTCGCGGCCCCCGTGGGCTCCATCGGCCGCCAGCCCCGCGAGGACCTCCTGCGCGACGCGCTGGACAAGACAGCGGCAAACGGCCACCTGGTCGCGGCGACACTGCCCCTGGCCGGGACCTGAGCCCGGACTCGACCGGACCCAGGCCGCCGACCGGACCGGTCGACACCGACCGACGGCGCTGCCTGCCCGTGACCGGTTCCTGAGCCCGCGACTCGACCGAGCCGGTGCCACCTGCCGGGCCAGTCGGGCACCGATCGACGGCGCTCCCTGCCCACCGGCCGGGACCTGAGCCCCCAACTCGACCGAGCCGAGGCCGCCTGTCGGGAACAGTCGGCACCGGTTGACGGCGGTCCGGGCACGCCCGCATCCACCCTCGGCACGGACGCCTGCCACCAACGCCGGCCCCGGCCCCGGCCCGGACCAGACGCGCGGCCGGGGACCGGTCGGCCCCCACCCGCCCTGAGCGGCCCAGGCCGAATCCGGGTCCGTCCCGCCCGGACAGAGCCAACAGCCGGGGCCTGCCGACACCGGTCGAGCGACCGAACCAGGGCGGCATCCGACACCCGCGGGCCGGGGCCCGGTCAGGGCCCGCCCGCCACCCCGGCCTCGCCGCCCCCTTCCCGGCCCGCCGCCGCGGACTAGCCGACCCCGACCGGGTCCGACACAGGCTGCCCCGCCCTGAACTGCGCCTGCCGTCGGCACCGCTTGACACAAACCAGAGCCGAACCCAAGGCCGGCACCGGCTCGTACGGCACCCCAGCCGACACCTGGCGACGCCGGGCCGAGCGAAGGCCAGCGGCCGATGCCCGCGGCCTCGGCCGGGCCAGGCCCACCGCCGGACCGGTCGACCTCGCCCCTGACTGAACCCGCGGCGACAACGCCGAGACTGCGCCCACGGCCGACACCTGCCGGCCTTTGTCGGGGCCGGGCCTGCAGTCGGCCTTGACTCGCACCGAGGCCGGGACCGGGGCCGGAGGCCGCAGCCCGGAGCCGGGCCCACGCCGGGTTGTTGGGTCACGCCGGGCCAAGGCCCGGGCGGGAGCCGGGGCCAAGGAGGGGGGCCGGCCGCCCAAGGCACTGAGGCCCAGGGCCATTCTCGGGGCCGGAGCCCACTCCGGGCTGTTGGGTCACGCCGGGCCAAGGCCTGGGGCCGGTGCCGGAGCCGAGGCCCGAGCCCCAGACCGGGTGAGGTCGCGGTCGCCGCCAGGGCAGGGAGGCCGTCAGAGGCAGGTCGCCGCCGAAGGCAGGCGTGGCCGTCGGAGACAGGGGACGCCGCCGGAGGCACCGGTGGCCGCATCTCATGACGTGCCGTGTCGTTGGGACTTACGTGCACAATTACGACGTTCCCCGCCGCCAGAGCTTCTCCTCGGTTCCGCCTCCGCCGCGGGTGGGGCAGGACTCGGACCGCGGCCCATCGGCCACGCCGATCTACGACGCGCTCTACGCCGAGTACGTCAAGTCCTTCCGCTCGCTGCCGGGTGACCGCAGCGGCGAGGAGGACCTGGGGTTCACCGCTTTCGGGAGCATCCGGCACAGCGGCCCGGTCGTCCCCCGGCCGGGTTCGTTCTCCAGCTCGTACAGCGCCTACAGCGCGGGAGCGCAGAGCGCCCGCGTGGGCCGGCAGTCGGCGTGGCAGCGGGTCGGTCCGGTGGGGCAGGCGGGCGGGACCGCTCGATTCGCCCCGGCGGCGCTGCCGCCCGGCCGGACCGGCGGCAGCTGACGGCCCGCCGAAACCGGGCAGCCGACGGCCGCATGACGAAGGAGGGCGGCGCCCCGAGCCCGTGACGGACTCGGGGCGCCGCCCTCCGGCGTACCCGGACTACTTCTTCTTGCCGCGCTTCTCTCGCACGCGCACAGAGATGTGGATCGGCGTTCCCTCGAACCCGAACTCCTCGCGCAGCCGGCGCTCGATGAAGCGCCGGTAGCCCGCCTCGATGAAGCCGGAGGCGAAGAGCACGAACCGCGGCGGCTTCGTGCCGGCCTGGGTGCCGAACAGGATGCGCGGCTGCTTGCCGCCCCGGATCGGGTGCGGGTGGGCGGCGACCAGCTCGCCGAGGAAGGCGTTCAGCCGGCCGGTCGGGACGCGGGTCTCCCAGCCGGCGAGGGCGGTCTCGATCGCCGGCACCAGCTTCTCCATGTGCCGGCCGGTGCGGGCGGAGACGTTGACGCGCGGCGCCCACGCCACCTGGCCCAGCTCGGTCTCGATCTCCCGCTCCAGGTAGTAGCGGCGCTCCTCGTCGAGGGTGTCCCACTTGTTGAAGGCGAGGACGAGGGCGCGGCCCGCCTCGACCGCCATGGTGACGATCCGCTGGTCCTGCACGGAGATGTTCTCGGAGGCGTCGATCAGGACGACCGCGACCTCGGCCTTCTCCACGGCGGCGGCCGTGCGCAGTGAGGCGTAGTAGTCGGCGCCCTGCTGGAGGTGGACCCGCTTGCGGATGCCGGCGGTGTCGACGAACTTCCAGGTCGTGCCGCCGAGTTCGATCAGCTCGTCGACCGGGTCACGCGTGGTGCCCGCCTGCTCGTTGACGACGACGCGCTCCTCGCCGGCCACCTTGTTCAGCAGGGAGGACTTGCCGACGTTCGGACGGCCGATGAGCGCGATCCGGCGGGGGCCGCCGACGCCGGTGCCGAAGGACTGCTCGGGCGCCTCGGGCAGCGCCTCCAGGACGGCGTCCAGCATGTCGCCGGTGCCGCGGCCGTGCAGCGCGGAGACGGGGTGCGGCTCGCCGAGACCGAGGCTCCACAGGTAAGCCGCGTCGGCCTCACCGCTCTGCCCGTCGACCTTGTTGGCGCACAGCACGACCGGCTTGCCGGCCTTGCGCAGCAGCCGTACGACCGCCTCGTCGGTGTCGGTGGCGCCGACCTTGGCGTCGACGACGAAGACGACGGCGTCGGCGGCCTCGATGGCGTACTCGGCCTGCGCGGCGACGGAGGCGTCGATGCCGAGGACGTCCTGCTCCCAGCCGCCGGTGTCGACGACCTTGAAGCGGCGGCCCGCCCACTCGGCCTCGTAGGTGACGCGGTCGCGTGTGACGCCGGGCTTGTCCTCGACGACGGCCTCACGGCGGCCGATGATCCGGTTCACCAGGGTCGACTTGCCGACATTGGGGCGGCCGACGACGGCGAGGACCGGCAGCGGGCCGTGCCCGGCCTCCTCGATCGCGCCCTCGACGTCCGTGACGTCGAAACCCTCTTCCGCGGCGAGCTCCATGAACTCCGCGTACTCGGCGTCGCCGAGAGCCCCGTGATCGTGCTCGTGTGCGTCCGAGCCGTCGGGCTGGATGTGGTCGTTCATGAAGTCCGTACCTCGTCGTTCATTCGTGGTGATCGGTGGAGCGGCCCGCGAGGAGGCTGATCCACTACTCAGTGTCGCCTAGCGGCCGGTCAGCCGCCTGGCGTTTTCCAGGTGCTCGGTGAGCTGCTTCTGGATGCGCTCGGTGGCCTCGTCGAGTGCCCTGCGCGTACGGCGTCCACTGCCGTCGCCCGCGTCGAACGGGTCGCCGAAGACGACGTCGATGCGCGAGCGCAGCGGCGGCAGCGCCTTTATCAACCGTCCGCGCCGCTCGGAACTTCCCAGCACCGCCACCGGCACGATCGGCGCCCCGGAGCGAACCGCGAAGTAGGCGAGTCCGGCGCGCAGGGAGGCGAAGTCGCCCTCGCCGCGGGTGCCCTCCGGGAAGATCCCGAGGACGCCGCCGGCCGTGAGGACGTCCAGCGCCTGGGTGATCGCGGTGCGGTCGGCCGTGGAGCGGTCGACCTTGAGCTGGCCGATGCCGGTCAGGAAGGGGTCGAGCGGCCCGATGAACGCTTCCTTCTTGATCAGGAAGTGCACGGGCCGGGGCGCCACACCCATGACCATCGGGCCGTCGACGTTGTGCGAGTGGTTGACGGCAAGGATCACCGGGCCGCGCGCCGGCATCCGCCAGGCACCCAGCACACGTGGCTTGAACAGGCCGTACATCAGGCCGACGCCGATGCGCCGCCCGACGTCCGCGCCGCGCTCGGACGCTACGGTCACTTCCCCGCCCGCTTCTCCTCGACGAGGGTGACCACACACTCGATGACCTGGGCCAGCGTGAGCTCGGTGGTGTCCACCTCGACGGCGTCGCCGGCCTTGGCCAGCGGCGAGGTCTTGCGGCTGGAGTCGGCCGCGTCCCGCTTGAGCAGCGCCTCACGGGTCGAGTGCACGTCGGCGCCCTTCAGCTCACCGCTGCGCCGGGCGGCGCGGGCCTCCGGGGAGGCGGTGAGGAAGATCTTCAGGTCGGCGTCCGGCAGCACGGTCGTACCGATGTCACGGCCCTCGACGACGATGCCGTTCTCCGCGCCGATCGCTATGGAGCGCTGCAGCTCGGTGATCCGGGCGCGCACCTCGGGCACCGCGCTGACCGCGCTGACCTGGGAGGTGACCTCCTGGGTGCGGATCGGAGCGGACACGTCGAAGCCGTCGACGGTGATCGTCGGCTTCTCCGGGTCGGTGCCGGAGACGATCTGCGGCTTGCCCGCGGCGGCGGCGATCGCGGCGGGGTCGTCGACGTCGACACCGTTGGTCACCATCCACCAGGTGATCGCCCGGTACTGGGCGCCGGTGTCCAGGTAGCTCAGGCCGAGCTGCGCGGCCACGGCCTTCGACGTGCTCGACTTGCCCGTGCCGGAGGGACCGTCGATGGCGACAATCACGGGCTGGGCGGCGCCGTTTTCCACGGGGGGACACCTTCCTGGTGCGAGGCGGTGAGCGGGGTGCGGGGCGCACGGCCCTAGAGGGACGCCCCGCACAAGGTTACTGGCTCCGCGGCGCGCCTCTTACTGCCGGATGGCCCAGCCCCGCTCGCGCAGCGCGGCCGTGAGCACCGGCGCCGCCTTCGGCTCGACCATGAGCTGGACCAGGCCCGCCTGCTGTCCGGTCGCGTGCTCGATGCGCACGTCCTCGATGTTGACCCCGGCCCGTCCCGCGTCGGCGAAGATACGGGCCAGCTGCCCGGGCTGGTCGTCGATGAGGACGGCGACGGTCTCGTAGACGCGCGGTGCGCTGCCGTGCTTGCCGGGGACGCGGACCTGCCCCGCGTTGCCGCGGCGCAGCACGTCCTCGATGCCGGCGGTGCCTTCGCGGCGCTTGTCGTCGTCGCTGGACTGCAACGCCCGCAGCGCCTGGACGGTCTCCTCCAGGTCGGCGGCCACGTCCGAGAGCAGGTCGGCGACCGGTCCGGGGTTCGCGGAGAGGATGTCGATCCACATGCGCGGGTCGGAGGCGGCGATCCGGGTCACGTCCCGGATGCCCTGCCCGCACAGCCGTACCGCCGTCTCCTCGGCGTGCTCCAGGCGGGCGGCGACCATGCTGGAGACCAGGTGGGGCATGTGGGAGACCAGCGCTACGGCCCGGTCGTGGGCGTCGGCGTCCATGACGACCGGCACCGCGCGGCAGTGCGAGACCAGCTCCAGGGCGAGGTTCAGCACCTCGGTGTCGGTGTCCCGGCTGGGGGTGAGCACCCAGGGGCGGCCCTCGAAGAGGTCGCCGGAGGCGGCCAGCGGGCCGGACTTCTCCCGGCCGGACATCGGGTGGGTGCCGATGTAGGAGGCGAGGTTCAGGCCGAGCGCCTCCAGCTCCCGGCGCGGCCCGCCCTTGACGCTGGCCACGTCGATGTAGCCGCGGGCCACTCCCCGACCCATGGCGTCCGCCAGCACGGTGGCCACGTGGGCGGGCGGGGCGGCGACGATCGCCAGGTCGACCGGGCCCGTGGGCGGCTCGTCGGTGCCGGCGCCGAGCGCGGCGGCGGTGCGGGCCTGCTCCGGGTCGTGGTCGACGAGGTGGACGGTGACGCCGCGCTGGGCGAGGGCGAGGGCGGCGGAGGTGCCGATCAGGCCCGTGCCGATGACGAGTGCGGTCCTCACTGGGCGATGTCCTTGCGCAGGGCCGCGGCGGCGCCGAGGTAGACGTGGTTGATGTCGGCGCGCGGCTTGTCCGATTCGATGTGCGCGAGGACGCGCACCACGCGGGGCATCGCGCCCTCGATGTCGAGCTCCTGCGCGCAGATCAGCGGCACGTCGACGATGCCGAGCTTGCGGGCGGCGGCCGCCGGGAAGTCGCTGTGCAGGTCGGGGGTGGCCGTGAACCAGATGCTGATCAGGTCGTCCGTGCTCAGGCCGTTCCGTTCCAGGACGGCGGTGAGCAGCGCCGCGACCTGCTCGTCCATGTGCCCGGCCTCGTCGCGCTCCAACTGGACGGCCCCCCGGACCGCTCGTACCGCCACGGCGCTGCTCCTTGCGTATCGGCTCTGGTGCTGTCGGTCCAGCCTAGTCAGGCCGGGGCCCGTGAGCGTGCGGCGCCCGTGGGCTGAGACGCCCGGGCCGTTCGCCGGGCCGCCTCAGGGGGTCTGCCGCCGGATCTGCTCCTCCAGGGCCCGGCCGGCGGCACCTCGCCGTCGGGAGTGAGGCGGTCGACCGTGTGCGGGAGCACCTGGGCGAGGTCGCCGGCGGCCTGCCCCGGCGAGACCCCGACCTTCCGGGGGCTCCCTCGACGCACCGGGTACCCCGAAGGCGCACCCGCCCCCGCGCAGCCGTCGCGCGCCGCCCCGTCAGGCGTCCCAGAGCGCGCCGAGGGCCAGCAGCTCGCTGCGGTACTCGATGCGGTCCGCCCATGCGGCCGGCCATGCGACGGCGCCCAGGTACGCCCCCGCGAAGGCGCCGGTCAGGCAGGCGATGGAGTCGGAGTCCCCGGCGGTGCAGGCGGCGCGGCGCAGCGCGGTCAGCGGCTCGTCGGGGAAGAGCAGGAAGCACAGCAGCCCGGTCGCCAGCGCCTCCTCGGCGATCCAGCCCTCCCCCGTGGCCAGACACGGGTCGGTCTCGGGGGACACGGTCCGCGCGGCGTCCTGGAGCCGCGCCAGGATCTCCAGGCACTCGTCCCAGCCGCGCGCGATGAAGTGCTCGGGGGAAGGGTCCTGGCTGCGGGTCCACAGGTCACCGAGCCAGGTGTGGTCGTAGGAGGTGCGGTGGTCGAGGGCGTACGACCGCAGCAGCCCGACCAGCGCGGTGGGGTCGGCCCCCTGCGCGAGCAGGTGCACGGCGTGCGCGGTGAGGTCGGAGGCGGCGAGCGCCGTCGGGTGGCCGTGGGTGAGGGCGGCCTGGAGCTGGGCGGCACCGGAGCGCTGGGCGTCGGTCAGCCCGGGCGCGAGCCCGATCGGCGCGACGCGCATGTTGGCGCCGCAGCCCTTGGAGTGGATCTGGCCGGCGTCCTGCCAGAGGCGGCCCTCCTCCTTGAGCAGGCTGCAGGCGCGCAGGCAGGTGTTGCCGGGGGCGCGGTTGTTGTCCGGCGACTGGTACCAGTCGACGAACTCCTCGCGTACGGGCCGCTCCAGCCGCTTGGGCGCGAGGTGGCCGCGGTCCATGGCGGTGCGCAGTCCGCGCCCGAGGGCGAGGGTCATCTGGGTGTCGTCGGACACGAACGGCCGCTTCGGCAGCTCCATCTCACGCCATGGCCCGCACTTGGCCAGAATCGACGGCACATCGTTGAACTCGGTCGGGAAGCCCAGGGCGTCCCCGAGGGCGAGGCCGATGAGTGCTCCGGTCGCGGCTCGCTTGGACATGCGATCACCATCCCCCTTTATCGTCACCATGACAATAAAGGGGGAGGGTGATCACCGCAAGGCGCCGAGAGGGTCGGTTTACAGGTCGACTTCCTTCATCAGCATGCCGACCTCGGTGTTCGACAGGCGGCGCAGCCAGCCCGACTTCTGGTCGCCCAGGGTGATGGGGCCGAAGGCGACCCGGACCAGCTTGTCCACCGGGAAGCCGGCCTCGGCCAGCATGCGGCGCACGATGTGCTTGCGGCCCTCGTGCAGCGTGACCTCGACCAGATAGTTCTTGCCGGTCTGCTCCACCACCCGGAAGTGGTCGGCGCGGGCGTAGCCGTCCTCCAGCTGGATGCCGTCCTTGAGCCGCTTGCCCAGGTCGCGCGGGATCGGGCCGACGATGTGCGCGAGGTAGGTCTTCTTCACGCCGTACTTCGGGTGGGTCAGCCGGTGCGCCAGCTCGCCGTGGTTGGTGAGCAGGATGACGCCCTCCGTCTCGGTGTCGAGGCGGCCGACGTGGAAGAGACGGGTCTCCCGGTTGGTGACGTAGTCGCCGAGGCACTGGCGGCCCTCGGGGTCCTCCATGGTGGAGACGACACCGGCCGGCTTGTTCAGCGCGAAGAACTGGTACGACTGGGTCGCGACGGTCAGGCCGTCGACCTTGACCTCGTCCTTCTCCGGGTCGACGCGCTTGCCCTGCTCCAGCACGATCTCGCCGTTGACCTCGACCCGCGCCTGCTCGATCAGCTCCTCGCAGGCCCGCCGGGAGCCGTAGCCGGCACGTGCGAGCACCTTCTGCAGCCGCTCGCCCTCCTGCTCGGCGCCCGGGAAGGTCTTCGGCAGCTTGATGTCCTTCTTGCCGGCGTACCGCTCCCGGTTGCGCTCCTCGGTACGGGTCTCGTACTCACGGGAGCGCGAGGGGGCCGTACGGCCGCCGGGGCGCTGCCCCTGCTTGGGGCTGCCCTTGGCGCCGCCGCGGGCCGAGGGGCCCCGGCCCGACTTCGGACCGTCCTGCGTGGCGCCGGGGCCGACGTCGTAGCGCCGCTCCTCCGGGCGCGGCTTCTTCGGACGGCCTCCCTGCTTGTCGTCGCGGTTGTTGCCGGCGCCGCGGTGGTTCCCGCGGCCCCCGCTGCTCCCGCCGCGGCCGCCGCTGTTGCCACCACGGCTCCCGCCGTTGTTTCCGCTGCTGTTCCTGCCGCTACTGCTTCGCATCAATGTTCCGTCTTGTCGTCTGCCTCGTCGGAATCCGGAGCGTCCGGATCGAATGACGGAACCCCTTCCTGCGTCTCGGCCTCGATCGCCTCCGCCTCCGGGAGGAAGGGCGCGAGTTCCGGGAGCTCGTCCAGGCCGCGCAGGCCCATCCGCTCCAGGAAGTAGTTCGTCGTCCTGTACAGGATCGCACCTGTTTCGGGTTCCGTGCCCGCCTCCTCGACCAGACCGCGCTGCAGGAGGGTGCGCATCACGCCGTCGCAGTTGACTCCGCGGACGGCGGAGACCCGGCTGCGGCTGACCGGCTGGCGGTAGGCGACGACGGCGAGGGTCTCCAGGGCGGCCTGGGTGAGCCGGGCCGTCTGGCCGTCCAGGACGAGGCGCTCGACGGCGGGCGCGTAGGCGGGGCGGGTGTAGAAACGCCAGCCGCCGGCGACGTACCGCAGCTCGAAACCGCGCCCCTGCTCGGTGTACTCGTCGGCGAGCTCGCGCAGCGCGTCGGCGATCTGCCGTTTGGGCCGCTCCAGGATCCTGGCCAGGTGCTCCTCGGTGGCGGGTTCGTCGACGACCATGAGGACGGCCTCGAGGGCCGGCTTGAGGTCGAGCCCGGCCACGGCCCGCGGGCCGTGGCCGGGCTCGCTGATGTCCTCGCTCACGCCTTCTTCTCCTCCCGGGCCTCCTCGGCCTTCTCCGGCGGCCGGTCGAACTCGTCCGTGACGGTCGGCGCCGCGTCCCCGTCCCCACCGGTCCAGCGCACGGTCAGCTCGCCGAGGGCGGCCTCCTGCTCCAGGGCGACGGCCTTCTCGCGGTACAGCTCCAGCAGGGCGAGGAAGCGGGCCACGACGGTGAGGGTGTCCTCGGTGTCCGCGACGAGCGTACGGAAACTGGCCTCGCCCAGCTCCTTCAGCCGCGCCACGACGAGCTGTGCCTGCTCCTGCACGCTGACCAAAGGCGCGTGGATGTGGTCGACGTACACCTGCGGCTTGGCCCTCGGCTGCATCGCCTTCACGGCGAGCCGGGCAAAGCCCTCCGGGCCGATGCTGATGACGACCTCGGGCAGCAGCTCGGCGTGGTGCGGCTCCAGTCCGACGGTACGGGGGTAGCGGCGGGCCTCGTCCTCGATCCGGGCGTTGAAGATGTCGGCGATCTGCTTGTACGCCCGGTACTGCAACAGCCGCGCGAACAGCAGGTCGCGGGCCTCCAGCAGGGCGAGGTCGCCCTCGTCCTCGACCTCGGCGGCGGGCAGCAGCCGGGCGGCCTTCAGGTCGAGCAGGGTGGCGGCGACGACGAGGAACTCGGTCGTCTGGTCCAGGTCCCAGTCGGCCCCCATGGCGCGGATGTGCGCCATGAACTCATCGGTCACCTTGGACAGCGCGACCTCGGTGACGTCGAGCTTGTGCCGCGAGATGAGCTGCAACAGCAGATCGAACGGCCCCTCGAAGTTGTCCAGCCGAACCTTGAAGACGCCGTCGCCGTCGGGAACACCGTCCCCGGCATCGGGCGCGCCCGCGCCGGCGCCGGATGCGGACTGCCCGCCGGGGCCGGCGATCGCGGGGCCGGGAACACCGACGGCGCCCGCGTCCGCGACATCCGCCGTCCTGACCGGGGCTCCCCCGGCGCCGGACGCGCTTGCGTCGGCTGTGACCACGGCACCCGACAGGCCCGCCCGGGTCTTCGGGGATGCCCCGGTCGCGCCGACGTCCGTCAGCCCACCGCCGGGCTCCGCGGCGTCGAGCCCACCGACGGGCGCCCCCGCACCGGCCCTGTCCTCATCACCGCCGCGCGGCTCGGGCCGTTCCGGTGCCCCGGGTCCGGCAGGCACGTCCGTCGCCGACGGCGCCGCCGCATCGTCCCGCGCCGCGAAGTCGCCCCGGTCCACCTGCTCGCGCGGAAGCTCCCGCTCCTGCGGCGGACCCGGGTCCGGCCGTTCCGGCGCCTCGGACGGTGACGGCTCGCCGTGCACCCTCCGCTCGCCCGGCTGCTCCGGCTCGCCCGGCTGCTCCCGCCCATCCGGCGCAGCCACCGGCCCCCGGCCCAGTGGGCGTCGGCGGCCGGCCGGGCCGTTGGGGGTGGGGGGGTCGTTCGAGGTCATGACCCCCGCAGGGTACCGCTAGCGTCCGCGCAGGCGGCGTACGAGGATGCTCGCGTCCCCGCGGGACTCCAGGTCGGCGAGGACGACTGCGACCGCCTCGCGGACGATGCGCCCGCGGTCCACGGCCAGGCCGTGCTCGCCGCGCAGCACCAGACGGGCGTGCTCGAGGTCCATCAGCTCCTCGGCGGAGACATAGACCGTGATCTTCTCGTCGTGCCGCTCCCGCCCGCTGGGCCGCCGTGCGGCGCGCCCGCGCCGGCGCGGCTGCGCGGCCTCGTCGTCCACCGCACCGGCACCGCTGGCAGAACCTTCCTGCTGCACCGCCCTGCGGCGCGCGGCACGTTCCGGCGCCGTCGAGGCCCGGCTGCGGGACTCCTCGCCCGCCTCGGCATCGGCCGCGACGTGCTCCACGCCCTGGCCGTCCCCGCCCTGCGCGGGCACGGAGTGCGGCGCGTCGTCGGGCGCGGCGGCCGCGGCGGCGTCACTCTCCCCCGCGGGAGCGGGCACCCGGGCCTCGCCGCCCGGTCGCCGGGGAGTGGACGGCTGCAGCGCCATCCCCCCTGTCGTACGGAAGAGTTCGTCGGCCCCCGGCAGACTCACTCGGCGTGACACCGGGCGAGCACCTCCCTGGCGAGCTGACGGTAGGCGGCGGCGCCGACGGAGTTGGAGGCGTAGGTGGTGATCGGCTCACCGGCGACCGTGGTCTCCGGGAAGCGGACCGTGCGCCCGATGACCGTGTGGTAGACGTGGTCGTCGAACGCCTCGACCACACGGGCCAGCACCTCACGGCTGTGGACGGTGCGCGAGTCGTACATCGTGGCGAGGATGCCGTCGAGCTCCAGGTCGGGGTTGAGCCGCTCCTGGACCTTCTCGATGGTCTCGGTCAGCAGCGCGACACCGCGCAGCGCGAAGAACTCGCACTCGAGCGGCACGATCACCTTGTGCGCCGCGGTGAGCGCGTTCACGGTGAGCAGGCCGAGCGAGGGCTGGCAGTCGATGACGACGAAGTCGTAGTCCGGCAGCAGCGGCTTCAGCGCGCGCTGCAGCGTGGACTCGCGCGCGACCTCGCTCACCAGCTGGACCTCGGCGGCCGACAGGTCGATGTTGCTGGGCAGCAGGTCCATGTTGGGGACCGCCGTCTTCAGCAGGACCTCGTCCGCGGACATCCCCCGCTCCATGAGCAGGTTGTAGACCGTCAGGTCCAGTTCCATGGGGTTGACGCCGAGACCCACCGACAGCGCGCCCTGCGGGTCGAAGTCCACGAGCAGCACGCGCCGGCCGTACTCCGCGAGCGCGGCACCCAGGTTGATGGTCGACGTCGTCTTGCCGACGCCGCCCTTCTGGTTGCACATCGCGATGATCTTCGCGGGGCCGTGGTCGGTCAGCGGGCCCGGGATCGGGAAGTACGGCAGCGGGCGCCCGGTCGGGCCGACGCGCTCGCGGCGCTGACGCGCGGCGTCGGGCGCGAGGGTGGCCGCGTACTCGGGGTCCGGCTCGTACTCGGCGTCGGGATCGTAGAAGTGCCCTTCGGGCAGTTCGTCGTAGTCGGCGAAGTGGTTGTGGGGCGCGCCACTTCCGTCGCCGGCCATGGCGTTCACGTGATGACCGTCCATGCTCTGGTGTGCTGACAGAGCCGTATGGGGGCTGTTCTGGCTCTGGTGGGCTGCGAAGGTTCGGACAGCGACGGAGCCGACAGCCTCGAGCCCCGTGGGGTCCTGGCCCCGCGCAGGCATTCCTGGTCGACCACCCCCGGGAGAAAATGTCGACTCATTCACAAGTCGTCTTACCTCCTTGGTGACCAGGAAACTTCTAGACAAGGTCAGCGTGGCACCATGCCGACGGTTGGCGACTCTATGGCGTGTCGGGCGTCCGCAGCAACACAATCCGCCGGACCCGGCCCGATGTGTCGGCAATGAAACATCGCGCTGTCAAGGGCGTACGGCCGTCGCACCGCAGGTTTCACCGGTGTGCGAATGGGTCGAAGGGTTACGTTCGAGGCGAGTTGACCGAGAGTCGCAAAGTGACCATACACACATCCGGCCGGACCTTGTCGGGCAAGGTCCGGCCGGATGCGCGGTGTTGACGACCTGTGTTGACGTATCGCCTTATTCCTGCGGATGACTTGGACCCGCGGGCGGCGAGCCGGTCGGCCGGAGGGTCAGCCCAGGAGGGTGGAGAGCTCCACATGCTCCAGGCCGTGGGCCTCGGCGACCTCCTTGTAAACGACCTTGCCGTCGTGGGTGTTGAGGCCCTTGGCCAGCGCGGCGTCACGACGCAGCGCCTCCACCCAGCCGTTGTTCGCGAGCGAGACGATGTACGGCAGCGTCGCGTTGGTGAGGGCGTTGGTGGAGGTGTTCGGCACCGCGCCGGGCATGTTGGCGACGCAGTAGAAGACCGAGTTGTGGACCTTGAAGGTCGGCTCGGCGTGCGTGGTCGGGTGCGAGTCCTCGAAGCAGCCGCCCTGGTCGATCGCGATGTCGACAAGAACACTTCCGGGCTTCATGCGGGCCACCAGCTCGTTGGTGACGAGCTTGGGGGCCTTGGCGCCCGGGATGAGCACGGCGCCGATGACGAGGTCGGCGTCCAGGACGGCCTTCTCCAGCTCGAAGGCGTTGGACATGATCGCCTTGACCTTCGTGCCGAAGATCTTGTCGGCCTCTCGCAGCTTGTTGATGTCGCGGTCGAGCAGGGTCACGTCGAAGCCCATGCCGACGGCGACCTGGGTGGCGTTCCAGCCGGAGACGCCACCGCCGATGACGACGGCCCTGGCCGGGGTCACGCCAGGGACGCCGCCGGGCAGCACGCCACGGCCGCCGGCCGCGCGCATCAGGTGGTAGGCGCCGACCTGCGGGGCCAGCCGGCCCGCGACCTCGGACATCGGGGCGAGCAGCGGCAGGGCGCGGTTGGGCAGCTCGACGGTCTCGTAGGCGATGGCCGTGGTGCCGGACTCGATGAGCGCGTCCGTGCACTCCTTGGAGGCGGCCAGGTGCAGGTAGGTGAAGAGGATCTGGTCCTTGCGGAGGCGGTGGTACTCCTCCGCGATGGGCTCCTTGACCTTCAGCAGCAGGTCGGCGGAGGCCCAGACCTCGTCGGCCGTCTCCAGGATCTGCGCACCGGCGGCGACGTACTCGTCGTCCGTGATCGACGAGCCGACGCCGGCGTTGCGCTCGATGACCACCTGGTGGCCATTGCGCACCAGCTCGTGCACGCCGGCGGGGGTGATGGCCACCCGGAACTCGTTGTTCTTGACCTCGCGGGGGATGCCGACCTTCACGTCGATCACGGTCCTTGGCTCAGGGGAAACAGGGGCATTACTAGACATACCCAGGCATGCGGCGGCACACCGGGAGACACCGCAGGAGAACGTGCGGCAGAGCCAGTCTAATGAAGGCGTTCCAGCTGTCTAGCCTTTCATTGCATCAATCTTCAGCGGATGCACTACGGATTTCGCAGGCATTGGCGGCGTATTCCCGCTGGTCGGGCCCCTCAGGGCTCTCCGGCCCCTCCTCCGCGAGCATCCGCTCGGCCGTCCCGCGGTGGATGCCGGCGGCCACCGGATCGGCGAGGCGGTCCAGGGTGTCGGCGATCCGCAGGTGCAGCGCGGCCTGCAGCCGGGTGTCCTCGGCCCGGCGCGCCCACTCCACCGCCTCCTTGCAGGTGCGCAGCGACTCCGCCGGCCGTCCGGCGTACTCCTGCACCCGCGCCAGCTCGCTCAACGCCCGTGCGTGCGCGGCCACATCACCGCACCGCCGGTAGCCGGCGGCGGCAGCCCGCCAGCTGCGCAGCGCCTCGCCGTAGCGGCCCGCGTAGGTGTGCGCGGTGGCGATACGGCCGTACAGCCGGGCGGCGTCGGCGCGCTCGGCGCGGGCCAGGCGCTGGGTGAGCGCCCGGCCGAACCAGTCGGCGGCCCGCTCGTAGTCCCCCAGCTCCAGATGCGCCCCACCTACGGATTCCATTGCGCGAGAGGTCGCGTACGGGTCATTTGCTTTGCGTCCGGCATCCAAAGCTGCGCGATACCGCAGTAGCGCCTCGTTCGTCCGGCCGGTCTGGGCGTCCAGGTCGGCCAGGTTCAGCAGGGCGGCGGCCTTCTCCCGGGGCAGCTCGCGCCGGTCGGCCACGTCGAGGACGAGGCGGTGCACGCCGTACAGGTCGGGCGCGGCGGCCTCGGTGCCGACGTGCGCGACCATCGCCCGCACCAGCTGGGACAGCAGCCGCCGGGCGAGGGTGTCCAGCTCCCCGTCGGCGACCGCGAGGCGGGCGGCGCCCAGCAGCGCGGGGCGGCGCACCCGCAGCCACTCCTCGGCCGCCGCGGGGCTGGAGAAGCGCAGGGCGCGCGGCATGCCGAGCAGCTTCTCCCGTGCCTGTGGGCTGTCCGTCTCGGTGATCGCCCGGCAGGACTGCAGCAGCCGTACGGTCCGCTCCAGCATGCGGGCGCGGGCGAGCTGCAGCTCGGCGGGGCGGTCCTGGGTCTCGGTGAGGGCCTTGAGCAAGGGGTGCAGAGCGCCGGGGATCTCGTACTCCGGCAATGGCGAGTCCACGGCCCGCAGCAGGCCGAAGCGGACGAAGTCGTCCAGGGCGGTGCGGGCGCCGCTCACCGAGCAGCCGGCCAGCGCGGACGCCGTGTGCGGGTCGACGTGCCCGGCGGGGGCGAGGGAGAGCAGACGCAGTATCCGGGCGGCCGGGGCGGGCAGCGCGGTGTAGGCGAGCTTGAAGACCCGGGCCAGCGGGGCGGTGTCGTCGCCGTCGGCGCGCAGCTGCTTGGCGAGGTCGGCGACGGCCGCCTTCGGGTGGGCCGTGAGCCAGCCGGCGGCCAGCGTGAGCGCGGCGGGCTCGCCCTGACACACCTCGACCAGGCCTTCGGCGGCCCTCGGGTCGACGGTGACCCGCACGGAGTCGATCCGGCGTGACAGCAGTTCGACGGCGGACTTGGTGTCCAGCCCGCCCAGTGTGCAGGGCCGCACATCGGCGATGCCGGTCAGGGGACGCGCGGAGACGGCGACGACCAGGCAGCCGGGGTTGTCGGGGAGGAGGGCGTCGACCTGCTCGGCGCCGGCCGCGTCGTCCAGCAGGAGCAGCGTCCTCCGGTCGGCGAGGGCGTCGCGCAGCGCCTCGGTCAGCTCGTCCTCGCCGGCCCCCGGCGGAACGGGCCGCTCCAGCGCGGCGAGCAGCTCACGGGCGGCACGCTCCACGGGGACGGGCGTGCCGTCCGCCTCGCTGAGCCGGGCGCGCAGCAGCCCGTGCTCGTAACGGTCCGCGACCTGCCGGGCCAGTTCCTCGGCGAGGGCGGTACGGCCGGAGCCGGGGCGTCCGGCGATGAGCAGCACCCGCGCGCGGGGGGCCTTCTTGCCGCTGAGCGTGTCCAGCCCCGCGCGCTCGATGTCGGCGCGCAGTTCCTTCAACTCCCGTGTGCGGCCCAGGAAGACACTCTCCGCCGACAGCCGCACGCCGTCCTCGTCCACCGCCTGTTCCGTCACGGGCCACGCTCCCGTTCCACCGCACGCCAGTGCCCGACGGGACCAATCGATCGGGCGTCTCCAGAGCCTAGTTCACGCTCTGCGACGAACCCGTGCGGAGCACGGCGGTACAGGGGCGAGAGTCCCCTGATCGGATCAACGGATCTTCAGACCAACGGCTGAGCAGTACCGGTAAGGGGCGCGGGGCTGTGCCGATGTGCGGCTACCGCCGCGTGGGCGCGACCAGCCACAGCGAACCCGCGGCCACAAGCACGGGCGGAATCCCCGCAGCGCTACACCTCGAACGGCCGCGCAGGCCACTCCGCGTCCGCCGGCCGCAACGCCTCCACCCCGTCCCCCTGCCGCGCGGCAACGAGAGACAGCACCCCCGTCACCAGACACGTGTTGTGCAGCTCCCCGGCGAGAATCCCCCGCACCAGCTCATCGACAGGCACCCGCGCGTGCTGCATGTCGGTCTCCTCGTGCTCCGCCGCGAACCGCTCCCCCTCCGCCTCGGACAGATTGCGCGCGAGGAAGATCCGTACGGCCTCGTCACAGCCGCCGGGCGTGGTGTACAGGTCGGTCAGCACCCGCCAGTCCTCGGCCTTGACGTGCGCCTCCTCGTACAGCTCGCGCTGGGCGGCGTGCAGCGGGTTCTCCCCGGGCACGTCGAGCAGGCCGGCCGGGATCTCCCACAGCTTGTGCCGCACCGGGTGGCGGTACTGGTTGATCAGCAGGACCCGGTCGTCCTCGTCGAGGGCGAGGACGGCGACCGAGCCGGGGTGGACCTGGTAGTCGCGCGTGGCCACGGAGCCGTCGGGCATGACCACGTCGTCCGTCCTGACGGAGGTCTTGGCCCCGGTGAACGGGGTCCGCGTCGCCCGGATCTCCCACTCCTCGGGCGTGTCCTTGATCGTCATGCCGTTCCTTCCCCACGTGCGCATACGAAAGCCGGGGTGCTCCCTACTGAAAGGTATGCACCCCGGCCACCGTACAAGCTGGTGTGTTACTTCGAATTCTTCCGCTCGACCGCGGCCTTCACGAGACCGGCGAACAGCGGGTGCGGGCGCGTCGGACGCGAGCGCAGCTCCGGGTGGGCCTGGGTGGCCACCAGGTAGGGGTGCGTCTCGCGCGGGTACTCGACGTACTCGACGAGCTTGCCGTCCGGGGAGGTGCCGGAGAACAGGATGCCCGCCTTCTTCTCCAGCTCCGCGCGGTAGGCGTTGTTCACCTCGTAGCGGTGGCGGTGCCGCTCCTCGACGTACTCCTTGCCGTCGTAGACCTCGCGCACGATCGAGCCCTCGGCCAGCTTCGCCGGGTACATGCCGAGTCGCATCGTGCCGCCCATGTCGCCCTCACCGGCGACGATGTCCATCTGCTCGGCCATGGTGGAGATGACCGGGTGGCCGGTGGCCGGGTCGAACTCGGTGGAGTTGGCGTCCGGGATGTCGGCGAGGTTGCGGGCGGCCTCGATCACGATGCACTGCAGGCCCAGGCAGAGGCCGAGCAGCGGGATCTTGTTCTCGCGGGCGTACTTGATCGCACCGACCTTGCCGAGCACACCGCGGTCGCCGAAGCCGCCGGGGATGCAGATGCCGTCGACGTCCGACAGCTGCGCCTTGGCGCCGGCCGGCGTCTTGCAGTCGTCGGAGGTGACCCACTTGATCTTGACGCGGGCGCGGTTGGCGAAGCCGCCGGCGCGCAGCGCCTCGGTGACCGACAGATAGGCGTCGGGCAGGTCGATGTACTTGCCGACCAGGGCGAGGGTGATCTCGTGGTCGGGGTTGTGGACGCGGTCCAGCAGGTCGTCCCAGGTCGTCCAGTCGACGTCCCGGAAGGGCAGGTCGAGCTTGCGCACGACATAGGCGTCCAGGCCCTCGCCGTGCACGGTCTTCGGGATGTCGTAGATCGAGCGGGCGTCGGGGCAGGCCACCACGGCGGCCTCGTCGACGTCGCACATCAGCGAGATCTTCCGCTTGATCGCGGTGGGCACCTCGCGGTCGCAGCGCAGGACAATGGCATCGGGCTGAATACCGATGTTGCGCAGCGCGGCCACCGAGTGCTGGGTCGGCTTGGTCTTCAGCTCGCCGGAGGGGCCGATGTACGGCAGGAGCGAGATGTGCACGACGAAGACGTTGTCGCGGCCGACCTCGTGACGGACCTGGCGGACGGTCTCCAGGAACGGCAGCGACTCGATGTCGCCGACGGTGCCGCCGACCTCGGTGATCACGACGTCCACCTCGTCGGTGGCCATGCGCCGGATGCGGTGCTTGATCTCGTTGGTGATGTGCGGGATGACCTGCACGGTGTCGCCGAGGTACTCGCCGCGGCGCTCCTTGGCGATCACCGTGGAGTAGACCTGGCCTGTAGTGACATTGGCGGAGCCGTCCAGGTCACGGTCGAGGAAGCGCTCGTAGTGTCCGATGTCCAGGTCGGTCTCTGCGCCGTCGTTGGTGACGAACACCTCACCGTGCTGGAAGGGGTTCATCGTGCCCGGGTCGACGTTCAGGTACGGGTCGAGCTTCTGCATGACGACGCGCAGGCCCCGGGCCTTGAGCAGCATGCCGAGGCTGGAGGCGGTCAGCCCCTTACCGAGAGAGGAGGCGACACCCCCGGTGACGAAGATGTGCTTGGTCGTCGTGGCTTTGCTGTTTCGAAAAGCAGCGGGCGGCATGGCCAAAGGGGGGCTCCCGTGGTCGCGGTCTGGGGGTTGCGGGTCGGCTGTCCGCTCCGGAAGTCCGGGGGTGCCGTCGCTGCGGTTCGGGGGTTTTGCTCCCACCGGTCCACGGGCTACCAGGGTATCAGCGACCGGCGCCGATGGCTTCCGGCCACGCTCCGCGCACGCGCCGCCACCCGGCACGCATGGATTACGGGTTTCTCACCCGATGCTCACTCGTTCGGTGGATGGCTGTTGCCCGGAGGGGCACGCGGACCATCTACGTGCGTCGTATCCTGCTCGGACACTCGCTGCCGAGCCCGGCCGGGTACCAGGCGCCACCCCAAGCCCGTACATCACCGGAACAACGAGAGCTCGTCAGTTCGTTGAGCAGAGATTGTCGTTTTGCCATCGCGGTTGAGCGGCTGCTTTGCTTCACCGCTCAACGACGCACTACAACGACCCCTTGACCGCACTAGCGACAGCCCCGCACGCGCGGGGCGACGTGGCCGTTCGACTGGAGTTGCACGTGGCCGGGCGCATCGAAGACTACGCACTCATCGGAGACATGCAGACAGCGGCGCTGGTCTGCCGTGACGGCACGGTGGACTGGCTCTGCCTGCCGCGCTTCGACTCGCATGCCATCTTCGCCGGCCTGCTGGGTACCGAGGAGCACGGGTACTGGCGGCTGGGCCCGGCCCACGGGCCCGACCAGCAGCCGCCGACCGCGGCGCGGCGCAGCTACCGCGGTGACTCGCTGATCCTCGAGTCGGAGTGGGACACACCACGCGGCACGGTCCGGGTGACCGATTTCATGCCCCCGCGTGACGGCGCCCCGCAGCTGATCCGGATCGTCGAGGGCGTCTCGGGCCGCGTCCCCATGCGCTCGGCGCTGCGGATGCGCTTCTCCTACGGCCGGGTCGTGCCGTGGGTGCACAAGCACGAGGGGCGCACGGTGGCCGTGGCCGGCCCGGACTCGGTCTGGTACGACACCGAGGCCGAGACCTACGGCAAGTCGCTGACGACGTTCTCGGACTTCACCGTCGCACCGGGTGACCGGATCGCGTTCACGGTCTCCTGGCAGCCCTCGCACAAGGAGCCGCCGCCGCTGCCTGAGCCCGAGCAGTCGCTGGAGGCGACGGAGGACTTCTGGCGCGAGTGGGTCGAGCAGTGCACGTACCACGGCCCCTACCGGGAGGCAGTGGTCCGCTCGCTGATCACCCTCAAGGCGCTGACGTACGCCCCCACGGGCGGCATCGTGGCGGCGCCCACCACCTCCCTGCCGGAGGACATCGGCGGCGTCCGCAACTGGGACTACCGCTACACCTGGCTGCGGGACGCGGCGATCACCCTGTCCTCGCTGCTGCGCACCGGCTACCGCGAGGAGGCCCGCGCCTGGCGCGAGTGGCTGCTGCGCGCGGTGGCCGGCGACCCGGAGAACCTGCAGATCATGTACGGCATCGCGGGCGAGCGCGAGCTCGGCGAGGCGGAGCTGGACTGGCTGCCGGGCTATGAGAAGTCCGCGCCGGTGCGGGTCGGCAACGGCGCCGCGCACCAGCTCCAGCTGGACGTGTACGGCGAGGTCACCGAGGCGCTGCACCTGGCCCACATGACGGGCCTGGCCCGCAACGACTACGCCTCGCTGCTCCAGCTGAAGCTGATCAGCTATCTGGAGAAGCACTGGCAGGAGCCGGACGAGGGCATCTGGGAGGTGCGCGGGCCGCGCCGGCACTTCGTGCACTCCAAGGTGATGGCGTGGGTCGCCGTCGACCGCACGATCAAGCTGCTGGAGTCCGGCGAGGCCGACGGCCCGCTGGAGCGCTGGCGGGAGCTGCGCGACGAGATCCACCGCGAGGTGTGCGAGAAGGGGTACGACAAGGAGCGCAACACCTTCACCCAGTCCTACGGCTCGAAGGAGCTGGACGCCTCCCTGCTGCTGATCCCGCAGATGGGCTTCCTGCCGCCGGACGACAAGCGGGTGATCGGCACGATCGAGGCGATCCAGCGGGAACTGTCCACGTCGGACGGTTTCATCCTGCGCTACCCCACCGAGGGCCAGCACGAGGGCGTCGACGGCCTCCCGGGCGACGAGGGCGCTTTCCTCGCGTGTTCCTTCTGGATGGCCGACGACCTGGCGATGATCGGCCGCGTGGACGAGGCCCGCAAGCTGTTCGAGAAGCTGCTGTCCCTGCGCAACGACCTCGGTCTTCTGGCGGAGGAGTGGGACCCGCGGTTGCAGCGGCAGGTGGGGAACTTCCCGCAGGCGTTCAGCCACGTGCCTTTGATCGACACGGCGCTGCGGTTGACCGCGTCCGGCGCGTACGGGGGCTGACGGTCGCTTCCGGGCTGCGGCGCCGTCGTGGCTGGTCGCGCCCACGCGGCGGTAGCCGCATATCGACACAGCCCCGCGCCCCTAGACGTCTGCTGCCAGCGCCGTCAGTGTCAAGGTGCCGCCGGGATCCCCGGCAGTGGCCGGTACCAGGGCGATCTCTTCCAGGCCCACCTCGGCGTACGCGTCGACGCGGGCCTGGATCGTTTTCAGGTCGCCGACCAGGCCGACCTTGGCCGCGGCCTCGGGCGGCAGGACCTCGATCAGCGCCTCCCGGTCCGCTCCCGCGGCGGCCAGGTCCACCGCCTCCCCGAACCCCGCCGCCCGGAACATGTCGGCATAGCCCGGCACGGTCAGGTACCCGGCGATGCTGCCCAGGACCTGTCGAACCGACTCAGGCGCCGGATCGAGAGCCGCCGGCAGCCACGCGGCGAGCGTCGGCGGCGTACGACCCGCCTTTTCCGCCGCCGCGTCGAGTTTGCCGCGCAGCACCCGTACCCGTTCCGGTGTGACCAGGTCGAGCAGCATCCGGTCGGCGTGCGCGGCGGCGATGCCGATGGCGCGGTCCCCGAAGGCCGCCACGGTCAGCGGGCCGCCGGGCGGTGCGAGGCGGCGGCGGAAGGGGCTGCCGGGTACGACCGGCTCGCCGGGCACCGCGTGCAGCAGGTTCCGCAGCGCCGCCGCCGACTCCTCCATCGCGGCCGTCGGCCGGGTGCGGGGCCGCCCGTGCACCCCCTCGACCACCCGCTTGCTGGCGGTGCCGATCGCCACGCCCACCGCCCGGCCGCCGGTCACGGCGGCGGTGCCCGCCGCGCCCCGGGCGATGGTGTACGCGTCCCGCACCGACACCGGCACCGGCCCCGCCGTCAGCGCGACCCTCCGTGTCGCCGCGCCGATCGCCGTGGCCAGCACGAACGCGTCCCAGGTCGGCCCCTCGCCGACCCACACCTCCCGGTATCCGAGCCGGTCGGCGAGCGCCGCGACGCGCAACGGCTCGTCGACCGGGCTGTCGTCCTCACGTGCCACGGCAACCACACTGAAGTCCATGCGGGCGCCGCTACCCGATGCACACGCATCTAATCCAGCGCGGCGATCACCTCGCGCGCCGCCCGCTCTCCCTCCGTGGCACCGCCCTCCATGTAGCCCTGGAAGTCGTAGCTGCAGTGCTCGCCGCCGATGTGGATGTTGCCCTGCGCGGTCCCCTCGTAGCCCGCGTACCGGTGCAGATAGCCCACCGGCCAGTAGGAGTAGGCGCCGAGCGAGTACGGGTTGAGGTGCCACGCGGACAGCTGCGCCCGGCCGGTCCACGCACCCGACGTGCCGGGGAAGAAGGCGTCGATGTCCTTGAGGTACTTGCCCGCGAGGCCCTTCACATAGGGATCGCTCTCGTACGAGAACGGTCCCGCCGGCGTCAGCGACTTGGCGAGGCTGCCGCCGCCGTACTGGATGAGGATGCCGCCGGTGCCGGGCTGGACCTTGGTGGTGTCCAGGTCTGCTGCACCCGGCCGTCGGTGAAGCACTCGCCCGCGGACACGCCGGGCCAGGGGCCGGTGCCACGCCACAGACGGCTGGAGAACTGCATGTTGAGCTTGGTGCAGTAGCCCATGCGGGCGTCGCGCAGCAGGCTGGTCATCCGGGGGTCGAAGCCGGCCCGGCTCAGATCGAGCCGTTGCAGGATCGGCAGCGGCACGCACAGCACGGTGTGGTCGGCGGTGACGGTGCGGGTGGTGCCGGCCTCGCTGAAGGTCAGCGTCTGTGTGCCGTCGGCCTCGGCGCGTACCGCCTGCAGCGACCAGCCCTGCCGGATCGTCCCTGCGGGCAGGGAGCCGGCGATGGAGTGCGGGAGTTGGTCGTTGCCGCCGACGATGTGGTAGCGCTCGTCGGACAGGCCCCAGATGTTGAAGTCGCCGGGATTGGTCTGGTAGCCCATCAGCAGCACCAGGGCGAGCGAGGACTGCTCGGTGGTGTCGGCGCCGTACTCGACGTTGTAGGCGACGTCGAAGAGCTGTCCCAGCGGGGAGGCGTGGCCGCCGGGCACGTGTGACTCGATCCAGTCGTACAGGGACATGGTGTCCAGGGCGGTGCCGGCGGCGGTGGTCTGGTTCCACTTGACCTCGCCTGCCGCCTGGAGGTCGGTGTGCAGGGCCTGGTAGACGGCCTTGAAGTCCTCGTCGGCCCGTGCGCGCGGGTAGTAGACGCCGTCGAAGAAGAAGACCTCCTCGGCACCGTTGGGCCCGCCGCCGAGGAAGTCCTCCAGCGGCAGGGAGAAGCGGCGGCACAGTTCCTGGATCTTCTTGTGGCCGGTGTCGATCAGCTCGCCGCCGATCTCGGAGGTCTGCCCCCAGGCCCAGTGGTCGCGCTGGGAGTACATGCGCCCGCCGACCCGGTCGGGGTTGGCCTCGTAGAGGGTGCAGGCGTATCCGGCGTCGTGCAGGGTGAGCGCGGCGGTGAGTCCGGCGATGCCGGCGCCGACGACGGCGATGCGCGGCGCGGACGCGGCGGCCGCTCTGGCCGGGGCCGCCGCGGCGGTCACGGCGGCGGTGGCGAGGGCGCCCTTGAGGACGGTACGGCGGCGGACCTGGCGCGCCTCGGCGACGGGGACGCCGAGCCGGTGGGCGGCGGCGTGGTCGGCGGTGAGGGCGCTCAGGGCGTGCATCAGCTGCGTACGGGACACGGTGCGGCTCCTCAGGCGTTGGCGGGGGCTTCCTCGATGTCGCTGTCCGTGCGCTCGGCCGCGTCCTCCAGGACGATCCGGCCGATGATCTCGTAGCGTTCCGGCCGGCGGGCCCGCAGATACAGGCCCAGGCCGAGGCCGCCGAAGAAGACCAGCCCGACGATCCACGGGATGGCCTTGAAGAAGAGCGAGTCGGCCGCCGTACCGGCCGCGGTGTCCATGTTGACCACCAGTAGCACCACCACGGCGGTCATGCCGATCCCGCCGAGCAGGGGCGCGGTGAAGGTGCGGAACCAGTGCCGGTCCTCGGGGTGGTTCTTGCGGAAGTAGCCGATGACCGCGAAGGAGCACAGGGTCTGCACGATGAGGATGGCCATCGTGCCGAGGATCGCCAGCAGCGTGTACAGGTGGATGTACGGGTCCTGCCCGGTCGCCCAGAACGCGCCGACGAGGGCGACGGCGATGACCGACTGCACGAAGGAGGCGAGATACGGCGAACCGTGTCGCGGGTGGGTGCGGCCGAGGGCGGGGTGCAGGAATCCCTCGCGGCCGATGGCGTACAGATAGCGCGCGGCGCACTGGTGGAAGGCCATGCCGCAGGCGAACGAGCCGGTGATCAGCAGCCACTGGAAGGCGTTGACCGCCCAGGCGCCGATGAAGGTGTGCGCGGGGGCGAAGAAGAGGTCGAGCGGGCTCGTCCCGGCGGACAGCTTGACGGCGCCGTTCAGTCCGTTGCCGGCGATGGTCATCCAGGAGACGTAGATGTAGAACAGGCCGACGCCGACGACGGAGATGAGCGTGGCGCGCGGGATGACCCGCTTGGGGTCGCGCGACTCCTCGCCGTACATCGCCGTCGACTCGAAGCCGACCCAGGACCAGAAGGCGAAGAACAGGCCGAGCCCGGCGGATGCGCCGGTGAAGGCGTTCTTCGGGTTGACGGGCTCGAGCGGGATGCCGTCCGGGCCGCCCCCGTGCACCAGTACGGCGGTGGCGACCGCGAAGAGGACGGCGATCTCCGCGATCAGCATGACGCCGAGCGCCTTGGCGGTGAGGTTGATGTCGAAGTACGCGAGGACGGCAGTGACCAGCAGCATGGCGGCGGCGTAGAGGACCCAGGGCAGGTCGACGCCGAGCTGGTCGTGGACGGTGGTCTTCGCGAAGTAGGAGAAGACGCCGACGATGGACGCCTCGAAGACGATGTACGCGAGTACCGCGAGCATCCCGGAGGCCAGTCCGGCGATCCGGCCCAGGCCGTGCGAGATGTAGCCGTAGAAGGCGCCGGCCGCGGTGATCCGGCGGGCCATCGCGACGTAGCCGACGGAGAAGACCGTCAGCACGAGGGTGGCGAACAGATAGCCGGCCGGTGCGCCGGTGCCGTTGCCGTAGCCGACCGCGATGGGCAGGTTGCCGGTCATCGCGGTGATGGGCGCGGCGGTGGCCACCGCCATGAACACCACACCCACCAGTCCTACGGAATTCGCTTTGAGGCGTTGCACCTCTCGCGTGGGAGTTTCTGCCATTCCCGCCCCTCTCACCATGCAGTCACAACGAAATCCGAAGATCACGTAGGGTTTTCCTGCGGATGCGACAGTGTGGCGGCCAAGTGACGCACGCCACAACAGACAGGGGGTCGCGCGATTGCCCGCCCGGGGCGACGCAGTGTCGTGCCGGGCGGCCCGGTGATCGTCTCCGTGACCGCCCGGAGATGTCAGCGCAACGCGGGCGCGGGTAGCGTCCGCTGCATGGACAGCCGCACCGACCACCGATTCGACACCCAGGGCACCGGGATCACCGTGCAGCGCGCACTGGAGCTGCCGGGTCTGCGCAGCGGGCTGCCCGAGGTGCTCGCGGGCGCCGACCGGCTGGGGCGCACCGTGCGCTGGGTGCACGCGGGCGAGGTGCCGAACATCGCCTCCCTGCTCAAGGGCGGCGAGCTGCTGCTGACCACGGGATACGGCGTCGGCACCCGTCCGGCCGAGCAGCGGGCGTTCGTGCGGACCCTGGCCGAGCGTGGCATCGCGGCGCTGGTGGTGGAGCTGGGCCCGCGCTTCGCCCGGCTGCCCGCACCGCTGGTGGACACGGCGCGGGCGGCGGGGCTGCCGCTGGTCCAGCTGCACCGCGAGGTGCCGTTCGTGACGGTCACCGAGGAGATCCACACCGAGATCGTCAACGGCCACTACGCGCTGCTGCAGCGGGCGGAAGAAGTGCACCGGCGCTGCACGCAGGCCCTGCTGGGCGGCGGCGGGGTGCCCCAGGTCCTCGGCATCCTCGCCGACTTCAGCGACAACCCGGTCTTCCTGGAGACGGCCGACGGCCGGCTGCTGTACGCCGCCGGGGCCGGGCCGGAGGGCACCGATCCGCTCCAGGTGTGGGAGGGGCTGCGCGGCCCGCACAAGGACGCGCCGCCGCCGTCGGGTTCGGTGCTGGTGGACGTTCCCGGCGGCGGTCCGGGCACGGGCTCGGTGCGGGCGCGGCTGGTGCTGCTGCCGGTGCGCTCACCGCTGGCCCCCGTGCACCGGATCGCCGGTGAGCGGGCCGCGGGCATCCTCGCGGTGGTGCTGATGCAGGCCCGCCAGGAGGAGGAGCTCGCCGCGCGCGGGCGCGGCGACTTCCTCACCGACCTCGCCGAGGGCCGGATCGCCGCCGAGGACGCCCCGGCGCAGGCCCGCGTCCTCGGCTTCAAACCGGGCTCGGGGCCGCTGCTGCCGGTGGTGATGCGGCTCGGCGACGCCCTCTCCCCCGGCGGCGGCTGGGCGGTGCTGGCCCGTGCCGTCTCCGAGGAACTGGCGGCCGTGGGCGTGCCGGTGCTGATCGGCGTACGCCCGGTCGAGGGCCGGGTGCTGGTCCTGCTGGGCCTGCGCTCGGAGTCGGAGCGGGCCGCGGTCGCCGACCGGGTCGCGGCGGCGCTGCGGGCGGGCGTGGAGCGGGCCGGGATGCAGCGGCCGGGCGCGCAGCCGCCGGTCGTGGTGGTCGGGGTCGCGGGCGGCTGGGCGGCGGCCTCGGCGGGCCTGCGGCACGCGGCGGAGACGGCGACGGCGGCGCAGGGCCTCACGGACCGCCCCTGGTACGACGCCCGCCGCCTGGACATCGACCTGCTGCTGTGGCGGCTGCGCGACCATCCGGACCTCGCGGCCTTCGTGGACCGCGCGATCGGGCCCCTGCGCGAGCACGACCGCAGCTCGCGCCCCCCGCTGCTGCCCACCCTCGAGACGTACCTGGCGCACGCCGGCCGCAAGGCGGAGACGGCCCGCGAACTGCACCTGAACCGCCAGACGCTCTACAACCGCCTCGCCCGGATCGGCGAACTCCTCGGCACGGACCTCGACGACCCCCAGACGGTCCTGGCCCTGAGCCTGGCGCTGCGCGCCCGCCGGCACGCGCCGTAGGCTCCTACAGCCACGGCGAGGGCTGGGTCAACTCGTCGTAGACGCTCAGCACTTGAGCGACCGTCTCGTCCTCCGAGGGCCAGGTGGCCGCCTGGCGTGCGCCCTTGTGCCGCAGCCTCTCGCAGCGGCCGGGGTCGCCGAGCAGGGCGACCACACGGGCGGCGAGTGCGGCGGCGTCGCCGTACGGCACCAGCTCGGCGGCGTCGCCGACGAGTTCGCGGATGCCGCCGACGTCGGTCGCGACCAGCGGTACGCGCGCGTGGAGCGCCTCCTGGGCGAGCACCGACCGCGACTCCCAGCGACTGGGCAGCAGCGCGAGATCCGCGGCGGCGAGCAGCTCGCCGACGTCGTCGCGGCGCCCGAGCAGCCGGACCGGCAGCCCTTCGTCCTCGATACGCTGCTGCAATTCCGGCCGCAGCGGGCCCTCCCCGGCGATCGCGACCAGCGGCGCCGGGTCCAGGGAGCGCCACGCGCGCGAGGCGTCCAGCAGGCGGTCGTATCCGCGGTGCCGGTCCAGGGAGCCCACCGCCAGCAGCAACGGGCGCCCGGTGGCGCCGAGCTCGGCCCGCACCTTGGGCCGCCGCCGTTCGGCCTCCTCGTCCGGTGCGGCCGGGCGCGATCCGGGTACGGAGACCGCGGCGAGCCGGGCGTCCCGGGCGCCGGTGCGGCGGGCGACGTCCACCAGGACGGAGCTGGTCCCGAGCACCACGGAGGCGGTCCTCGCCACCCGCCGCTCCAGCAGCCGCAGCAGCTGGGCGCGCGGCCCCTCGGCGTACGCCCGGTCGTGCCAGGTGACGACGAGCGGGGTGCGGCGCCCGCTGAGCGCGAGCACGGCCCGGAAGGAGGCATGCAGCCCGTGCGCGTGCACCAGGTCGGCGTTGGCGCAGGCCGCCCGCAGCGCGGCGACGGACACCGGGTCGCTGCTGCGCGGCACGGCCACGTGATCGGCGCCGGCGCCGGTGAAGTCGTAGGCGTGATCGACCTCGTAGGGGGCGCACACGGTGACCTTCACGCCCCGTGCGACGAGCCCGGCGGCCAGCGAGCGCACATGGGCGCTGCTGCAGGCGTTGCCGCCGCCGAGTACCTGCACGGTGCGCAGCAACGGCCGGCCGCGCGGTGACGGGCTGCTCGCGGGGGTCACGTGGCCGGGCTCCTGGGTCGGCGTGGGACGGTCACGAAGAGAACGTACAGAAGGATCGTGCGAAGGGGGTGGACCACACCGTTTCCTCCGCCACTGACGCCAAGAATGCCAGCACGTACGGGCGTTCCGGGAACCCCGGGGGCGCACGCCGACCTCGTGCGCCTCCCGGCGTCACTCACACGAGTGAGCGGACCGCGCCCCTCTGCCCCTCGGCCAGACCTGGCGCTACACGTCCGCGCGGGCCGTCGCCAGGAGTTCCTCCGCGTGGGCGCGGGCCGTCTCGGAGTCCTCCTGGCCGGCCAGCATCCGGGACAGTTCGCGGATGCGGTCCTCGCCCTCCAGGACCTTCACGCCCGAGCGGGTCACCGAGCCGTCATTGGTCTTCTCCACCAGCAGCTGCCGGTCGGCGAACGCGGCCACCTGCGGCAGGTGCGTGACGACGACGACCTGCGCGGACTTCGCCAGCCGCGCCAGGCGCCGCCCGATCTCCACCGCGGCCTTGCCGCCGACGCCGGCGTCGACCTCGTCGAAGAGATACGTCGGCACCGGGTCCGTGCCCGCGAACACGACCTCCACGGCCAGCATGACGCGGGACAGCTCACCGCCGGAGGCACCCTTGGCGATCGGCCGCGGCGGCGCACCCGGGTGCGGGGCGAGCAGCAGCTCGACCTCGTCCACACCGGACGGGCCGTAGCCGACCGTGCGCCCGTGCACCTCGACGCCCTCCGGGTCGTCCGTCTGCCGGATGTCGAACGACACGCGCGCGTGCGGCATGGCCAGCGACGCCAGCTCCGCGGTCACGGCCGCCGCGAACCGCTCGGCGGCCTCGGTGCGCGCCTCGGTCAGCGCCTGCGCGAGCCCGCCGAGTTCGGCGCGCAGCCCGTCGCGTTCGGCGGTCAGCTCCTCGATCCGCTCGTCGTCGCCGTCGAGTTCGGTCAGCCGCTGCGCGCTGCGCTCGGCCCACGCCAGCACGGCGTTCACGTCCTCGCCGTACTTCCGCGTCAGCTGGGTGAGCGCCGCCCGGCGCTCCTCCACCGCCGCCAGCCGCAGCGGATCGGCGTCCAGGTCGTCGGCGTAGCCCGCCAGCTCCCCGGCCACGTCCCCGAGCAGGATGCCGATCTCGCCGATCCGGTCGGCGAGCGCGGCCAGCGCCGGATCGTGCGACCGGACGGCCTCCAGGGCCCGCTGGGCGCCCGCGACCAGCGTGGTCGCGTCGATGCCCTCGGGGTCCTCGGGATTGCCCGCGAGCGCGGCGTGCGCGACCGTCGCGGCCGACGACAGCGCCTCCGCGTGCCCGAGCCGCTCGGCCTCCTCGGCCAGCTCGGTGTCCTCACCGGCGCGCGGCTCGACCGCGGCGATCTCGTCGAGACCGAAGCGCAGCAGGTCGGCCTCCTGGGCCCGCTCACGCGCGCGTGTCGTGATCTCCTCCAGCTCCGCGGCCACGGCCCGCAGGCGCTTGTACGCCTCGCGGTACTTGGCCAGCGGCACGGCGACCGCGTCCCCGGCGTACCGGTCCAGCGCCTCACGCTGCCGGGACAGCTTCAGCAGCCCCTGCTGGTCGGTCTGCCCGTGCACGGCCACCAGGTCGTCGGCCAGCTCCGCGAGCAGCCCCACGGGCACCGACCGCCCGCCCACGTGCGCCCGCGACCGGCCCTCGGCGGACACGGTGCGGCTGATCAGCAGCGCCCCGTCGTCCAGCTCGGCCCCGGCCTCCTCGGCCCGTACGACGGCGGTGGCGTCCGCGGGTACGGTGATCCGGCCCTCGACCACCGCCTTGTCGGCCCCGAGCCGCACGAGCGCCGCGTCGGCGCGGCCGCCCAGCAGCAGCCCGAGGCTGGTGACCACCATGGTCTTGCCCGCACCGGTCTCGCCGGTGACGGCGGTGAACCCGGGCGACAGCTCGACAACGGCGTCGTCGATGACACCGAGCGACCGTATCCGCATCTCTTCCAGCACGCACAAGACCATACGAGGTCCCGCAGGGCGATTGCGACCGCCCCGCCTTTGTCACCCACGCGAGCGAGGCGCCGTCGTTCGGCCAAGGCGGCGTCGGCCTAGTGCGGCGCCCCGCGCCATCCCGAAACCGGCAACGCGAACTTCGCGACGAGGCGGTCCGTGAAGTTGGCGTGGTGCAGCCGCGCCAGCCGCACCGGCACGGCCCCCCGCCGCACCTCCACCCGCGCGCCCGGCGGCAGCTCCACCGTCCGCCGCCCGTCGCACCACAGCACCCCCGGAGGGACGTGCGGCAGCACCTCGACGGCCAGCACCGAGTCGGGCGCCGTCACGAGCGGCTTCGCGAACAGCGCGTGCGCCGAGATCGGCACCATCAGCAGCGCCTCGACCTCCGGCCACACCACCGGCCCGCCCGCCGAGAACGCGTACGCCGTCGACCCGGTCGGCGTCGCGCACACGATTCCGTCGCAGCCGAACCCGGTCACCGGCCGGCCGTCGATCTCCAGCACGACCTCGAGCATCCGCTCCGCGGACACCTTCTGCACGGCCGCCTCGTTCAGCGCCCAGTCGGTGTGCACGATGTCGCCGTTGCGGTGCACGACGACGTCGACGGTCATCCGCTCCTCGACCTCGTACGACCGCGCCACCACCCGGTCGACGACCTTCTCCAGGTCGTCCCGCTCGGCCTCGGCGAGGAACCCGACGCGCCCCAGGTTGACGCCGAGCATCGGCACCCCGGACGCCCGCGCGAACTCCGCGCCGCGCAGCAGCGTGCCGTCACCGCCGAGGACGATGAGCAGCTCGCACCCGTCGAGGCACTGCGGGGTCGCCTCCTTGACCAGCTGCACCTCGTCCGGCAGCGGCAGGTCGACCGCCTCCGCCTGAAGCACCCGCACCCCGATACCGGACCGCAGCAGGCCCTTGACCACGAGCTCGGCACTGCGCACGGCCGCCGGCCGTCCGGTGTGGGCGAGCAGGAAAACAGTACGAGCTCGGTTCTGCGTCAACGCGGCCCCTCCGCCACTGCACGGTCAACTTCGGCCGGGTCCAGGGCGGGCGCCCCGGCACGCAGCCACAGAAAGTACTCGACGTTGCCGGACGGCCCGGGCAGCGGAGACGCGGTGACACCCTTCACCCCGAGCCCCAGCTCCCACGCCTTCCCGGCGACGCCCCGCACGGCCTCCGCCCGCAGCTGCGGACTCCGTACGACACCCCCGCTGCCCAGTCGCTCCTTCCCCACCTCGAACTGCGGCTTGACCATCATCACCAGATCGGCGTCCGGCGTCACGCACCGCGCCAGCGCGGGCAGCACCAGACCCAGCGGGATGAACGACAGGTCCCCCACGACCAGATCCACGGGCTTGCCGTCGATCGCCTCCAGCGTCAACTCGCGTACGTTCGTACGGTCCTTGACGGTGACGCGTTCATCGCTCTGCAGCGTCCAGGCGAGCTGCCCGTACCCGACGTCCACCGCGACCACGTGCGCGGCACCGGCCCGCAGCAGTACGTCCGTGAAGCCGCCCGTGGACGCGCCGGCGTCCAGCGCCCGCCGGCCCTCCACGGCCAGCCCCTGCGGCACGAAGGCCGCCAGCGCCCCGGCGAGCTTGTGCCCGCCGCGGGAGACGTAGTCGGGATCGCTGCCGTCGGCCCTGACGACGATCGCCGCCGCGGTCTCCACCTGCGTGGCGGGTTTGGTCGCGACGGTCTTGCCGACGGTGACCCGCCCCGCGGCGATCAGCTGGCTGGCGTGCTCACGCGAGCGCGCGAGCTTGCGGCGGACCAGCTCCGCGTCCAGACGGCGACGTGCGACTCCTGCCACGGTGCGTTCAGCTCCTGTTTCCATACGGCGTCGGGGGCGCCGGAGGTCCCGGGCGGGCGTCGAGCGCGGTGAGCGCGTCGCGCAGCCCCCGATGTACATCCTCGTACACCTCGAGGTGTCCGTCCGTGGCGAGGTGGTCGGCATCGGCGAGCCGGTCCAGGGCGGCGTCGACGTCGGCGTTGCCGGTGGGGGTGCGGGGCACGGTCAGCGGGGCCGGGGCGGCGGGGTCGTAGGCCTGCTCGTCCGGGCCCCCCTCGTGCGCCTCGGCGTCGGGGACGGTGTCGTGCATGCCCAGACGCTACCTCGAAGCCCTGCGGTACCGTCGAGCGCGATGGCCACGATCGAGGAGTGCCGCAGCGCGCTCGACCAGCTTTCGGACAACATGCAGCGCGCCGAGGGCGACGTCCGCGAGGCCGCGGCCATGGACCGTTCGGTGAGCTGCCACATCAGGGACCTGGACGTCACCTTCGTCGGGCGGCTGACCGGCGGCCGGATCCGGGTGGACGACACCCTTGAAGGGCCGCCCCCGGAGCGGGCCGAGATCCGGCTGGCGATGGCCGGCGACGACCTGGTGGCCCTGGTGGACGGCGAGCTGAGCTTCGCGCGCGCCTGGGGCTCGGGCCGGGTGAGGCTGGAGGCGAGCCTGGTGGACCTGTTCCGGCTCAGGAAGCTGCTCTAGGCCCGTACGCGTGCTCTCCGCGCGGCCGGTACCACCAGCGGCGTGCCCGTCTCCGGGTCGTCGATGACCTGGCAGCGCAGACCGAAGACCTCCTCGACCAGTTCGGCCGTGACGATCTCCTTCGGCGCGCCCTCGGCGACCACCCGGCCGCCCTTGAGGGCGATCAGGTGCGTGGCGTACCGGGCCGCGTGGTTGAGGTCGTGCAGCACCGCGACGAGGGTGCGGCCCTGTGTCTCGTGCAGCTCGGCGCACAGGTCGAGCACGTCGATCTGGTGCTGGATGTCGAGGTAGGTCGTCGGCTCGTCGAGCAGCAGCAGCGGGGTCTGCTGGGCGAGCGCCATCGCGATCCACACCCGCTGCCGCTGACCGCCGGACAGCTCGTCGACGTACCGGTCGGCGAGTTCGGCGACCCCCGTCTGCGCCATGGACTCCTGTACGACGCGCTCGTCCTCGCCGGACCACTGGCGCAGCAGGCCCTGGTGCGGGTAGCGGCCGCGGCCGACGAGGTCGGCGACCGTGATGCCGTCGGGCGCGAGCGACGACTGCGGCAGCAGGCCGAGGGTGCGGGCCACCTTCTTCGCCGGCATCGACTGGATGACCTGCCCGTCCAGCAGCACCCGGCCCCGGCTCGGCTTGAGCATCCGCGACAGCGCCCGCAGCAGCGTCGACTTGCCGCACGCGTTCGGTCCGACGATGACCGTGAAGGAGTGGTCGGGGATCTGAACCGACAGCTGCTCGGCGATGACGCGCTGATCGTAGGCAAGGGTGACGTTTTCCGCGGACAGGCGGTTCACGGGGCTCCTATCGGTGTTCTGATGCGTGCCGCTCATATCCGGCCCGCCCGGCGCTCGGTGACCAGCAGCCACAGCAGGTAGACGCCGCCGAGCACGCCGGTGACCACGCCGACGGGCAGCTGGTCGGCGCCGAACAGCCGCTGCGAGGCGAAGTCGGCGGCGACCAGGAGGGCGGCGCCCATGCACAGCGACGGGAGGAGATTCGGCCCCGGCGAGCGGGTCAGGCGACGGGCGAGCTGCGGGGCGGTGAGGGCGACGAAGCCGACGGGTCCGGCGGCGGCCGTGGCGGTCGCGGTGAGCAGGACGGCGGCCACCAGCAGCAGCATCCGTACGCGCTCGACGCGCACCCCGAGGGCGCCGGCCATGTCGTCGCCCATCTCCATCATCCTCAGGCCCCGGGCGTGGGCGAGGACCAGCGGCACCAGCACCGCGCACAGCGCGAGCAGCGGCCACACCTGCTCCCAGCCGCGGCCGTTGAGCGAGCCGGTCATCCAGACGACGGCGCGGGCCGCGTCGACCAGGTCGGCCTTGGTGATGAGGTAGCCGTTGACGGCCGTGGCGACGGCGGAGACGCCGATGCCGACCAGGACCAGCCGGTAGCCGTGCACGCCCTGCTTCCAGGCCAGCAGATAGATGGCGAGGCCGGTCAGCAGGCCGCCGGCCAGCGCGCCGAGGGTGACCTGCGCGGTGTTGCCGCCGACCAGGACGATCACCACGAGCGCCCCGGCCGTCGAGCCCTGCCCGAGGCCCAGGACGTCCGGACTGCCCAGCGGGTTGCGGGAGACCGCCTGGAACAGCGCACCGCCCAGTCCCAGCGCGGCCCCGACCAGCAGGCCGACCAGCACCCGCGGCAGCCGCAGCTCCCGGATGATGAACTCCTGGCCCGGATTGCCGTAGCCGAGCAGCGTCCTGATCACGTCCCCGGCGGAGATCGGGAAGTCACCGGTGCCGATGAGTACGACGCTCGCGGCGAGCGCGGCCACCAGCAGCAGGGCGACGACGACCAGCGCGCGTACGTCGAGGCGCAGCGACAGCCCGCCGGGGGTGCGCAGCGCACGCGGCGGGCTGTCGCTGCGCCTCGTGCGCCCGGTGGTGCTCGCCTTCTTCACCGCCGTGCTCACAGCTGCGCCGTCCTCCGCCGTCGGACCAGGAAGATGAAGACCGGACCGCCCAGGAGGGCGGTGACGACACCGACCTGGAGCTCCGAGGGCCGCACGGCGATCCGGCCGAGCACGTCGGCGCCCAGCAGCAGCACGGGCGACAGGATGGTGGCGTACGGGAGGATCCAGCGCAGGTCGGGACCGGTGAAGGAGCGCACGACGTGCGGCACCATCAGCCCGACGAACAGGATCGGCCCGCAGGCGGCGGTGGCCGCCCCGCACAGCACGGTGGCGGCGAGCATGGCCAGCGCCCGGGTCCGGTCGAGGTGGGCGCCGAGCGCCTTTGCGGTGTCGTCGCCCATGGCCATCGCGTTCAGCGGGCGGGCGAGGACGAGCGCCAGCAGGGTGCCGGCCGCGAAGAACGGCAGCACCTGCTTGATGGTCCCGTCGGTGGCGGAGTTGAGCGAGCCGACGGTCCAGAAGCGCATCTTGCCGAGCGCCGCGTCGTCCGTGATCATCACGGCCTGTACGAACCCGTACAGCGCGGCGGTGATCGCGGTGCCCGCGAGCGCGAGCCGGACCGGGGTGGCGCCCCGGCTGCCGCCGAGGAACCACACCAGCGCGCCCACGACGGCGGCCCCGAGGAAGGCGAACCACACGTAGCCGGTCAGGCTGGTGACGCCGAGATAGGTGATGGCCGTGACGACCGCGGCGGACGCGCCCGCGTTGATGCCGAGCAGCCCCGGATCGGCGAGCGGGTTGCGGGTGAGCGCCTGGAGCACGGCCCCCGACAGCCCGAGCGCCGCTCCGGCGAGCAGCCCGAGCACGGTCCGCGCGAGCCGGTCGTCGACGACGACGTCGCCGTACGTCCCGGTGTCGTGGAACAAGCCGTGCCAGACCTGCCCCACGGACAGCTGTTTGGCCCCGACGGCGATGCTCGCCACGACGAGGAGCGCCAGAAGCGCCACGGCGACCAGCAGCCCGACGGCACGGAGCGCCCGGCGGCTCGGGGGCGCGGGAGCGGTCGCCGCGCACTGTTCGGGAGGACTGTCGACCAACACGAGGTTAGGTTAGCCTACCCTCGCTCCGCTCCACGATCCCCGGTCGTAGTGACTGGTCCGCTCCCGGTCAGAGCCTTCTGCGCAGACCGGACACCGGACCCCGGCTCACAGCCCCAGCCGGGCCAGCGACTTCCCCCCGTCCAGCTCGCACACACCGTCCCCGGCCGCCGTCCAGGCCGCCGCGCACAGCGCCCGCAGACCCTCCAGCGCCTCACCGTCCCCGCTCAGCCCCAGCTGCTCCTCCGCGGCACGCGCCGTCCACCCGCCGCACCGGAAACCGTCACCCTCCTCGGTGATCTCCGGCTGCCCGGTGAGCATCCCGCGCAGATCCGCGTCGACATACGTCGGCCGGTGCTGCGGCGGCGCGGCGAGCAACTGCGCGCCGTCGGTGACCCCGGTCAGCACGAGCAGCGAGTCGACCCCGCCGTTGAACGCCCCCTCGATGTCCGTGTCCAGCCGGTCGCCCACCACCAGCGGCCGCTTCGCACCCGTGCGCAGGATGGTCTCCCGGTGCATCGGCGGCAGCGGCTTGCCCGCGACCTGCGGCTCGGCGCCGGTCGCGATCCGCACCACCTCCACGGCGGCGCCGTTGCCCGGCGCGATACCCCGCCCGCTGGGAATCGTCAGATCGGTATTGGACGCGAACCACGGCACCCCGCGCGCGACCGCGTAGGACGCCTCCGCGAACCGCCCCCACGACAGGTCCGGCCCGCCGTACCCCTGCACCACCGCCACCGGGTCGTCGTCCGCCGACTCCACGGGCACCAGACCGCGCTCGCGCAGCGCCACCCGCAGCCCCTCACCACCGATCACCAGCACCCGCGAACCCGCCGGCACCTGCTCACTGATCAGCCGGGCCACCGCCTGCGCGGACGTGATGACGTCCTCCGCGCCCGTCGGTATGCCCAACTCGGTCAGATGCTCCGCGACCACGTCCGGCGTGCGCAGCGCGTTGTTCGTGACGTACGCGAGATGCATCCCGCCCGCCCGCGCCCTCTCCAGCGACTCCACGGCGTGCGCGATCGCGTTCCCGCCCGCATACACCACCCCGTCCAGGTCGAGCAGCGCCGTGTCGTACGCCTCGCTCAGGGCCTGGCCACTGCCCTCGGGCCTCGTCCTGACGCTCCGGCTCATTGCACATCGCTCCTCGGGTCGCATGCTCTTTCCCCCGATCATCGCGCATGCCACTGACACACGTACGATGCCGGGATGGACACAGCAGGTCACTCGGAAGCGACGGCGCGCCGGGGCCTCGAACTCACCCCGTTCCGAGGTCTGCGCTACGACCCGGACCGGGTCGGCAGCCTGGCCGCCGTCACCTCACCGCCGTACGACGTCGTGGTCCGCCCCGACGGCCTGCACCACCTCCAGTCGTCGGACCCGTACAACATCGTCCGCCTCATCCTGCCCGAGGCCGGCACCCCGAGCGCCCGCAACGAGCAGGCCGCCGACACCCTGCGCCGCTGGCTCGACGAGGGCGTCCTCACCGCGGACCCGGAACCCGGTCTCTACGTCTACGAACAGCGCGACGGCGACGGCATGCTCCAGCGCGGCCTGATCGGCGCCCTGCGCGTGACCGACCCGGACGACGGCCTGGTCCTGCCGCACGAGGACGTCATGCCGCACGTGGTCGCCGACCGCGCCGCCCTGATGCGCGCGACCTCCGCGAACCTCGAACCGCTGCTGCTGACCTACCGCGGCAACGGCCCCACGGCCCCCACCACCCGGGCCGTCGAGCGCGCCGCGGAGCAGCCCCCGCTGCTGTCGACGACCACCGAGGACGGCTTCACCCACCGCCTGTGGGCCGTCACCGACCCGGCCGAACTGGCCGCGATCCAGGCCGACCTGACCCACCACCAGGCCTTGATCGCCGACGGCCACCACCGCTGGGCCACCTACCGCAGGCTGCGCGAGGAACACCCCTCCCCCGGCCCCTGGGACTACGGCCTGGTCCTGCTCGTCGACACCGTCCGCTACCCGTTGCGCGTCCGCGCCATCCACCGGCTCCTGCACGGCCTGCCGGTCGCGGACGCGGTCGCCGCCGTCGAGGGCCACTTCCGCGTGCAGCGGCTGGACGTGGCGCTGCCGGAGGCCATGGAGGCCCTCGCCGACGCGGCCTGTGCCGGCAACGCCTTCCTGCTGGCCGGCGACGGCGCCTTCCACCTCCTCGACCGGCCCGACCCGGCGCTGCTGGCCCGCACGATCCCCGCCGACCGCCCAGCGGCCTGGCGCACCCTGGACGCGACGGTCCTGCACGCCACGCTGCTGGAACACGTCTGGCACATCCCCGAGGACTCCCCGGCCCACATCGCCTACATCCACGACACGGCCGCCACCATCACCAAGGCGGAACGCGACGGCTCCACGGCGGTGCTCCTGCACCCGGTGCGCGAGGAAGTCGTCCGCGACCTCGCCCGCCACGGCGTCACCATGCCCCGCAAGTCGACGTCCTTCGGTCCGAAACCGGCCTCCGGCCTGGTCCTGCGCGCCCTCGACCTCTGAACCCCTCGGTCTTCCGGCGCGACGGCACAACGACGAAAGGGCGGGCCCCCGGTGAACCCGGGGAGCCCGCCCTCTGCCGTCACGGCCGTCAGTCGTTGTCGCTGTCCTTGTCGCTGTCCTTGTCGCTGTCGACGGCCTCGGCGTCCTCATCGGCGGCAGCGTCGGCGGCGGCGTCCTTCTCCTCGGAGGTCTTCGCGACCTCCGATGCCTCCGGGATCTCCGCGATCTCCGGGTCGGCCGCGTCCTCGTCCAGGGCGTCGACGAACTCCACACCGTCCAGCTCGGCGAGCCGGTCCGACGCGTCGGTGCTGCCGTCCCGGTCCGCCTCGACGGCCTTGGCGAACCACTCGCGTGCCTCGTCCTTGCGGCCGGCCGCCAGCAGCGCGTCGGCATACGCATAGCGCAGGCGCGCGGTCCACGGCTGGACCGAGTTGGAGGCCAGTTCGGGGCTCTGCAGCGTCACGATGGCCGCGTCGAGCTGCCCCAAGTCCCGCCGGGCACCCGCCGCGACGAGCCGCATCTCGACCTGGCCGGCCTTGTCCAGCTTGTGCACCTCGGGGGCACCGGCCATGTCCAGCGCCTTCTCGGGCCGCCCGAGCCCACGCTCGCAGTCGGCCATCACGGGCCACAGGTCGGTGTTGCCGGTCATACGCCGGGCCGCGCGGAACTCGGCGAGCGCCTCGCTGTACTTCTGGCTGGCGTACGCCGCGAAACCGGCGGCCTCCCGCACGGCGGCGACCCGCGACGCGAGCCGCAGGGCCACCTTGGAGTAGCCGTAGGCGCCTTCGGGGTCCTCGTCGATGAGCCGCGCGACCATCACCAGGTTCTTGGCGACGTCGTCCGCGAGCGTCTTCGGCAGGCTCTGCAGCTCCTGGCGTACGTCCTTGTCGATCTCCTCGCCGGTGACGTCCGGCGGGATCGGCAGCCGCTTGATCGGCTCGCGGTCGCGGTCGTCACGGAAGCTTCCGCCGCCGCGCCGGTCATCCCGACGGTCGTCCCGGCCACGGAAACCGCCCGGCCGGCCACCGCGGTCGTCCCGACGGGGCCCGCGATCGCCACGGTCGTCCCGGCCACGGAAGCCACCACGGTCTCCACCACGGTCGCCGAAGCGACGCTCGCCGGTGCGCTCACCGCCGCGGTCACCGAAGCGGCGCTCGCCGGCACGGTCGTCCCGACGCTCGCCGAAGCGACGGTCACCACCGCGGTCGTCACGACGGTCATCACGGCGGTCGTCACGGCGGAAACCACCGCGGTCACCGCGGTCGTCCCGACGGAAGCCGCCACGGTCGCCGCGGTCGTCCCGGGGCGCGTAGCCTCCACGGTCGCGGTCGTCCCGACGGAAGCCGCCACGGTCGCCGCGGTCGTCCCGGGGCGCGTAGCCTCCACGGTCGCGGTCGTCCCGACGGTCGTCGCGCCGATCGTCACGGCGGTCATCGCGCCTGTCGTCACGGCGGAAACCACCGCGGTCGCCCCGGTCGTCCCGCCGGCCGAAACCACCGCGGTTGTCGTCACGGCGGAAGCCGGGACGGTCACCACCGCGGTCCCCGCGATCGTCACGGCGGAACGCGGGACGGTCACCACCGCGGTCCCCGCGATCGTCACGGCGGAAGCCCGGACGGTCACCACCGCGGTCCCCGCGATCGTCACGGCGGAAGCCCGGACGGTCACCGCCACGGTCCCCGCGGTCGTCACGACGGAACCCGGGACGGTCACCACCACGGTCGTCACGACGGAACCCGGGACGGTCACCACCACGGTCGTCACGACGGAAGCCCGGACGGTCACCGCCACGGTCCCCGCGATCGTCACGACGGAACCCGGGACGGTCACCACCGCGGTCGCCGCGGTCGTCACGGCGGAAGCCCGGACGGTCACCACCGCGGTCCCCGCGATCGTCACGACGGAACCCGGGACGGTCACCACCACGGTCGTCACGGTCACCACCACGGTCGTCACGACGGAAGCCCGGACGGTCACCGCCACGGTCCCCGCGGTCGTCACGACGGAACCCGGGACGGTCACCACCACGGTCATCACGCCGCGGTCCCCGGTCCCGGTCGTCGCGCCGGCCGAAACCACCACGGTTGTCGTCACGCCGGGCCCCACCGCGGTCACCACGGTCGCCCCGGTCATCACGGCGGAAGCCGCCGCGGTCGCCACCGTCACGGCGGCCGTAGCCGCCACGGTCACGGTCGTTGCCGCCGCGGAAGCCGCCACGGTCGCCGCGTTCCCCGCCCTCCCGGCGCCGCTGATCGCGCTCCGGACGGTCGTCGGGAGAGTTGGTGGACATCGGTGACTCCTGTCTTCGGTACTACAAGCATTGTAAAAACAAAAGGACCCCTGGTCCCAGCTGAACGCTGGTGACCAGGGGTCCTTCCCAAAGATTGTTCGGCGGCGTCCTACTCTCCCACAGGGTCCCCCCTGCAGTACCATCGGCGCTGTAAGGCTTAGCTTCCGGGTTCGAAATGTAACCGGGC